>DATANP010000547.1:0-8392 GCA_036266195.1 Thermoanaerobaculia bacterium | reverse complement strand
AACCTTTTTACCAGCGACGCGGGTGGAGCTGCCGGCGGCCGTTGCGCCGGGCGGGGAGGTCACGCTCAACTTTACGGTCACCGCTCCAGCGACGCCGGGGACCTACAACTTCCAAGGACAGATGGTGCAGGAATGCGTAACCTGGTTCGGCGACTTCACCCCCAACGTAGGAGTGACCGTGACCCCATAGCGCCATGATACGCAAGCTGATCCCCCTGCTGGCTTTCCTTCTCCTTACGGCTGGAGCCACCCCCGCGGCCGCCGCGGCCGAACTGGCCCGGGGGACGGTGATCGAGAAGGTGGTCTGCGCGAACCAGCCGGACCAGGCCTACTCTCTCTATCTCCCCTCCGCGTACACGCCGGACCGCCAGTGGCCAGTCCTCTATGCCTTCGACGCGCGCAGGGATGGCAAGGCCGTGGCGGAGCTCTTTCGGCAGGCGGCCGAGAGGTACGGCTGGATCGTGGTCAGCTCCTGGAGCACGGAGAGCGACGTGGCGGGTGACCAGCCGCTGGAAGGCAACTTCACAGCCATGAGGGCGCTGTGGGCGGATACTCACGCCCGCCTGTCCATCGACGACCGGCGCGTGTACGCGGCCGGCCACTCGGGCACAGTGCGCTTCGCCTGCGTTCTAGCTCTCTCGGCGCCCGGATCGATCGCCGGAGTCATCGGGGCCAGCGCCGGTTTCCCGATCGGATCGACGCCGAAGCGGGACAACCCTTTCATTTTTTTCGGCACGTACGGCGACCGCGACTTCAATTATTACGAGATGCGGGACCTTGATCAGGCGCTCGCAGGTGTCGCCGTGCCGCACCGCATCGAGGGCTTCGCCGGGACGCACGAATGGCCGCCGGTGGATCTCGCCACCCGGGCGGTGGGCTGGATGGAGATCCAGGCGATGAAAGGCGGGCTGAGGGAGAAGAGCCCCGCGATCATCGAATCGGAATGGTCGACGGACCGCGAGCGGGCACGGACCCAGGCCGCGGCCCATCCGGCGGACGCCCTTCACACCTGGTCCGCCATGGCCGTGGACTATGCCGGTCTGCGGGATGTGTCGGAGGCCGAACGCGAAGCCGCGGATCTGGCCGCCTCGCCCGCCTGCCAGAAGGAGCTGCGCGAACGCGAAGCCCGCGACCGCCGGGACAAGGAAATCCTTGCCAACGCACCCGGCATCCTGGCGCGCGCCAATCCGGGCAACGAGCCGGTGACCGTGGCACAGGTCGCCGCCGCGCTGAAGATCCCGGAGCTCAAAAAGCGCATGGAGTCGGCGGACCCGGAGGAGAGCCTCTCGGCCAAGCGGATCCTCAATATGTTCATGGGGCAGTTGGCTTTCTATCAGCCGCAGGCGCTCCTCCCGAAGAAGAAGTACGACCTCGCCATCTTCATGATTTCGATCGCAGCCGAAATCCGTCCCGAGGACCCTGCCCTCTGGGTGGAAATGGCGGCCGTCTCCGCCCTCAAGGGAAAGCCCGGCCACAAGAAAGCGCTGGACTTCCTGCGCGAGGCCGTGGACAAGGGCCTTGCCGACCGGAAGGCCCTGGAGGAGAGGCCGGAATTCGCGGAGCTGCGGAAGGAACCGAAGTTCCGGGAGATCGTCGCCCGGATGCGCTGATCAGCCGCACCCGGCGGATCCGGACAGCCGACCGTGAGCTTTGCGGAGCCAGGCTCCGAAAACCGGCAGATCTCCGGCCGCCTGTCGCCAGTCCGGCACAGGCGGCCGGAACGGTGAGAGCACCAGGAACAGGCACAGCCAGAGGATGTTCTGCGGAAAGCCCACACCCAAGGTCAGGTGCGAAAAAAGGTGGAAAAGCGCGAGCCCCAGTCCCCAGGCCCGGTGCAAGGAGGGGCGGGCGACCACCCAGAGGGCGAAAAGCTCCAGATAGATCACCGCAATCCCCGGCAGCCAGCCGGCCCAGGGATGCTCGACCAGCCACGGCCCGAGGAGGCTCGCCGCGTCGTCCTCGATCATCTTTCCGGCGATCTGGTACGCGAGACCCTGCGGGTGGAGATATGTGATGAATTCTCCCCGGAGCCACTGCTGGAGAATCCCTCCGGCCTTCCAGATGCCCGCCATGCTGTAGGTCAGCAGGATCAGGGCCTGCACGCCGGAAAAGACCAGCAGGGTCGCCGAGCGCACTCTGCGATCCGCTGGCTGCCCGAGGACATTCCAGCCGGCGGGCAGGAAGATCAGCACGAAACTGATCAGAACGCCGAGATGGTCGCCATGGTTCACCGCTCCGAACGAGAACTTGAGCGCCATGTGCTCCAGCAGCGAGAGGAAGACCACGGCGCGCGCCCATCGATACCGGGAGAGCGCCACACCGAGAAACCCACCCATGAGATGGAACCACAGGATCGCGGCGATCCCCGCTCCGCCTTCCACGAAGCGCAGCCAGAAGACCGGCCAGCGAAGCGCCAGCTCGCCCGCATGAAGATAATCCTGCCAGGAGAAAAGCTCCCCCACCGCAAAAAAGAACAGGACGGCGTAGTAGGCCGCGATCAGGGTCTGTGCGGCGGTGAACCGCTCGCGCGACAGCAGGAGGGATGCGGAGCCAGCATGCGCCGGCCGCGCCGGCCGGAAGAAGGCGATCAGCGCCTCGATGCGGCTGCGGCGCTTCACCGTCCGGCTCCGGTCTTGAACCGCCCGAGGCTGCGCTCTTCAAGGTTGGCGCCGGTTCTCCATTTGGCTATCGGGTCGTACCGTTCGAAAATCAGCTCGTACTGCATCCGCTCGCTGAGGTAGCTCCGCTCCAGGAGCTGCCGCAGGTCCTCGGCCCGGGCTCTCTCACCGCGATCGATCGCCTTGCCGAGCCGTTGGATCACCTTTCGGCCGGTATAGCGGTTGCCCCTGACGATCGCGTCCGGAGCATGGAGGAAGGAGACCGGCGGTTCGAGAGTCTTCTTCTTGTGGCTGTGAATGAGGAGCACGTACCGGCTGTCCTCGTTCGGCACCTTCGAGAAGAGCGACCAGCCGTAGAAGGGGATGATCTCGTCCACGCCCGGCACCAGTTTCTGGCTCGCCGCTCCGGCGAAGCAGTAGATCAGGACGAGCAGGGCCAGGCGCCGGCGGAGCCTGCGCAGTTCAGGAGCTCGCATATGTTGATCGCATTCTCTCCCAAACAGTCCGCAGGCGGGAAGGGGCGGGATGGCGGGTCGGGAGCGGCTTTCCGCGTATCTACCTGTGACGGTCGAGAGAAAGGAGCGGACCATGCGTCGGAAGGGTTTGATGATCAAGGGGGTTCTCGGGTTGGCATTCTGTGCCGGACTCGGCTGCCTCAGCCTGGGGCTTGCGGCGGACTCCCAGGAAAAGAGTGAGATCCCTACGGCGCCGGTCGGCCTGAGCCTGCTCTTTCAGAACAGCGCCATGGCGCCCATCACGCTCGTCGGCGCCGCGCCGCGCTACCTTCAGGAGATCGACCTGGTCGCCACCGTGGCTACCGCGGGTGACCAGGGCATCCAGCCGCTCATCGACGACAGCGAGCTCTCCTCACTCGACTGGACCGGGGTGGAAATGGTTGAAGAGGACTGGCGGCCGGCCGGCGACGGCACTTTCATCCGTCAGCGTTTCTATCGCAAGGCACGATGGATGGAAAGGTCCAGCCTCTTCCTGGTCACGCCCACGGACGACGACGGCCGCGCCGTCGGCGCCCCGCTGCGCGCCTATTCCGGAACGGATGACCGGCTGACCAGCGCGGACGACGCTTTCGTTCGGCGGTTCGTCGCACGGCAGAGCGCGTTCGGCTGCCCGGCCCAGGGGGACTGCGCGGGAGCCACGTTCGTGGCCCAGGGGCTGGTGCAGCTTCGCGCCGCGCTTCAGCCCGGGCAGCAGGCCCGCACGATCCCTGCCGAGGCGACTCGGCTCTCCCTTCAATGGACCGAACAGGCCAACCTGCGGCGCACGGCACAGATCGCTCATGCGGCGCCCGAGGACTTCCCCTATGGATATGGTTTCCAACCGGCTCTTGAACCGATTGATCCTCCTGGCAACGGCAGCTACTACGTGCCCGGCGAGACGGTGCGTTTCCGGGTGGCGTTCCGCGACGGCGCCGGCAGGCGCCTGCACGCCGAAGGATCTCTTCCGACCTACGGCCAGTTCCTGCGCGGCGAGGTGCCGGGCGGGCTCCGCTATTACAACGGCTTTGCCCTGTTCCCGACGCTCTACTACGCGCTCAAGCATCGCGAAGGATTGATGGCGGTCGCGCTCCTGGGCCCGCTCGACAAGCTCAAGACTCCGCAGACCACGGTCGCCCTCGAAGAGTTCGGCGGCTCACAGGCGGACTTCGCCACGCCCGCGGTGGACGGCTTCACCAGTCTCTTTGCCAACATCCCTCCCAATCCGATCGTGTTCGGCGGCAACCCCGGCGACGACGACACGCCGGTCTCGGACATCGTTCCGATCACGATTCCGGCGGATGCGCTGCCCGGCACCTACGTCGCGACGCTCAAGGCGCGGCGCGAATGGGGAGGCGAGGCGCTCAACCGCGCGGTGACGCGCGAGATCCAGATCGGCACTGCGGCCCCGACGCCGTTCGTGGCGAAGACCGGCCCCTGCAACACCTGCCACACCGGCGCCTCCGCCCTGCCCAACCTGCTGCACGGGCTGGCCGACCGCCGCGCGTGTTATTCCTGTCATTCGGCCCTTGCTTTCGAACCGGATGCGCCGATCGACATCCGCATCCACACCGTCCACGACCGCTCGGAGCGGTTCGCGTCCTTGGGCAGCATCAACAACTGTTCCCTGTGCCACCTGACGCCGCCGACCGGCCCGGCGCGTGGCGTGAAATCGCACTGATCGAGCCTGCGGGCTCTGACGAGCTTCGAAGGAGACCATCATGAGTATGGCGGCGGCAGCCTTGCGCAGAAGCATGGACGATCCGATCTACAACAAGGTCCTGCACCGGGAGGTGGGTCGCGGCGAGCTCGATTATGAAGTGTACGTCCGCACGCGCGAGCTGCTCGCGCTGCAGACTCCGGTCGACCAGTTGGTCGTTCCCGACGAGCTTCTGTTCATCGTGATGCACCAGACCCAGGAGCTGTGGCTCAAGTGCGCGGTCTTCGAGTGCACGAACCTGGTGGGGCAACTCGACAGCGATCAGATTTTTCCCGCGCTGGCGTCGCTCGACCGCGTCGTCCACATCGTGCAGATCCTCCGCGACCAGATCCGCGTGCTGGGCTCGTTGTCGCCATCGCAGTTCCAGATCATCCGGCGCAGCCTCGGCAACGGCAGCGGCCTCGAATCGCCCGGATACAACCAGATGATCGCCGCCGCGCAGGCCGCCGAAGGCGCGCTCAACCGCCTGGTCGAGCGCCGCGGCACCACTCTCCTGGAGATCTATCAGGATCCGGAAGATTACGCGGACCTGCACCGGCTCGGCGAGCGTTTCCTCGACTGGGACGCCGCGTTCCAGACCTGGCTCGTCGAGCACTTCATGCTCGTCCGGCGCACCATGGGTGTCGACAAGACCGTGCGCGCGCTCGACGGGTTCCCCACGGCGGCACTCATCGGGCGGGCTACGAAACCGTTGTTCGCCGAGCTTTGGGACGTGCGTGTCGAGATGACACGTTCCTGGTCGCGCGAGGGTGGGTTCGCACCCGGCGAGCAGCGCTGTCCCTACACCGGGCCCAGGCCTGTCTGCCCGCACGCGGGGGCTTGACATGTTCCGCGACGAGTTCCCGCTCCTCGACACGTGCGTCTACCTGAACAGCAACTCCGCGGGCGCAACCCCGCGGAGCGCGAAGACGGCGCTCGACGGGTACTGGCGCACGATCGAACGCTGGCGCGACGAGGCCTGGGAGCAATGGCTTCTCGATCTGAACGCGCACGCGGATGAGATCGCGGATCTGATCGGCGCTCCGGCCGGCTCGGTGGTTCTGGACTCGAACGTCTCCACGCTCTTCTCGCGCGTGATGAGCTGCTTCGATTTCAAGGACCGCCCGCGCGTGGTGACGAGCGATCGAGAGTTTCCCGCGATCCCGCACATCGTCCGCGCGTTCGAGCGCTACGGCGCCGAGCCGGTGATCGTGCCGTCCCCAGATGGAATCGTGATCGATACGGAACAGATCGTGCGCGCGATCGACGAACGCACGCAGCTCGTCTGCCTCTCGCACGCGACGTTCGAGACCGGCGCGTTGCTCGACCTGGAGCCGATCGTCCGCCGCGCCCGCGAGGTCGGTGCGCTCGTCGCGCTCGACGCCTACCAGTCGGTCGGCGTGGTGCCGGTCGACGCCACGGCGAGCGGTGTTGATTTCGTGCTGGGCGGCGCCCACAAGTGGCTGTGCGGCTCCTATGAGAGCGCATTCCTTTCTGTACGCCCCGCGCTGATTTCTGAGCTCCGGCCGGCAGCCACCGGCTGGATCGCCTCCTCGGACCCGATGTCGTTTGCGCCGCCGTCCGGCTGGGCCGAAGGCGTGCGGCGCTTCGCGAGCGGCACGCCGGCCGTTCTCCCCTCGCTGTTCTCGCGGCCGGGTCTTTCGATCCTCCGCGCGCTGTGCGTGAACGCGATCCGCCGCCGTTCGCTGGCGCAGACCGATCGCATCATCGCGCGCGCCGACGAGGCCGGGCTCGCGGTGGCCTCGCCGCGCAACCCTGCACAACGCGGCGGCATCGTCGCGCTGCGCTTCCCCGGCGATGCCGCGGTGGCCCGCGCGCTGGTCGCGGATGGATATATTTGCAGCTACCGCAGCGGCCTTCGCATCGCGCCGCATTTCTACAACACGGACGAGGAGATCGACGAATTCATGTCCGAGCTCGCGCGGCGCGCTCTGTGCTTCCAGGAGGCGGCATGAACGCGCGCTCGCTGCTCGCCCTGCTGTTCAACGCCGAAAAGGCAATCGACCGGCTGCAAACGGCGCGCGATCTCGGCCTGCTGGAGCGGCTCGACGCGGGACCGTTCGATCTGAGCACACTCGCCGGAGAGACCGGAACGCGCCCACTGCGCCTCTATAAATTTCTCGACGGCCTCGAAAGCCTCGGGCTCGTCGAGCGCAGGCAGCCATCGGACGATCTGCTCACAACCGAGTACGTATCCGTCGAGCCGCTCGTGCCGGCGGTGGAGGCCGTGCTCGGCGAGCAGTCGATCGAGCGTGATCGTGATCGATATCCCTGGCGCGAGATCCACGGCCGGCTCGGCGAAGTCCTCTCCGGCGGGCTCGACGCGCAATTCGCATGGCCGCCGGAGACCGAGGAGGAAGTACGCGGCTTCGAACGCAGCATGGCCGTGGGCTGCGGCCCGATTGTCGAGGCGCTGACCACGGCCCGCGACGAGATTTTCAACTCACACACGCGCTGGCTCGACGTCGGTGGAGGGGACGGCACGGTCGCCGAAGCTCTGCTGCGCGTGGACTCCCGGCTGTCCTGCGACGTCTTCAACCTGCCGGCCGCGGCTCCGCTCGTCGAGGACCGCGCCCGCACTGCGGGGCTCTCGGACCGGCTCGGCTTTGTCGGGGGCGACTTCCTCGCCGGTCCGCTCCCCGGTGGCTATGACGTCTTGAGCTTCGCAAGAGTTCTCCACGACTGGCCGGCCGACGTGGCGCGCACGCTTCTTGAGAAAGCCCGCTGCGCGCTCCCGCCGGGCGGCCGAATCGTGATCTGCGAAGAGCTGCGCACCCGCGACCGGCTCGCCGTTCAGTTCTTCTGGACCTATTTCCTGATCGGCGTGGACTCCTGCACGAGCCGCCTGCGCGAAGTGGAGTGGTACACCGGGGCGCTCGCCGAGCTCGGCTTCGCGGACATCCGCGTGGTCCCGGGACCGTTCGACGTCGTCGTCGCGACCCGCGCGTGATCTACAGCGTCGCGGTGACCTTCACGAGGACCAGACGAGCGCGCCGGTCTGGTCGTAGAGCGCTTCCTGGACTCCGTTCGGGCCCAGGGTGAGCACCGCGAAGCCGTTGAGCACCCGGTTCTGCTGCTGGAGCGTGGTGTTGCTGAACTTGCTCGACAGCAGCGTGTTGGCGAAATACGTCACGCTCGGAATGATCGAACCGCCGCTCTGCAATTCGTAGGCGCTGCCGAATGGCAGGGCGCCGTGCCCGATGCAGCGCACCCGCGTCGTCCCGGCCACGCTCTGGTCCGAGTAGACGATGCCGTTGTGGATGTGGCCCCAGTACCAGTAGTCCGGAGCGCGGCCGAGAGCGCTCGTCACGTCGTTCCACAGGCACTGGTTGCTCGGCGTCGAGATCAGGTTCCCGGCGTGGTCGACGAACATCGTGCCGTCGGTCGAGAGCGGGTTGTGGTGCGTGAGCACGACGATCTGCTTGCCCTTGGCGTTGAGGTTCTGGAGGAACTGGATCTGATTGGAGTCGGTGATGGCGCCCGCCATGTAGAAGAGGTCCGTGCAGCCGTACGCCGAGTCGAGGCCGACGAGCACCCAGTCGTCGCTGTGGATCGCGAAGTAG
>DATANP010000546.1:0-7478 GCA_036266195.1 Thermoanaerobaculia bacterium | reverse complement strand
CGAGGGGGAAGCCGGCGTCTTCGACGGCGCCATGGCCGCGCGCGACCTGCAGAAGATCGTCGAGGCGCAACGCGCCTTCTGGGGCTCGCTGCCGTACGAGAAATATCTCTTCCTCAACGTCATCACCGAGGCCGGCGGCGGGCTGGAGCACCGGAACGCCTGCGTACTGATGACCAGCCGCTGGAAGTCGCGCACCCGCGAGGGCTATGTCGACTGGCTGGAGCTGGTGAGCCACGAGCTGTTCCACGCCTGGAACGTGAAGCGCCTGCGCCCGGCCGAGCTCGGGCCGTTCGACTACGAGGGCGAGGTCTACACCCGCAGCCTCTGGTTCGCCGAGGGGGTGACCTCCTATTACGACGCGCTGCTCGTCCACCGCGCCGGTCTCTCGTCCCGCGAGGAGTACTTCAAGAAGGTGAGCAAGGAGATCGAAGCCCTCCAGACCACGCCCGGCCGCCTGGTACAGGCGCTGGAGGACTCGTCGTTCGACGCCTGGATCAAGTACTACCGGCGGGACGAGAACTCGGTGAACACCGGCATCAGCTACTACACGAAGGGGTCGGTCGTGAGCTTCCTCCTGGACTCCCGCATCCGGCAGGCCACGGCGGGCCGGCGCAGCCTCGACGACGTGCTGCGTCTCGCCTGGCGGCGCTACTCCGGGGAGCGCGGCTTCCAGAAGGAGGAGTTGCGGGCTGCCATCGATGAGGTGGCCGGGCCCGGCCTGGACGCCTGGCTCGCCCGCGCCCTGGAGACCACCGAGGAGCTGGACTACGAGCCGGCGCTCGCCTGGTACGGCCTGCGGTTCGTGGAGAGCGAGGACAGCGACGACAAGGAGAAGAAAGAGGAGAAGTCCGAGGAGCCCGCCGGCTGGCTGGGCGTGGACACCGAGGTGCAGTCCGGCCGCCTGGTGGTGACCCAGGTCCGCAGGGAGACCCCGGGCTACGAGGCGGGGATCAACGTCGGCGACGAGATCCTCGGCCTGGGCGACTACCGGGTGCCGCCCGAAGGCTGGAACGAGCGGCTCAAGGCCTACCGCCCCGGACAGAAGGAGACGCTGCTCGTCGCCCGCCGGGAGCGCCTGATGCGGCTACCCGTAGTGTTCGGGGAGAAGCCGCGCCTGCGCTGGAAGCTGGAGCCCGATCCCGCGGCAACGCCCGAGCAGCGCGCCCATCTGGAAGACTGGCTCCGCGGAGTGGAGCAGGGGGTGCCGGCGGAGGCGGAAGCGGCGCTGGAAGAAACTCACTGGTGAGGGAAGCTCCAGGTTTTCACCGCCCACCGCTCCGCCGGGTCCCGGCGCTCCAGCGCCAGGGCGCCGATGTACTCCGGCGACAGCCGGAAGTGCTCCAGCCACCAGAGTGAAGCCGCGGCCGCATCGCCGCGCAGGGTGAGCATGCGCGGCAGCTCGCCGGGCGCCAGGGTGACGTCGAACGAATCGAGCGGCGCGGCGAGGCCCTCCCCCACCGCCTTGAGGTAGGCCTCCTTGCGGGTCCAGCAGTTGAAGAACGCCTCCTCCTTGCTCTCCTTCGGCACCCCGCGCAGCACGACCCTCTCGCTCTCGGAGAAGAACCGTTCGGCGATCTGCTCGCAGTCGGGCATCGGCTTGAGAAACTCGATGTCCACCCCGATCTCCCGGCCGCGCACGAAGCCGACCAGGGCCATCTCGTCCGAGTTGGAAAGGTTGAACTGGAGATCGCCGCCGGAGCCCTCTTTCTCCCTCTCCCCCGGTACGGGGGAGAGGGCCGGGGAGAGGGGGGATGGGATCAAAAACGGCTTCCCCCGGGGGCCATAGGTGAAGCGCACCAGCTCCGGCCGCGTTCCGGTGTAGGCGCCGAGCAGGGCGCGCAGAGCGCCGCGGCCCACCACGTACTGCCGGCGGTGGCGGTCGAAGCGGAACCGGTTGGCGCGGTCCCATTCGTCCTGGGAGAGAGCGCGGCCGAGCGCCTCGACGCGCTCCGCCGGAGGGTCGAGGCGCACGGACCAGAGATGGACCTCCCCCACCGGCAACTGTAAGCCGGCGAGGGGACGGGGCGTGAAGGCGCTCACGTGCGCGGGGCGGCCTGGCTGAGGGTCTCCGCCAGGTCGCGGGCCACGGACTCGAGGATCATGTCCTTGGCGCTGTGGACGAAGAAGTGGTCGCCCGGCAGCATGCGCAGCCGGAACCGTCCGCGGGTCTGCTCCTTCCAGACCGCGCAGTCGTCGCGGCTGACCTCCTTGTCGCCGAGACCGCCGAAGCAGGAAATCCCCATGTCCAGCGGCTCCTCGCCGGTGTAGACATAGGTCTCGTTGACCGAGAAGTCGGCGCGCAGCACCGGGATCAGCAGCTTCATCAGCTCGGCGTGCTGGAGCACCTCTTCGGGGGTGCCGTTGAGCTCGCGCAGCTTCTCGATGAACTGCGGCTCGGGCAGGGCGTGGATCGGCTCCTCGGTGTCCGGCACCTGCGGCGCCCGGCGGCCGGAGACGAACAGGTGGAGCGGCTGCGTCCGGCCCCGCCGGCGCAGCTCGCGGGCCAGCTCGAAACTGATCATCGCCCCCATGCTGTGGCCGAAGAACACGAACGGCAGGTCGCGGAGGTACGGCTGGAGCGCGTCGGCGATCGCCTGGATGAGCGGCCCGGGCGTCTCGAACGGCGCCTCGCGCAGGCGGCTCTCCCGGCCCGGGAGCTGCACGGGGCAGACCTCGACGTCCGAGGGCAGGGACGCCGCCCACCCGCGATAGGCGGAAGCTCCGCCGCCCGCGTAGGGGAAGCAGAACATCCGTACGCGGGCGCGCGGGTTGACTTCGCGGTAGGCGAGCCACCGCTCGGCCGGTTGCGTGGTCGGTTTCACGACGTGAGGATCAGTTGGCGTCCTGGGCCGCCTGCTTCTGCTTCTCCATCTCCTCCATCTTCTTGCGGAGGGAGAGCGGACGCATGTCGGTCCAGACTTCCTTGATGTAGTCCAGGCACTCCTGCTTCGGCCCGGACTTGCCGACGTCGTTCCAGCCCAGGGGGTTCTCACGGTGGGCGGGCCAGATGGAGTACTGCTCCTCGTGGTTCACCACCACCTTGTAGATCGTATTGTCTTCGCGGTCTTCCCAGCTCATGTGCGTGTCTCCTTCAGGATTTCGAACCGCCGCCCAGGCTTCCCGGACCGGCAGGAGCATTCCTTCTGTTAAGTGCCGCCACCGCCCCAGGCGTGACACCAGGGCCGGAGAAGCTTATCAGCTCCCTCAGCCTTCCGTCGATGGAACGGCGTGCTTCGCGCGGGCCCGGGCCAGGGCCCGGATCAGGACCTCCAGGTCCTCGGGACCGGTCTGGTAGTGCGTGATGCAGGCGCGCAGCGCCGGGCCGTCCCCGAGGCGGGCCGTGCTGATCCAGGCCTCGCCCGAGGCGACCACGTCCGCGGCCACCGCGTCCAGGAAGGCCTGCGAGCGCCCCTCGCGGCCCTCGTCCACGAAATTGACCACCGGCAGCGGCGTATCGTTCACCACCACCCAGCCCTCCTCGCTCAGGCGCTGGCGCAGCAGGTCGCCCATATCGGTCTGGTGGCGGATCGCCGCCTCGTAGCCCTCCCAGCCTGCCACGGCGAGCGACAGGAAGACCTTGAGGCCGATGAACCGCCGCGACCACTGCATGGAGTGGGCGTAGGGGTCCTGCACCGGCAGGCCGGCGCCGTCCCGCGGCATGTAGCCGGTGGCGACCCGGAAGGTGCGCTCCAGCAGGCCGGGGTGGCGGGTGATGAAGATGCCGGCGCCCATGGGCACGGACAGCCACTTGTGGGCGTCGAAGGTGATCGAGCTGGAGCGGCCGATGCCTTCGAACGCGCCGCGCATCTCGGGCACCAGCGCCGCGGCGCCTCCCCAGGCCGCGTCCACGTGCAGCCAGAGCCGCTCCTCGTCCGCGATGTCGGCAATCTCCGAGATCGGATCGATGACCCCCGATCCGGTGGCGCCCGCGGTGGCCACCACCAGGAACGGGGTGCAGCCCGCCTCGCGGTCCTCCCGGATGCGGTCCCAGAGCAGATCCGGCCGCATGTGGAGCGACGAGTCCACCCGGATCTCCCGCACCGCCTCGCCGCCGATACCCGACAGCCGGGCGGCCTTGACCACCGAGTGATGGGCCTCGGGCGACACGTAGACCACCGGCTGGCTGCGCAGGGCGACCATGCCGCGCCGGGTGGACTCCGGGAAGGCGCGGTTGAGAGCGAGGAGCAGCGCCGTGTGGTTGGCCTCGGCGCCACCGGACGCGAACGTCCCCTCAGCGCGGGCCGGGTCGTAGCCGAAGCGCTCGGCGAAGGTATGGATCAGGTGCTGCTCCACCTCGACCGCGAACGGGCTGTGACTCCAGGCCGCGAGCTGCGGATTGAAGGCCGCGACCAGGGCGTCGGCGGCGATCCCCATGGTGGTCGGAGCCGGGTTGAACAGCCCGAAGTAGCGCCGGTGGGAGGAGTGGACCTGGTCCCGCCAGAGGCTCTGGACCGCGAAGTCGAGCGCCGCCAGCGGATCGACCGGATGCGCGAAGTCGTACGGCGCGAGCCGGGCCCGGATGGCGTCGGCGTCGAGCGGCGGCGCGACGGGCGCGGAGCCGACCTCGGCGGTATATCTCTCGATGGCCTCGATCAGGCGCCGCCACAGCTCGCCACGGGTCTCGGCCGGAAGCATCAGCATCGTTTCCTCCTCGGGTACTTCCCTCTTGGAGCGGTACATCATACCGGACGGGATGCATAGTAGAGTTCGCCGATGACCTCCCCTCCCCCTCTCCCGCCCTGCCGCCGGACGCCGAACTGCGTATCCACCCAGGCCACGGACCAGGCGAAGAAGATGGACCCGATCCCGTATACCGGCACACTGGACGAAGCCCGGGCGCGGCTGCTGCGCGTCCTCCGGGCGTATCCGCGGACCACCATCGTCCAGGAAGGTCCGGTCTCCCTGAAAGCGGAGTGCCGGAGCCGGATCTTCCGTTTCGTGGACGACGTGGACCTCGTCCTGGATGACCAGGCGAAGGTGATCCACTTCCGGTCGGCGTCGCGGCTGGGGCGCAGGGACTTCGGGGTGAACCGCAAGCGGATGGAGGAGATCCGCCGGCTCTTCCAGGCGGAGCCTTGAAGGTCTGGGAGCTACGGACCGGTCGAGCGCCGCAGGCGCTCAACTTTGCGCGGTCGCCGCGTGCAGCCGTAGCCCCAGGGCTCGGACAACCTTGAGGACGGTTCCGAGCTCCGGGTTGCCTTCCGGCGACAGCGCCTTGTAAAGGCTCTCTCTCCCGAGACCCGTAGCGCTAGCGATCTGGCTGATTCCCTTGGCCCGGGCAATGTCCCCCAGAGCAGCTGCCACCAGAGCGGAATCGCCCTCTTGCAGGGCTGCTTCCAGATAGGCCGCCATATCCTCCTCGGTCTTGAGATGCTCGGCCGCATCCCAGGGGCGAGTCCGTGTCTTGGCCATGAGGTACTCCTAAAGCTCCTTCGCCAGTTCCAGGGCTCTCTCGATGTCCCGGCTCTGGGTGCTCTTATCACCCCCAGCAAGGAGGACAACAAGACTCTGTCCTCTCTGCACGAAGTACACCCGATAGCCAGGACCATAGTCGATCCGCAACTCAGAAACGCCTTCTCCTACAGGCCTGACGTCACCGTAATTCCCCAAAGACAGTCGGCGGATCCGGATATCGATCCGCACACGGGCCATACGGTCCCGCAGATTTGCAAACCAAGCCTCGAAGACATTTGTCTGGCGAACCTTGATCATGCTGACTGTATCCTATAGGATACGAGCTGACAAGCTCGACAGCTCCCATCCTCTTCGTACCTGAATTGCACTCCTCGAATCCTGATCGGGATAGCTCAAACTCACCCTTGGATCTATTCTTCGCCCGATAGACTACCATTTTTTCGTCAGAGAGATACGCGCGTGGCGAGCGCCGGGCTTCGGATAGATTTCCTCCATGACGAAGTCCCCCGACGACCTCTACGCCCCGCACTACGCCGACGGCCGGTTCTTCAACCCTTGGCAGCGGTTCCAGACCCGGTTCCGGGACGTGCTCAAGTGGCAGCTCTCCGGGAAAGCTCCCTACGATCGGAAGGCGCCGCTCCGCATCCCCGTGGTCCAGAACGACGGGGCTTATCTAAAGGACAGGGATCAGCCGGCGTCGGTCACCTGGGTCGGCCACTCCACGTTCGCGGTCCAGGACGAGGGGGACGTCTTCCTGACGGACCCGCACTGGGGGCCCCGCGCCCTGGTGCCGCCCCGGCTCAGCCCTGCGGGGATCCCGCTCTCGGCGGTGCCGCCGGACGCCTTCGCGGTCCTCTCCCACAACCACTACGACCATCTGGACGCCTGGACGGTCAAGCGCCTCCCCCGGTCCATCCCGTGGTTCGCGCCGCTCGGGCTCGGCAAGTGGCTCCGGTCCAGGGGCCTCGAGGCCACCGAGCTCGACTGGTGGCAGAGTGTCCGCCACGGCCGGTGGACCCTCACCTGCCTGCCAGCCCAGCACTGGTCCAACCGGCTGGGCATGCCCCGCCACTCCACCCTCTGGTGCTCGTGGCTGCTCGACAACAGTGACAGCGGCGGGCGGCGCTACTACTTCGCGGGCGACTCGGGCTACTTCCACGGGTTTGCCGAGATCGGCCGCCAGTTCGGGCCGATCGACGTCGCCTTCCTGCCGATCGGCGCCTACGAGCCGCGCTGGTTCATGAGGTACCAGCACACCGATCCGCGCGAGGGCTGGCAGGCGTTCCGCGACCTCGGCGCCCGCCACATGGTGCCCATGCACTGGGGGGCCTTCGACCTCACCGACGAGCCCGCCGACCTCGCCCCCCGGGTGCTCGAAAAGGTCCTGGAGAAGGAGCGGGCCGACCGGAGCCGGGTCCACATCCTGGCCGTCGGCGAGCGCTGGCAGGTACAAACCCCTGTGGTAGAGTGAGGGCGCTCCGGCAATGAGCGGGTATGACCCGCCGGACCTGGAAGGGAAAGTCAGCCAGTGAGGTCCGACGAACGATGAGATCTTCTGCCCAGCCGCTCCCCCGGTCGCCGCGTCGCGATATCCAGCGGGGAAGGGAACAACCCAGGGCCGTGCGCGGCCCCGTGCAGTTGGAGCTGTTCGGCGAGCCCGGCCCGCACGAGGCGGTCCGCCCGCGGCTGGTCCCCAGCCCGGACGCCAACCGCCTGGAGCTGCTCCGCCGGCTCAACCGCTACGCCGCCGGGCGGCTCCGCGACCTCAAGCTCACCGACAACCGCCGCACCATCCTGAGCGTCCGCCCGGCCACCGACCGCGCCCGCCTGGAGCTGCGCATCCACCGTTCGTTCCTGGAGGCGCCCGAGGAGGTCGTGCGCGCGGTCGCCGAGTTCGTGGAGAGCCGGAAGGGGAGCGAGCGGGCGCGCCAGGCCCTGGTCACGATCCGCGAGCACTTCTCCCGCCACCGGGGGACCGGGGTGCGCCGCAGGCCGGTCCTGCGGCCCGAGGGCGCCACCCTCGACCTGCGCCAGGTGGTGCACGACCTCAACCGCCGCTACTT
>DATANP010000545.1:0-3197 GCA_036266195.1 Thermoanaerobaculia bacterium | reverse complement strand
CCTCCGGCCGACGTTTTGCGAGTTATCTCGGGCTGCCGCCTTGCGAGCACTCCAGCGGCTTGCGCTGGCGACTCGGCAGCATCAACAAAGCCGGAGACGCCTATCTGCGTTCGCTGCTGATCAACGGCGCGCGATCGGTGCTGATCCACGCGGCCCGACGCCAGGAGCAGCCAGACCAACTGCGTCACTGAGCTCTTCAGGTCCAGCGCCTAAGAGGGCATCACCGCGCTACGGTGGCTCTCGCCAACAAGCTGGCACGGATCGCCTGGGCGGTATGGAAGAACGACACTCCCTACAAGGCTCGAACGGTCGCTCCTTGACGCTCTTCGGAACGAGATCGAGACGAAGGATACCCCTGCCGTGAACTGCTCGGATCAAAATCGACGGATGGCACGATCGGTTGGACCGAGCGTTGGGGACACGCCGGTCAACTGCCTGGCCCTCGAGGCCGTAAACGGGATCGGCACCCCAACGCGCGTTTTCCATCCTGGCCCGGAGCTGCTGACAGCTCCACGAAAAGGCCGAAGATACGAGTGCAGTCTCAACCTATCGCGCTGCGCATCCGCGTCCGTTGGATCTTCACGGCGGAGAAAACCAGTCCGTCATCCCCCACCCAATCCTCTGGGCTCCCCCCGTCGAACGAAAGCGTACTGCGGGAGCTCGCGGAGCTGTCAAGGCTTCCCTCCGGCGGCTTCGCCGGCCTTGACAGCTCCGCGGCTCTCGCAGTGTTCAACGACTGTGCCGACGGGGGGAGCAGCCGCCTCCGAAAAGAGCAGGGGGTTCCCCCGCCCTCCCCCTCAGGTCTTGACGGAGGAGTCCAGATAGGCAGTTGAGGCCTTACCGTCGCGCCGGTCCCTTTCAGCTCCGCCCGGCATCTCTCCGTGTCCGTCCCCACACTGCAGCTCTGTCCAGGTAAGGCAGAACCTGGCTGAGGAGCCGGTCGAGGAAGCGACGCCCGGTCGACGAGCCGTTGCGCGGTCCCCAACGGTGGGAGAACCTGGCGTGCCGCGTCCTCGCAATGGTGGAGGCCGGCGCGCCGTTAAAAGGGGTTGCCTAACCGTGGCGAGGCGGCGCGCCGGCTCTGACGGCCAGAGGCCAAAAGGCACCCTGCAGCCGGATTTGGAAAGATGGCGTGCACGATCTTCCCTCAAATCCTTTGACCCCTATGTCTATTCAATTGAGAGGGTTGCGAGAAGTCCAGGAATCGGCTATGTTTGGAGTCTAGCGTTCCTTGGTGCATTCTGATCTCAGAAGAACGGAGGACGCACCATGCTGAACCGACCGTCCCAGAAGCTACAGATACTGGCACCAGCCGGATTGGAGCCGCACTGATGCGTCTCGATCCCGAACACGCACACACTCTCCTGCCTCGCGTCGATCCAGGCCGGGTGCGCTCCGGCAGAGCCGTGGGGCTGCGCGACGGAGCCGTCGTTGCTTTGGTCGCCGCAGGCCTCACTGCCGTCGAGATCGCCGCCCTCCAAGCCACGGCCATAACAATGGCGAATCGCCAAGCTGTGGTCTCGATCCACCGCCACGGCATCTCCTGGTACATCGTGCTGCCCGACGATCTCGGAGGCCGGCTGCTTGCCTGGCTCACAGAGGCTCGGATCTGGGGTCTTCCAGAGCCGGTCTTCCACGGTTGCCGTGGGCCGCTCACCTCGATGGGCGTCTGGAAGATTGTCGACCGGTACCGCGATCCCCAGAATCGGCAGCGGTGCTCCCTCTCCCGGGTTTCGAAGCAATCGATGAACTCCGTCCGTAGGAAAGCCGCGTGAGAATCGCAGCCTACGCACGCACCTCGGCCGCCGGCTCCAAAAAGTCTGGCCTGCTTGCCTCGCACCAGAGCGCCACGGCCATCAGCCAAAACGAGCTCAATTAGGAAAACCCATGATAAACGACAGCAGATCGCAGCAGCCATTGCCGAGTCGGCACAGCGTGTCCAACGTGCGTGACGTGCTCCCTCGATTCATGACCTGGCCTGAGGTGATCAACTGGTCGAGCCTGTCCCGGTCTACACTGCGGAGGGAAATCGCGGCAGCTCGGTTCCCCGCCCCAGAAACTCTTAGCCCTGGGAGGGAAGCCTTTCGAATCGACAAGCTTCGCGAATGGCAAGACGGCCGGCGCGAGTGGGCCGACTAGGCCTGGAAAGGCACCCGAGCGGTCTCGGCGAAGAAGATGCCCCGGAGGTGGGCGTCCCAACGCAGCCCGGCCGCCCATTTCTCTTCGTCGTAGTCATAGAGGTTGTAGTGGACCGTCTCGATGCTTCCGTCGCTGTGGTTGACCAAGCGCATCCTGACCTCCTGCGGGACGCGCAGGCGAGCCAGGGAGGTCAGAAACGTCGTCCGGAGATTCCGCGCGACGAAGGGGAAACCCACCTCGGCTGCGACCCGGGCACAGAACTGCCGGATGGCCTGCGGACTGAGCGGCCGATCCGGCATGCGATCACTGGTGAAAACGTGCGGCTTCCCGGCGGTCACGGCCTCGACGCGCGGCAGCACGTACTCGCTCCACAGCGGGACCAGCGGCACACGGTGGTCCCGTCCGGTCTTCGTATACCGCCGCCGTCCGAGATACCCGGGTAGATTCCACCAATCGGCTTCGAGATCCTGGCGGCGCATGCCGATGGTTTCGGTCGTTCGCTGCCCCAACAAGAGACGCGAAAGAACCGCCAAGGCCAGGAGATCCGCGGACCCGTCTCGTCCAAGGCGCGTCCGGGGCGGCGGGTTGTCGGCGATATCCAGCAGCGCGAACCAGAGCGTTCGCATCTGGTCGTCGGTCAGGCTCCTGCGCTTCGGCGGCTCCGCCGGCGTCGGATAGGGGAAACGGAGGACAGGGTTGTACTCGACAATCTCCCGCCCCTCGGCCCAGGTGTAGATCCCCGAGATCATGGTCAGCAGACAGCGAGCGGCCACGGCGTGCCCACCGGTCACCAGCCGGTCGATAACCAGATGGAGATGGCGCTTGCGGACCTCCCGGGCAGGCATCTGGCCGATGACCGGAAGCGCGTCCTTGCGGACCTTGCGCTGGATCTCGGGCCAGGTAATGAGATTTTCGCGTGCATGGCGGTCCATGTAGGTCTCGAAGAGCTCCGCGAAGGTCAGGTCCTGTTCCTCGGGTGGGGCCGTCCTGAGCTTTTTCGGGTCCCGTCCCGAGCTGGCGGCGTTGA
The DNA here is from genome assembly GCA_036266195.1 of Thermoanaerobaculia bacterium. GTDB lineage: Bacteria > Acidobacteriota > Thermoanaerobaculia > Multivoradales > UBA5704 > DATMER01. The sequence goes on along the minus strand of DATANP010000545.1, from coordinate 31 downwards.
GGTCCTCCCGAGCCTCCTGTCGGGCCTGAGC
>DATANP010000544.1:0-1813 GCA_036266195.1 Thermoanaerobaculia bacterium | reverse complement strand
GGCTTCCATTCGCCGTCCCGGTACTGGAGCACCTGGTCGTCCACGAGCTGCCGCAGGGTCTGCTGCACCTCGGCGGGCAGGCCGTGGGTGTTGTCGTGGACCCAGCCGTAGAAGCTGGCTGGCAGGTTGGTGGTGCCCAGGCAGGCATCCACGAGCTGGGCCGTGGCCGCGCGGTCCAGGGGGAGCAGCTCGAAGACCTGGACCGGCGCGTTCGGGTCGGGCTCCCTGGGTGTCCCGTCCATGGGCCGGCGCGTGGCGACCACGAGGACTCGGGCGGCGCGCAGGTCCTCTCCGAGATAGGTGAGCAGCTCTTCGCCCTCGCGACCGGCGAGGTGGAGGTCGTCGATCAGGAGCACCAGGGGCGGCCCGGTGCGGACGCGCTCGGCGAGGCGGCGCGAGATCTCCTGATAGAGACGATAGCGCTGCCGCGGATCGGAGTCGCCGGGCCGGGCGTCGGCGCCAGGAGCTTTGACCTCGATGCCGAGGCTGCGGAGCGCGTCGAGCAACGGCGAGAGCGGCTGGGCGTGCTCGGCCGTCTCACCAGCACTGCCATGGGCCGGGCGCGAGACGCGCGCGCCCTCGACCGAGGCGAAGAGCCGGAACTCGCGCAGCAGCCGGCTCTTGCCGACCCCTTCGCGGCCCTCGATCAGGATCGCGCCGCCGCGCCCTTCCGCGGCCCCGGCCAGGGCGGCGCGCAGCCGGCCGAGCACCTCGTCCCGGCCGACCAGGCGGCTGGCCAGGACCTTGCCCTCGGAGAACGACAGGGCTGCGGCATCCAGGGGTCTGCCCGCGGCCTGGGCGAGGTCCAGGAGGAGCCGGCCGGCCGAGGCGTAGCGGTCCGCCGGGTCGCGATGGAGCAGGCGCCGGAGGATGCGCGCCAGCTCGGGGGGCATGTCGGGCCGCATCCGGAGCGGGTCGGGCAGCTCGCCTTCCAGGTGGAAGCGAATGGCCGCCATGTCGTCCCGGCCGGCGGACGGCAGCACGCCGGTGGCGAGCTCGAACAGGGTCAGGCCCAGGGAGTAGAGGTCGGCGCGGTGGTCGTACGAGTCCTGGAGGAGGACCTCGGGCGCCGTGTAAGCCAGGGTGCCGCGGATGCGCCGGTCGAGCGGTCCGCGCACCTCGTGGGCGAGGCCGAAGTCGAGGATCTTGAGCCGGAAGTCGCCGTTCCCTCCAGCCGTCACGCCGAGATTGGCCGGCTTGACATCCATGTGGACCACGCCCTGGCGGTGGATGTGGGCGAGGCCGGCCGCGGCCTGGATGGCGACGTCGTAGAAGACATCCCAGCCCTGCCCTTTCAGCCGCTCCGCGACCCGGCCGCCCTCGACCATCTCCATGGTGAGGAAAGGGAAGTCGCCGGGCAGGACGCCGAAGTCGTAGACCGCCACCACATTCGGATGGCGGGCCTCGGAGAGGAGCCGGACCTCGTGCCGGAAGCGGGCAAGGTCCTCGGGGTCGCTCGCGCGCAGGGCGACCTTGAGCGCCAGTGGCGAGCCGCCGGCAGCGCCGGTGCGCACCCGGTAGATCGCGGTCTGCGCCGTGCGCGCGATCTCCCCCTCGAGCAGAACGTCCCCGAGGAGTCGGTCCAGTTGGGAGAGGTCGAGACCGGGCTCGTTCATCGTGTCTGTAGGACGGAGATCAGACCGGACGGGTTCGCCGGTCAAGGCGCCCGAAGCTGATTTTCTCCTGGCTTTGCAACGTTTTTCGGGTCCGGTGGGGTATTCTAGGGGAAAGGCAGGCCGGGGTCAAAACTTGACCCCGTATTTGATCAACATCGGAGCCCGACCATGCATTCCTCGACTCATCCACCCACTCC
>DATANP010000543.1:0-1516 GCA_036266195.1 Thermoanaerobaculia bacterium | reverse complement strand
GACATGGGGTGCCTCATTTCGATCATCATCGGCTCGATGCCTTTTCTGTGGCTCGCCAAGCTCTCCAAGCTGGAGACGCGATCGCGAACAGGATTCCGCGAGGTTATGCGACTCTGGCCGACCAGCTTCGCAGGGCGCTGCCTGCTGCTTTTCTCGGCATAGCCGAAGCTTCCAGTAGGACAGGTGCCGACCGGATGGCCCGGTTTCGCTGCGCTCGTGGCGAGGCATCCGACGCTGCGGCAGCGCTGGAAGCGGTTCAGTTGCTACATCTGGCTCCCGATCGGGACGTCGGCGCCGTGCTCGCCCTGCTGGACAGGCTGTGCGCGATGCTTACACGCCTAGCCGGGCTGGGCCACGGCCGAATCGGTCCTCGCTAGCCGCATCCGCCAGCCGGCCAACGCTCACGCTGGCCCCCCTCGAACACGAACACGAACACGGACACGGACACGCTAGCCCTCCGGCTCTGGGATGTGTTGGATGATGAGGCCCGAGGCCCCCGAGGCCCGAGGCCCCCGAGGCTCGAGGCCCGAGGCCCGAGGCCCGAGGCCCTTCCTCAGCCCTTCACCGGCATGCAGAGCAGGCACGAGAAGGCGTAGGTCTTGGGGTCGATCGTGAAGTCGGTGTCGTAGAGCTCCAGCGCCGGGGCGTCGTCGCACTGGAGGCGCGTCCTCGGCAGCCACTCGCGCAGGAAGCGCATCCAGGCTTCTGCGATCTCCGCCGCGGTCCCGGTGAACCTGGCGCAGGCGTAGCGGCCGCCGCGGATCGTCTGGACGCCGATCTCACCGCTCGGCTTGAACGTCTCTTCGACCTCCACGCAAGCGTCGTAGCGCAGCTTGTCGGGCGCCGTCAGCTTGGGGTTGTCCTGGGAGACGCCCCACATCCGCCGCCGCGGTGACATGAACCCCTGGGCTCTTGCCCAGACGTCGAACCGCTGCCACATCTCGGTGATCTCCGACGAGCCGTACGGTCCGACGTACCGCATGTACGCGACGCGCGCTTCAGGAAGGTTTTTGATCTCGACGTCCATGGTCTTGTCTCCCCGTCGTTTCGGTCTTGGGTGATGGCCAAGTGGCCACGCCCCCGAAACTAGGTCGAACGCCGTGGCCGCCGCTTGATTCCGCTTGCGGTTCGCTTGACGAATCTTGCGCAGTTGCTCGACGTGCTGGCGGCTCCACTCCCGGTGCGCGCCACGGCGCCAGGCCGTCGGGGTGACGCCGAAGTGGGCGCGGAACGCGCGCGTGAACACCTCGGCCGAGCCGAAGCCGACGTCCAGCGCGACGGTCAGCGCGGCCAGCGGCGGGTCGGCGAGGAGGCGCGTCGCAGCCGCCTCCACCCGCCGGCGGCGTACCCGGTCGGCCAGCGTCTCGCCGGTGAGTGCCTGAAATATGCGGTGAAAGTGCCACGGCGAGACGTACGCGACGGCCGCCAGGCGGGCGAGGTCCAGCGGCTCCGCCAGGTGCGCGTCGATGTAGTCGAAGACGCGGTTGATGCGCGCGGCGTAGTCGGCGTGATGGGG
>DATANP010000542.1:0-14802 GCA_036266195.1 Thermoanaerobaculia bacterium | reverse complement strand
ACGATGCCTGGCTGCTCGACCTCCGGAGCGGCGAGCTGACCACCCTGTTCAAGCCGGAGGTCGCCTCCACCTACGAGAGCTTCGCCTGGAAGCCCGACGGCAGCGGCTTCTACATGGTGAGCGACCAGGGGCGCGAGCATGCCGGGCTCGCCTGGTACGACCTCGATCGCCGGGAGCTGACCTGGGTCGAGACCCCGGACCACGACGTGGAGCAGGTGGACCTCGACCACGGAGGCCGGTACCTGGTCTGGACCACGAACGAAGGCGGATACAGCACCCTCCATGCCCGCGACCTGGCGGAGAACCGCGATCTGGAGGCGCCGAAGATGCCGCCCGGGATCTACGGCGTGCGCTGGGCCGAGAGCGCGCCGGTCCTCGCCCTCACCGTCTTCGGACCCCAGGTCCCGGGCGACATCTGGACCTGGGACCCGCGTGGCGGTCAGGGCGCGGTCCGCGCCACGTCGTCCTCCCTGGCCGGGCTCGACCCCGGCAGCTTCGCGGTGCCCCAGGCGCTCGACTTCCCCGCGAGCGACGGCGTCATGCTGCACGGTCTGCTGTATCTGCCGAAGGGGTCGGAAGGGAAGAAGCCGCCGGTCCTCCTGGGCGTGCACGGCGGCCCGACCGCCCAGGCCCGGCCGGGCTTCAACGCGGTCTTCCAGTACCTCCTCAGCCGGGGCATCGCGGTCTTCGACCTCAACTTCCGCGGCTCGACCGGCTTCGGCAAGACCTTCAGCCGCCTCGACAACGGCCCCCTGCGGCCGAACGCGGTCCATGACATGGCCGACGCCCTCGACTTCCTGAAGAAGGACGGCCGGGTGGATGCCGACCGCGCCGCCGTGATGGGCGCCTCCTACGGCGGCTACATGACCTTCGCGGCCCTGAGCACGTTCCCGGACCGCTTCCGGGCCGGCGTGTCGTCCGTGGGCGTCTCGAACTGGGTCACGGCCCTCCAGGGCGCCTCGCCGCAGCTCAAGGCGAGCGATCGCATCGAGTACGGCAACATCGACGACCCGAAGGACCGCGCGTTCTTCGAGGAGATCAGCCCCATCCGCCAGGTCTCCCGCGTGAAGGCGCCGCTGATGGTGATGCACGGCGCGAACGATCCGCGGGACCCGGTCACCGAGTCGGACGCCTTCGTCGAGGGGATCCGCCAGCATGGCGGCGAGGTCGAGTACCTCCGCTTCCCGGACGAAGGCCACGGCGTCCGCAAGCTGGCGAACCGCGTCGCCGCCTATCGCAGGGTGGCGGCGTTCCTGGAAAGGACGCTCCGTCCTTGAATTGAAAGGAGAGCCGGTGTCCATGAAGAGAATCCTCGTCTCTGTCCTCGGTCTGCTCGCCGCCTCCCAGGCGGTCGCCTACGAGATCACCGGCACGGCCACGAGCCGGGATCACAACCTCGTCCGCACCGAGTACCGGGTGCAGGTCACGGCCAATCCGATCGACCGGTTCAAGATGACCCGCCTGGTCAAGGACGTGCCGGCGTCCCAGCTCCGCGGCTCGATCCTCTTCCTGTTCCCGCTGGGGACCACCTTCGCGTTCTACGAACAGCGCGACCCGAACGGCGCCTTCGGCTCCTCGATCGCCGAGTTCTTCGCCCTGCGTAACTTCGACGTCTACGGCTACTCGCCGCGCTTCGAGGGCATCCCGGCCGGCACCTGCGAGTCCGGCATCTTCGACTGCTCGGTGATGAAGAGCTGGAACCTCCAGTCCATGCTGGACGACATCGCCTTCATCCGCTCGGAGATCGAGACCCTCCACCCCGGCACGAAGATCGTCACCGGCGGCGCCTCGCTGGGAGGCATCCTGGCGACCGCGGTGGCCGACGCCGCGCCGGACGACTACGACGGCGTCATTCTCTGGGAAGGCATGCTCAACACGCCCGATCCCGAGGTGCGCGCCCTGAACCAGGGCTACTGCACCGCCCTGGAGGCGCAGGTCGCGGCCGGCGCGAGCTTCGACTCCTTCATCAGCATTTTCCGGGAGGTCCCGCGGCAAGCCGAGATCAACCCCAGCGGCCTTTCGGCAACCCCGCTGTTCCCGCCGAACCTGACCAACCACCAGGTCATGGTCCTGGCGTTCAGCACCCCGACGCCCGGTCCCGTGAGCATGCCGATGCCCGGTTACATCCAGATGAACGGCAGCCTGGCCGAGGACCGTCTCTTCTTCGCTTCCGAGCAGAGGGTCTTCGACAATGTGATCGACCGCTTCGTCAACTACACCCCGGTCGTGACCACCCGCGACATCTCCTGCTCGCTCGCCGGGGTCGAGACGAAGTATGTGGACAACCTCGGCGCCTTCCACGGTTCGGTGCTGGCGATCGGCGGCGGCCGCGGCTTCGGCTCCCACCTGGACGATCAGCTCGCGCAGTTCACCGGCACCGCGGACAAGACCTTCCTGCTCAAGGAACAGTTCGGGCACATCGACCACTTCATGAGTCCGGACCACCGCGAGTTCGTGGAGCGGCCGATCTACCAGTGGGCCGTGAGGGTGTTCGGCGGCGACTGATTTCGTGGCAGAGTAGCCGGGACAAGGAGATTCCATGCTTCGGAAAACGGTCCCGGCGGTCCTCGCCGCCCTGCTCCTGACGTCCGTTGCCTTCGCCGAGCCCGCTGCGGCTCCGGCGAAGGCCCCCTATATCGACCGCCTGGCGCGGGTGGGCCGGCTGTGGGGGACGGTCCGTTATCTCCACCCCTACCTGGCCTATCGTGAGGTCGATTGGGATGCCGCTCTCGTGGCTGCGATCCCGAAGGTGCGGGAGGCGAAGTCCACGGACGAATACCGGGCCGCCGTCCAGGGGATGCTCGACGCGCTCGGCGATCCGGTCACCCGGATGATGGAGGACGCCGCGCCTCCGGCTCCGAAGGTCTCCGGGGAGGCGCCGGCCTCGGTGGTCCACAAGCTCGACGGCGGCGTGATCCAACTGGATCTCACCTCCGCGAAGGACGTCCGCGCGGTCTTCCGGGAGCTGGAGGCCGCCGCTCCGGACGTGGACCAGGTCTCCGCCGTGGTCGTCGACCTGCGCACGGGCGGCGACTATGCCGCCATGAACTACGCCGGAATCCTCCTCGACGAGGTCGCCGGCGCGCTGGTCTCCCGGCCGTGCCGGGCGCCGGCGCAGCGCTACCTCCTGCATTCCGGCTTCCAGCCCCACGACGGCTCCAGCTCCGGCGGCTATTTCTCGGGCTTCCTCACGCAGTTCGCGACCGCCTTCCAGCCGCGGACCACCAAGCCGGCCACGCGCAAGCGCGTGGTCTTCGTGGTGGAGCCCAAAGGCCTCCTGCCGCCGCTGGCCGTCGCGCTCCAGGCCGTGGGCGACGCCCGGCTGGTCTCCCAGGGCCGGCTCTCCGAAGAGTCGCTGGTCTCGACGACGCCGGTCGATCTCGGCGAGGGGCTGACCGCGCTGGTGCGCGTCGGCGAGATCGTCCCGATGCCCGGATGGAGCGGGGTGCACGCCGACGTGGAGGTGCCGGAAGGCGACGCCGAGGGCGCCCTGAATGCCGCGGTTGCCGAGGCCCGCAAGGAGTGGCCGCAGATGCCCGCGTCCTCGTCCATCCTCCAGCCTCTGCCCGATCCCGTGTTCCACCCCGACCGCGGTTATCCCGAGATGCAGGAGCCCAGCCTCGAATACCGGCAGCTCGCCGTGATCCGGGCCTGGAACGTCATCCACTACTTCTATCCCTACCTCCACTTGATCGGCGACTGGGACGCGGTCCTGCCCGGCTTCCTGGCCCGCATGGAGGAGGCGAAGACCGGCAAGGACTACGCTTTAACCATCGCCGAGATGATGACCCATGTTCCGGACGGCCACACCAACCTCTGGGGCCACCCGGCGCTCGACGAGCGCGTCGGCAAGGCCGGCCTGCCGATCTCGGTCCGCTGGATCGAGGGCGCGCCGGTGGTCATTGAGGCCAGCGACGAAGCGAAGTCGGCGGGGATCGAGCCGGGCGACGCCCTGGTCGCCATCGACGGCGAGCCCGTGGAAGCCGGCCTCGAGCGGCTGGGCAGGACCTTCACCGCTTCCACGCCGTGGGCGTTCCGCAACCGGACCATCCGCCTGCTCCTCCTCGGCAGCGAGGGCTCCACGGCCGTCCTGAAGCTCCAGAAGCTCGACGGCAGCGAGCGCGAGGTGAGCTTCGTGCGCGATCCGAAAAAGATGCCGCCGCAGCCCCAGGGTGAGATCGTCCGGGTCCTGCCGGGCAACATCGGCTACGTGGACCTGCCCCGGCTGGCCCGGGGAGACGTGGATGCGATGTTCGAAAAGGTCAAGGGCACGCGCGGGCTCATCCTCGACATGCGCGGCTACCCGCAGGGCACGGCATGGAGCATCGCGCCGCGGATCAACACCCGCGACGCGAAGGTGGGCGCGCAGTTCCGCCGCTCCCAGGTGAGCGCCTTCTCGTTCGAGGAGGGCGAGGCCGGTTTCTACTTCTCCCAGCCGATCCCCCCGCTGCCACCGGGGGTGGAGAAGTACACCGCGCCGACCGTGATGCTCATCGACGACCGGGCGATCAGCCAGGCGGAGCACAGCGGCCTGTTCTACGAGGCGGCGGCCGGCACGAAGTTCATCGGCTCGCCCACGGCCGGCGCGAACGGCGACGTCACCCGGTTCCCGCTGCCCGGCGGCATCTGGGTAATGTTCGGCGGTCACGAAGTGCGGCACGCCGACGGCCGCCAGCTCCAGCGCGTCGGCCTCCAGCCGGACATCGCGGTCGAGCCCACCCGGAAGGGCGTCGCAGCCGGACGGGACGAAGTGCTGGAGCGTGCGGTTCAGTACCTGACGGACGGGAAGTGAGCTACTTCCAGTCGGTGCGCCGCAGGCCCTCGGCCAGGACGCGGCTCATGCCTTCGCGGCGCACCCACTGGCGGACCCACCACATCGGGTCGTAAGGCTCGTCGATGTCGGGGATGGGCTTGCCGAAGCCGGGGAGGTTGTCGAACTGACCCTCCTCGATGGCCGTCTGGATGCGGTTCTCGGAGATTCTCTCGATGGCGCGGCGGGTGAAACGATCCTGGCTCATGGCGCGCCTATTATGCCATCGGCCAGCCGGCCGGAACCGAAGGCCTTATGACGGCAACCGACCCTCCGCCCCGCCCTGCGCCGTGGTACGAACGCCGGGCCGCCGAGCTGTTCTTCGTGCTGGGTCCGCGTCTGCCGCGCGTCGAACAGGCTTCGCCATCCGACCGTCTGCGGCCCTGGGAAGCCGTCTCCGTGGAGCGCCCGGGCGCCGGTCCTCTCGGCGCTACCTGGTATCCGGCACCCAAGCCGAGGGGGGCCGTCCTCCTGGTCCACCCCTGGCTGGAGTGGGGCAAGTCCTACTTCCACCGCCGCGGGCGGGTGCAGGCCCTCCGGGCGGCGGGCTACAGCTCGCTGGCCGTGGACCTCGGAGGCTTCGGCGGTACGCGCCGGAAGCCGGGTTTTCTGGACCGGGACATCGAAGCGGCCCTCCACCATCTGCGCCGCCTCGCGGGCGGCCTCCCGATCCACGTCTGGGGTGTGAGCGCCGGCGCCTACTGGTCCCACATGGCCCTGGCCCGGAACGGAGGCGTGGCGGGAGCGATGTTTGAGGATGCCTCGCCCCATCTCTTCGAGTGGTCCTGGCGGATGGCGCCCCTGGGCAGACCCTTCTATCTCTTCTATCGCCACGTCCTCCGCAGTGCCGACCGCTTCCTGGACATCCGCCGCCACGCGCCGGCCATGAATCTGGGGGCGGCGAGCTACGTCAGCGGCGGGAAGGACCGCGGCATCCTGCCTGAGGAGACCCGCGAGCTGGCCTCCCTGACCGGGGGCCATGCACGGATCGTCCCCGGCGCCGGCCATCTGGAATCCATCAAGCTCGCCAACGCCGAGGTGATCGCTCTCGCGCTCGACACCTTTCACCGCGCGGAAGAAAAGACATAAAACTCTTCTCCTTTGGCCCTTGCAGTCCCTGTCGTCCTTTGGGTCCTTCCGGCTGCTGTAAATCGGCCCGCTCTTTTTGAACCTCATGCTATGCTCTACGTACTCAAGGACAAAGAGGAGGATCCACGAGCCGAGGTGCAAGCTGGATCACTCGGATCTGCGAGATTTCCTTTGCTGCTTTTCCATCTTCCAACCTTCCAACGTCGGGTGGGCGGAACCACCAACTGTTTCTGAGGAGGATGATGCGAATGAAGAGATCCTTTGTTTTCCGTACGCTGGCTGTGTTGCTGCTTCTCGCGCTGAGCGTCCCCGCGCTCGCGCTCGCCGAGGAGAAGGGTGAACGCGAGGTGCCCCCAGCCCTGGCGAAGCATCTGGAGAAACTCGGCAGGACCGTGCAGGGTGTCGGAGGTGAGGCCGAGGACGGCCGGACCTCCGCGGCCGAGGCGGCGTTCCTGCAGCGCGCCTACCCGGACGACACCATCTCCGTCCAGCAGATGGATGCCGCCCGGGCCGCCTTTGCGGGTCAGAAGGCCCGCCCGTTCCCGACCGGCAAGGGCCGTCCCGGCACCTGGGTCACGGTCGGGCCGAGCGAAGCGCTCTACCCCTTCACCCCGTTCCGCAGCGCGTTCTCCTACGTGCCGAACGACTACGTCGCGGGCGGCCGCACCCCGGCCATGGCCATCAGCGACATCTGCAAGCCCGGCCACTGCCGGCTCTATGCCGCTCCGGCCGGCGGCGGCATCTGGCGCACCAAGAACGCCCTGGACGGGCAGCCGCACTGGGAGTACCTCTCCACCTCGTTCGGCAGCAACACCTCGGGCGCGATCGTGATCGACCCGAACGATCCCACCGGCAACACGATCTACGCCGGCACGGGTGAGGCGAACATCTGCGGCTCCGGCTGCGCGGCCGGCGTCGGCCTCTACAAGTCCACCGACGGCGGCGACACCTGGACCGGCCCGCTCGGCAAGAACGAGCTGAGCGGCAAGGGCATCGGCGCGATCGTCGTCAAGCCCGGCGACCCGAACACGATCTACGTCGGCACGACCACCGCCCTGCGCGGCCAGTCCTCGGTCTGCTGCAACGGCGTCACCCGGCCGATCCCCGGCGCGGCCAAGTGGGGCCTGTACAAGTCCACGGACGGCGGCACCACCTGGACCTTCATCCACAACGGCTCCGCCAACGCGGCCTCCTGCACCGGCTCCATCACGGAGTACAGCAACCTGGGCGTCTGCTCGCCCCGCGGCGTGCGCCACGTGGTGCTCGATCCGAGCGACCCGGAGACGGTCTACGCGGGCTCGCTCTCCCGCGGCGTCTGGCGCTCGAACGACGGCGGCGCGACCTGGACGCAGATCAAGGCCTCTCTCAACACGGCGCCGGTCTCGACCCGCCCGGCCCTCGCGGCCACGGCCCTGCCGAACGGCAAGACCCGCCTCTACATCTATGAGGGCAACACGGGCGCGCCCTACGCCCGCCTGTTCCGCACCGACGACGCCGCCACCGGCGCGCCGGTCTTCACCGACCTGACCAGCAGCAGCGTCGCCAACCCCGGCTATGGCACCTACAACCTGTGCACGGGCCAGTGCTCCTACGACCTGTTCGTCCACGCGCCGAAGGGCTATCCGGACATGGTCTACATCGGCGGCGCCTATGCCTACAACGAGGCCGGCCGCCTGTCCAACGGCCGCGCCGTGGTGCTCTCGACCGACGCCGGCGTGTCCGCGACGGACATGACCTACGACGCCACCGACACCCTGCACCCCAACGGCCTGCACCCCGACCAGCACTTCCTGGTCACCAACCCGAACAACCCCTTCCAGTTCTTCGAGTCGAACGACGGCGGCATCATGCGCTCCAGCGGCGAGATGGTCGACGCCTCGGCGTCCTGCGACGGCCGCCCGACCTCCGCGGCGAACATCGCCCGCTGCAAGCAGCTCCTGTCGCGGATCCCCTCCAAGCTGGAGAGCATGAACAAGGGTCTTTCGACCCTGCAGTTCCAGAGCCTGTCGGTGAGCCCGCACAACGTCAACATCGTGCAGGGCGGCACTCAGGACAACGGCACCTGGCAGTCCACCGGCAACCCCACGAAGTGGGAGAACATCATGATCGGCGACGGCGGCCAGTCCGGGTTCGACGTGGGTGATCCCAACTTCCGCTTCCACACCTTCTATGACGCCTCGCCCGACGTGAACTTCAGCAAGGGCGACATCGCGGACTGGAACTGGATCGCCGATCCGATCTTCGGCACCGGCGCCCAGTTCTACGCTCCGATCATCACCGACCCGGTGGTCAGCAGGACGATGTTCGTCGGCACCGCCAATGCCTGGCGCACCAAGACCTGGGGCATGGGCACCATGACGGTCGAGGAGTACCGGGGCCACTGCAACGAGTGGTTCGGCGACTTCACCGTGCTCTGCGGCGACTGGGTGCAGATCGCCTCGCCGACGCTCAATTCCGCTCTCCGCGGCACCCGTTCCGGCGGCTCGGTCGCGGCCATCGAGCGGACCAAGGGCGACACCTCCACGGCCTGGGCCGGGACCAGCGTCGGCCGCGTCCTCGTCTCCAAGAACGTCGATGCCGAGCCGGCGAGCGCCGTGACCTGGACCCGCATCGACACCCCCACCCAGCCGGGCCGCTTCGTGACCGGCATCTACATCGATCCGGCCAACCCGAACCGCGCCTGGATCTCCTACAGCGGCTTCAACGTCAGCACGCCGACCACTCCGGGTCACGTGTTCGAGGTGGTCTACAACCCCGGCAGCGGCACGGCCACCTGGACCGACATCAGCTACGACCTGGGCGACATGCCGATCACCGACGTGGTCCGGGATGACGTGACGGGCGACCTGTACGTGGCCAGCGACTTCGGCGTCTCCCGCCTCGCGGCCGGTTCGACGAGCTGGACGCTCGCCGCGCCCAACATGCCGCAGGTGGAGGTCGCCGGCCTTACCATCATCCCCTCCGAGCGCAAGATGTACGCGGCCACCCACGGCCTCGGCGCCTGGCTGCTCAACCTGCCGTAAACTCTCCATCCGACCGACACCGAGGAGGGCCACCGCGAGGTGGCCCTCTCTGTATCCAGGAGGCCTGATGAACATCCGGGAAGCGATCCTGTCCGATGTCACCGCCCTGGCGGACCTTGCGACCCAGCTCGGCTATCCCTCCAACCCCGAGCAGATGGCCGTGCGGTTGGAGATGCTTGCCGGCCGGGCCGGCAACGGCATCCTGGTCGCCGAGGACGAGAGCGGGGTGGTGGGCTGGCTGCACGTCTCCGGCATGTACTTCCTGGAGTCGCCCGCCTTCGCCGAGGTGCTCGGCCTGATTGTGGACAAGGAGCACCGCGGCCGGAGCATCGGCAAGCAACTGCTCGACGGCGCCGTCCGCTGGGCCGCCGAGCACGGCTACGACAGGCTGCGCGTCCGCAGCAATGTGATCCGCGAGGATGCCCACCGGTTCTACGAGCGCGAAGGCTTCCGGAAGATCAAGACGCAGGTGGTGCTGGACCGGGCGCTGTAGAATCCCGGGCATGGACAGGCTCGCCCGCTACAGTTGGTTCACGCTCGGCTGCAACATCGCCGTCATCCTGTGGGGCGCGTTCGTGCGCGCCACCGGGTCCGGCGCCGGGTGCGGCAGCCATTGGCCTCTCTGCAATGGAGAGGTGATCCCGGAGTCGCCCGGCACCAAGATGCTCGTCGAGCTGACCCACCGGGTCACCAGCGGCATGGCGCTGCTGCTGGTGGTGGGCCTCGTCGTGCTTGCCTGGCGGCAGCGGCCGAAGGGGCATCCGGCCCGGCGCGCGGCGGCTCTTTCCATGGTCCTCATGCTGACCGAGGCCGCGGTGGGCGCCGGCCTGGTCCTGTTCGAGCTGGTGGCTGACAACAAGTCCATGGCGCGGGCCATGTTCATGGGCGTCCACCTGATGAACACGTTCTTCCTGCTCGGCTTTCTGACCCTGACCGCCCACTTCGCCTCGGGCGGTGCGGCGTACCGTTGGCGGGGCCGGGCTGCAGTGGGGGCGGGTCTGGGCATGGCGGCGCTGATCGCAGCGGGCGTGAGCGGCGCGGTCGCGGCGCTCGGCGACACGCTCTTCCCTGCGACCTCCCTCGCCGAGGCCCTGAGGCAGGACCTCTCCGCTTCGTCCCACCTGCTGATCCGCCTGCGCTTGCTGCACCCGGTGATCTCGGCCACGGCCGGGGTGATCGTGGGCCTGCTGGCGGCGAGAGTGCTGGTCAGCCGCCCGGAGCTGACGCGGCCGGCGAAGAGGGTCGTCATCCTGGTATTCCTCCAAGTGGTGGCCGGGGTGACGAACGTCATCCTGCTGGCTCCGGTCTGGATGCAGATCATCCACCTGCTCCTGGCCGACCTGCTTTGGATCTCGGCGGTGCTCCTGGGAGCCCAGAGTCTTTCGGTCGAATCGGCTATAGAATGGCTTCCTCACGAAAGGAGCCTCACCTATGGCGGGCCTGGACCAGATTTCGGATCAGGATCTGGCTTGGAACCGGGAGCAGCGCACGCCGTGCATGCTGCTCCTCGACGTGTCGGAGTCGATGAGCGGCCAGCCGATCCAGGAGCTCAACGCCGGCCTTAAGGTCTTCGAGGACGAGATCAAGCGCGACGAGATGGCCGTGCTGCGCTGCGAGGTCTCGCTCGTGACCTTCGGCGGCAGCACGCGGCTCGTGCAGGAGTTCGTCTCGGTCGGCCAGTTCCAGGCGCCGGTCCTGGAGTCCACCGGCAACACGCCCATGGGCTCGGCGATCAACCTCGCGCTCGACACGCTGCGGGCGCGCAAGGACTCGTACCGCCAGCACGGCATCAACTACACGCGGCCGTGGCTCTTCCTGATCACGGACGGCGCGCCCACCGACCCCGAGAACTGGCCGGCGGCCGGCGAGCGGCTGCTGCGCGAGGAGCGCGACAAGGGGGTCGTGGTCTTCCCGATCGGCGTCGAGGGCGCGGACATGAGCTTCCTGGCTCGGCTGTCGAGCCTCAACCCGCCGCAGAAGCTCAAGGGGCTCGCCTTCGCGCAGTTCTTCCGCTGGCTCTCGACCAGCCAGACCCGGGCGTCCTCGGGCCAGGCGGGCGGCAGCTTTCAGATGCCCAGCCAGCAGGACTGGGCCCAGGTCCCGCTCTGAGCATGGGCTGGACGGTGACGGCGGCGAAGCAGGTCGGCACCTCCCACCTGCGCCGCGGAGAGGGGTGTGCCGACGCGTTCGCGATCGCCTCCGGCGACGACGTCCTCGTCCTGGCCGTGGCCGACGGCGCGGGCTCGGCCCGGTGCGGCGCCGAGGGTGCGGCCCATACCGCGAGCCGGGCCGTGGAGCTGGCTCTGCGGGAGACGGACCTGCGGTCGGTCTTCCAGGCCACGCTCGACTCTCTCCTGGAGAGGATCGGGGAGCAGCCGCCGGCCGACTTCCATACGACCCTCCTGCTCGCGATCCTGAAGGACGACACCCTGGCCGTGGGCAACATCGGCGACGGTTGGGCGGTGGTCCGCGAAGGGGGAGCGCTCCGGGCCGTGGCCGCGCCGGAGCGGAGCGAGTACGTCAACGAGACCTTCTTCCTCACCTCCCGCGGCGCCCTGGACGAGGCAGTCTACGAGATCGTTCCGGCCGCGGGGCTGGACGCGTTGGCGCTCCTGACCGACGGCTCGGCCTGGTTCTCGATCGACCTCGACAACCGGACGCCTAGCGAGGCGCTGTTCGGCAAGCTGTTCGCCTTCGCCTCGGAGGCCTCGCGGCCATCCGAGGAGAGGGATGAGGAGCTGGCGCGGTTCCTGGCGTCCGAGATGGTCCTCCGCAAGACGGACGACGACAAGACCCTGATCCTGGCGGTCCGCGATGCTCGCTGATTCCCAGGATCGGCCGGTCCGGCTCGGCACTCGCCTCGGCGGCGGCGGAGAGGGGGAGGTCTACGAGGCCGCCGGGAGCGACGCCGCCAAGATCTACGCCCAGGCCGAGCGCACGGCGGAGCGCCAGGCCAAGCTGGAGGTCATGATCGCGCACGCTCCCGAGGACCCGACGCGGGACCTCGGACACGCGACGCTCGCTTGGCCGCGGGATCTCCTGTTCGACGACGCGTTCGTGGGTTTCCTCATGCCGCGCGTGGAGCCGGGGTGCCCGAAGCTGACCCGGTTCATCCATCCGAGCCTCTACCCGGACCTGTTCAGTTGGCGGCATCAGATTGAAATTGCCGCCAACCTGGCCGGCGGCCTGGCCGCGCTCCATGCGGCGGGGTACGTGGTGGGCGACCTCAAGGGTGAGAACGTTCATGTAACCCCTAGCTGCCTGGTCACGTTCGTGGACTGCGACTCGATCCAGCTCCGGGACCCGGCCACGGGCCGCGTCTTCCGCTGTCCGAAGGGGACGCCGGAGTACACGGCTCCCGAGCTGCAGGGTGTCGACTTCCGCACGGTGGACCGGACGGAGTCGAGCGACGCGTTCGCCCTGGCCATCATGATCTGCCAGCTCCTGATGGCCGGCACGCACCCGTTCGCCGGCGGCCGGGGGCCGACGCGCGAGGAGAACATCTCCCGGAGCGAGTCGTTCCTCCTGGGAGGCCGGCCGCCGCTCACGTCGCCGCCGTCGTCGGTGATCCCGCCCGAGGTCCGGACCCTGCTGACCGCCTGCTTCAGGAACAGGCCGAAGGATCGCCCCGCGGTGCGCGAGATCGCGGAGGCGCTGGCGGCGAGCCGCGAACGGATCATCCTCTGCCAGCGCAGGCCGGATCATCACGCGTACGGCGACCACCTCGCGTCCTGCCCCTGGTGCGAGTACGAGCAGCGGGTGGGCATCGACCCCTACGGCCCGAAGCCGAAACCGGCTCCCCGGCCGCAGCGCCCCGCGGCGCCGTGGGTGAGCGCTCCTTCCGCGCCGCCGGTTTCGAGACCGCCCGCCCGGGCCGCGGTGACCCCGCCGCGGCCTCCGCTTCCGGCGAGGACGAAGGGCCTGGCAGCCCTGCTGATGGCCCTGGTGCTTGTCTATATCGCGACCCGCATTCCTCCCCGGATGCACGCGGGGGAGCCGCCTCCGCCACCCGAGCCTCAGACTCAGAAGGCCGAGATCCGGGTCACCCCGTCGGAGGTCGACAGGTTGCAGACGATCGCCGAGAACAACATGCGGCGGGTCTCGGAATTTTCCGAGGCCGAACGGCGCGAGGGGCTCGATACGGCGGTGCTGCGCGATGCCGCGCTGGAAGACCTGATCTTCGTCCCCGTCGGCCAGTTCGAGATGTCCTCCTACGAGACGCCGAACCACGCGTACGCCCAGTGCGTCGAGGCGAAGGCCTGCCGTGCTCCGATGTCGAGGGGAGATCTCAAGGACCTGGGCAAACGGTTCCACCCCGTGGTCGGGATCTCCTGGCAGGACGCGGACACGTTCTGCCGCTGGATCGGCGGCCGGCTGCCGACCGAGACCGAGTGGAACGTGGCTGACGTGGGTCCGCCTGCGGCTGGCGTGACGGGCCTCGCGCCGGTGGAATCGGGGCCGCAGAACCGGCTGGGCTTGTACGGCCTGGCCGGCAACGTCAAGGAGTGGGTGGCTGCGGACACCGCGGACAAGAACGGCCTCCGGGTCCTGAGAGGCGCGGCCCGGGAGACGGCGCCCGCCGGCTCCCGGAGTCCCGAGATCGGGTTCCGCTGCGCCCGGTCCCGTTAGGCCGCCCTGCGGCCGAGCAGCGAGATGGCGTACCCCTCCAGCTCGCGCGCGCGGTGGGCCGCGGTGTGCTCGGCGAGCACCCGCTTGCGCGCCCGCTGGCTCAGGGCCCGGCGCTCGCGCTCCGGAACGTCCTGGAGGTACTGGAGCACCTGGGTGGAGGAGCGGGCGATCAGGATCTCCTCGCCGATCCGGAAGATCGACTCCAGCCCCGGCCAGGAGTCGCTGATGATCGGCGTGCCGCAGGCCGCGGCCTCGAAGAGCCGCACGCTCGGCGACCAGCCGGCGGCGATCATGTCGGCCCGGGTCACGTTCAGCGTGAAGCGCTGCTGGTTGTAGAACCGGCGGTGCTTCTTGGGTTCCAGGTGCTGGAACCGCTTGACGTTGCGCGGCCAGCGGATCGAGTCTGGATACTGCGGTCCGGCCACCACGAAGCGGCCCTCCCTCCAGCCGCGCGCCGGTTCGGTGAGCAGCCGGTCCACCGTGGGCTGGCGGTCTTCGCTCCAGGTCCCCATGTAGCCGAGGTCCCAGCGCGGCTCCACCTCCTCGGGGAAGTAGAGCTCGGGGTCGAACGAGCAGTAGAGCGGCCGCGCCATGGGCGAGCCGAAGTGGCGCTCCAGGCGGCGCAGCGTGGGGCCGCCGGTGAAGGAGAAGTAGGCGTCGTAGCGCGGGATCAGCTCGGGGTGCAGGTATTCATGGTCGCCGCGGGAGAGCTTGGCCAGCGTCACCGGCGTGTCGATGTCGTAGAAGGCCGTGGCCCCGCCGGCCGTGCCCGTCACCCAATGGCCGACCTCCACCCCCTCCGGCACGTAGGAGCCGACGATCACCAGGTCCGCCGACCGGACCTCCGCGGCGAAGCGGTCCTTCAGCTCCTCCAGGCCGGAGTAGAGCACGGTCCTGCCAAAGGGCGGCTCCGGCATGTCGCGGTTGTCGGCGTACCAGGGCGCGTCCCGTTCGAGGAACAGGGTGCGGTGGCCGCGCTTTGCCAGCTCCCGGACGAGACCGCGGTAGGTGGTGGCGTGGCCGTTGCCCCAGGACGAGGTGATCGACAGGCCCAGGATGACGATGTCGAGCGGCTGCTGACTCACAGGGTGGTCTCCTGCATGAGAGAGGGCTGCATGAGAGATGGAGTCGCGGCGCCGAGGACGGACTCGACCTGAGCCGCCCGGTGCGCGTAGGTGTGCTCGGACAGGACGCGCCGGCGCGCGGCCTCGCCGATGCGGCGGGCCTGCTCCGGCGCCAGCTCCCGGAGCC
>DATANP010000541.1:0-2236 GCA_036266195.1 Thermoanaerobaculia bacterium | reverse complement strand
GCACCCGCCGCGGCATGTGGCGCTTCGAATAGGTGAAGGTCTTTGCGTCTGCGACATAGGGAGCGCACAGGTCGCGCCCCTGGATCTCCAGGTCCATGGGGTGCCGGGCCGGATCGAGGGCGGCGAGGAGGCTCACCGGCTCGGCGCCGTCCGCCATGGCGTGGACGAGGAGGCGCAGCCGGTCCCGGCCCGCGAGCAGGCGGGCGATGGCCCGGAGCTGCGGCGGATTGCGGAAGAACCGCGTGATGGATGCGTTTGGATCGGGCCGCCGGCTCATCGGGCCATCTCCAGGAGGGCGGCGGCGCAGCGCTCGCTCGCGCGGTCCAGGGGGAACGCCACGATCTGCCGCAGCCAGCGGCCCCGGGCCGCGCTCTTCTCTTCGGGCTGTTCGAGAGCGCGGCGGACCTGCTCCCCGAGGCCGTCCGCGCTCCGCGCCCAGTGGACCGGCTGCAGGGCGTGCACGCACCGGAAGTGGGGCAGGCGGTAGACGCTCATCACGTCCCGCGCGCACGGGCCGGGCGGGTTGTAGGCAAGATAGATTGCCGGCTTGTCAAAGACCGCGAAGTCCATGCCCATGGTGGAGCCCAGGTTGACCACGGCGTCGCAGTGCCGGGCCACGTTGGCGAGCAGCCCGAGGTCCTCGGGCAGCGGCGCGACCTGGGTCCAGTCCCCGTCCCCGGCCCGCCAGGCCGGCTCGCAGACCGCGATCTCCGGGAAGCGGTCCAGCACCCCGGCGTAGCGCCCGCTCACGTCGGTGGGCGCGCGCCGGAAGAGGAGCTGCGGCGGGTCGGGCAGTTTCCTCAGGGCGACCGCCAGATCCTCCAGATAGACCGGATCGGACGGCGAGGTCATCTCGTCGTCGCCCGAGAAGCAGACCACCGGCCGCGCCGGGTCGAGCCCCAGGTCGCCCAGGAACTCCTCTCGCGGGCGCGCCAGCGCCGGGTCCAGGTGTGGCTCGAACTGGGGCGTGCCCACCACGCGCACGCATCCCGGGTCCACCTCCGGATAGTAGAGGAGAAGCTCGGCCTTCATCGCCTCGCTCCAGACCAGGAACCGGTCGGCGTGAACCGCCATCCGACCCTTGGGCAGGTTGTCCCACGAGTAGATGAAGGTCGCGGTGGGGATGCCCAGCCGCCGGGCGGCCAGCAGCGCGGGCACCGCCCGGCTGGCGCGCTGGTGGGTGCAGAACACCGCGTCCGGACGCTCGCGCCGCAGGAACTCCTCGAACGGCGCTAGGTCGCCGTCCCGCGAAGCCGCCGCGGCGTGGCACCGGTCGAGCCAGGCCGCGCCGTCCGGCGTCGGCACCAGGCGGCCGAGCAGGTGGGCGGCGTGGCCGACCGTCCTGGAGAGCGCTCCGCCCGACGGCCGGCGGTTGTGCAGCATCACGCCGGCCGCATCCTCCTGGTAGCGCCAGTGGAGCTGGGAGTAGATCTTGGCCTGGCGGAGCACCCGCGCGGCCAGCCCCTCGCGCACGTAGGGGAGCGGCTCGAAGCGGACCGCCCGGCCCGCCTGGCTCGTCAACACGTGCGGCGGCAGGACGTGCCAGGCCACCACCTCGGCCTCGGCCGCGAGCAGGTCGAGGAACCGCGTGTAGAGGAAGTTGCGGATCCCGACCCCGTCGGGCACGACGAGCACGATCTTCATCGGGCCGCCTCCTCGAAGGCCCGTTCGTAGATCGGGATCACGGAGTCTGCCGAGACCGCCGCCGCCTGCTCCGGCCGGGGCGCCAGTTCGCCGAGGCGGCCGGCCCGCCAGAGGTCGTGGAGGCGCTCCAGCGCGGCGGCGATTCCCTCCACGTCCTCGGGTCCGGCGAGGACGCCTCCTCCCTGGGAGAGGAAGTCGGCGGCCACGCCGCGGGCCGGGCTGAGGGCCAGGATCGGACGGCCTCCGGCGAGGTAGTCGGACAGCTTGGAGGGGAAGAAGAGGCCCTCCTCCAGATTGGCTTCGACGAGGAGGGCGACGTCGGCTTCGGACATCCAGGCCTGGACGGCTTCGGGCGGCATGGCGGGCTCGAAGGAGACGACGCCGGCGAGAGATGGCGGAGCTTCGGGCATCGCGCCCTGGTAGCGGCCGGCGAATTCGAGGCGGATGGGGGCGTCGGGGTGCCTGGAGAGGAAGCGTTCGAGTGCGGCAAAAAGGGGCTCGACCCGGCGCTCTTTCATCAAGAATCCAGCATGACGGATCCGCAGGACCCCTGGGACCGCCGGCGCCTCGCCGGCGGTTTTTAAAAACGAAA
>DATANP010000540.1:0-10363 GCA_036266195.1 Thermoanaerobaculia bacterium | reverse complement strand
CTCCCGGCCGACCTCTCGCAGCTCCGCGGTCCGCTGGAGGAGCTGGCGCGGCGCGAGGGCACGACCCTCTTCATGACCCTGCTGGCCGGCCTTCAGGCGCTGCTCCACCGCTACACATTGGCCGGCGACGTGCTGGTGGGGACGCCCGTGGCGAACCGCAACCGGGCGGAGCTGGAGCCGCTGATCGGCCACTTCGTGAACAGCCTCGTGATGCGCGGGCGGACGAGTGAGGACCCCCGCTTCCGCGAGCTGCTCGGCCAGGTGCGCGCCTCCGCCCTCGGCGCCTACGACCACCAGGACCTCCCGTTCGAGCGCCTCGTCGAGGAGCTGAACGTGGAACGGAGCCTGGGGATGAGCCCGCTCTTCCAGGCGATGTTCGTCTTTCACAACGTCCCGGTCGGAACCCTGGACCTGCCGGAGCTGAACCTCGCGCCGATCGAGGTGGAGGCGCAGGCTGCACGGCTCGACCTCACCCTGACGCTGACCGAGGAGGAAGAGGACGGACTGCGCGGCTCGCTCGAGCTGGCGGCCGACCTGTTCGACCGCGCGACCGGCGAGCGGCTGCTCGCGCACCTGCGGAACCTCCTCGCCTCGGCCGCCGAGGACCCGGCGCGCCCTGTCTCCGGTCTGGCCGTGCTCGACGCCGCGGAATCGCGCCAGGTGCTCCTGTGGGCGCGCGGTGCGCTCGTGAGCGCGGCCCGTGGGCACGCGGTCTCCGCGGCTGAGCACATGGTCCCACCGCCCGCGATCACGGTCTCCGCGGCTGCGCACCTGTTCTCGGCGGCTGCGCACGGCGTCTCCGCGGCGGAGATCATGAGCGCAGCGCCTGAGCACATGGGACCACGCGCGGAGACCTGGAGACCGGCGCGTGAGCACACGGGATCACGGGCGGAGAACAAGGGACCACGGGCGGAGAACACGGGATCACCGGCCGAGCCAACGACCTTCACGCCAGTCGAGGAGCGCCTGGCCGCGATCTGGTCCACTCTTCTGAAGAGGGACGGCATCGGGAGGCACGACAGCTTCTTCGACCTGGGCGGTCACTCGTTGCTCGGCACCCGGCTGATCGCACGCGTCCGCAAGGAGCTCGGAGTCGAGATCCCGCTCCGCCGTCTCTTCGACAGCCCGACCCTCGCCGGCCTCGCGGCGCTGATCGAGGCCGCCTCCGGGCCGGCGGACCCGGGCATCCCGGTCCTGCCGCGCACCGTGGACCTGCCGCTCTCCTTCTCCCAGGAGCGCCTCTGGTTCCTCTACCGGCTCGATCCGGACAGCGCGGCCTACAACATGCCGGCCGCCCTGCGCCTCGAAGGCACCCTCGACGTGCCGGCGCTGGTGTCGAGCCTGGAGACGATCATGCGGCGCCACGAGACGCTGCGTACGGTCTTCCCGTCCGTGGACGGCCGGCCCGTGCAGCGGATCTCTCCCGCAGCCGACGTGCCGCTCGCGGTGGCCGATCTGCTTTCGCTCCCCGACGATCGCAGGGAGGCCGAAGCGCGGCGCGTGGTCGAATCGGCCGCGGTGCAGCCGTTCGACCTGGAGAACGGGCCGGTCTTCCGCGTCCTCCTGCTGCGCTCGGGCGAGTCGGACTGGACGGCCCTCCTCAACCAGCACCACATCTCGGGCGACCTGTGGTCCTCGGGTATCCTGGTGCGCGAGCTGGCGGCACTCTACCAGGGCGAGACCCTGCCGGAGCTGCCGGTGCAGTACGCCGACTATGCGGCCTGGCAGCGCGGTCAGCTCGAAAAGGCGGAAGGCCAGCTCGCCCACTGGAAGGAGCGCCTGGCCGGCGCGCCGCGCCTGCTGAACCTGCCTGCGGACCGGCCGCGGCCGGCCGTGCTGAGCTTCCGCGGCGAGTCGCAGCGCGAATGGCTTTCCCCGGAGATCGAGCGCGGCATCCAGGAGCTGGCCCGCCGGCACGGCGCCACGCCGTTCATGGTCCTGCTCTCCGCCTATGCCGCGGTCCTGTCGCGCCACACCGGCCAGGAGGACCTGGTGGTGGGCACGCCGGTGGCCGGCCGCACGCGGGCCGAGGTCGAGGGGCTGATCGGCTTCTTCCTCAACTCGCTGGCGCTCCGGATGGACGCCAGCGGCGATCCCGCCTTCCTGGACCTGCTGGCGCGGGTGCGCGAGGTCACGCTGGACGGCTACGCCCACCAGGATCTTCCCTTCGAGAGGATCGTGGACGAGGTCGCGCCGGAGCGCGATCTCAGCCACGCGCCGGTCTTCCAGGTCCTCCTCGTGCTCCAGAACGCGCCGTTCACGGCCCTGGACCTGCCGGGGGTCCGGCTGAGCCCGATCGACGTGGACACCGGCAGCTCGAAGCTCGATCTGGTTCTGAATGCCATGGAAACCGGCGACGGCATCGCCGCCCACTGGATGTTCAGTCGCGACCTCTTCGACCCGACCCGCATCCAGAGGCTCCGCGGCCACTTCTCGGCGTTCCTCGAAGCCGCTCTGGCCGATCCGCGGCGGACGGCCCTGGAGCTGCCGATGCTGTCCGAGGGCGAGCGCCAGCAGATCCTGGAGTGGAACGCCACGTCGAACGACTGGCCCGCCGAGCCGAGCCTGCCCGGGATGATCGAGGAGCAGGTGCGGAGGACCCCGGACGCGGTGGCGGTTTCCTTCGAGGGTGAGGATCTGACGTACTCAGAGCTGTGGGATCGCTCAGGAGCAGTGGCGGACTGGCTCGGAGACCGTCCGGACGAGCTGGTCGGCATCTCCATGGAGCGCTCGCTGGAGCTGGTGGTGGGGCTGGTGGGCATCCTGCGGGCCGGGGCGGCGTACGTGCCGATCGACCCGGGCTATCCGGCCGAGCGGATCGCCTACATGGTGGAGGACTCGGGCGTTTCGGTGCTCCTCGACGCCGCGACGATCACGGACACCTGGGACCGCCGGCGCCTCGCCGGCGGGGCAAACCAAAAAATCCGCCGGCGAGGCGCCGGCGGTCCCAGCGCTGCCTATGCCATCTACACCTCGGGCACGACCGGCCGGCCGAAAGGCGCCGTCAACTCGCACCGCGCCATCCGCAACCGTCTGCTCTGGATGCAGGACGCCTACGGTCTCACGCCGGAGGACCGCGTCCTCCAGAAGACCCCGTTCAGCTTCGACGTCTCCGTCTGGGAGTTCTTCTGGCCGCTGATCACCGGCGCGCGCCTGGTCGTGGCGCGGCCCGGCGGCCACCAGGACCCGGCTTATCTGGTCCGGACGATCCAGCAGGAAGGCATCACGACGCTCCACTTCGTGCCCTCCATGCTCCGCGTCTTCCTCGACGCGCCGGGCGTCTCGGCGGCTTCGATGAAGCGGGTGATCTGCAGCGGCGAGGCCCTGCCGGCCGATCTGGTCCGGCGCTTCCACGAGATCCTGCCGGGGGTCGAGCTGCACAACCTCTACGGTCCCACCGAGGCCGCCGTGGACGTGACCGCCTGGCCGTGCGTCGAGGACGAGGCTGCGATTCCGATCGGCCGGCCGATCGCCAACACCACGATCCACCTCGTCGATCCCGCCCTCCGCCTCGCTCCCGTGGGTGTGCCGGGCGAGCTGTACATCGGCGGCGTCCAGCCGGCCCGGGGCTACCACGGCCGGTCCGAGCTGACGGCCGAGCGCTTCATCCCCGATCCGTTTGGAGAGCCGGGCTCGCGCATGTATCGCACCGGCGACCTGGCGCGCTGGCGGCCGGACGGCGCGGTCGAGTACCTGGGCCGGATCGACCATCAAGTCAAAATTCGCGGCGTCCGCATCGAGCTGGGCGAGATCGAGGCGGCGCTGGCCGACCACCCGGACGTGAGCGCGGCCGTGGTCGTCGCCAGAGACCAGCGGCTCGTCGCCTACCTCGTCGGCGGAGAGAAGGAAGCCCTCCAGGCGCACCTCGCCTCCCGCCTGCCCGAGGCCTACATGCCGTCCGTCTTCGTCTTCCTCGACGAGTTGCCGCTCAGCCCGAACGGCAAGGTGGATCGTAGGGCCTTGCCCGAGCCCGAGGTCCAGGCGGTCCGCGAGATGGTTCCGCCGCGCACCCCACTGGAGCGGTTCCTGGCTGGGCTGTGGAGCGAGGCGCTCGGTGGAACCGAAGTGGGCATCCACGATTCGTTCTTCGAGCTGGGCGGCAACTCGATCACCGGCGCCGTGCTGGTCAACCAGCTCCAGCGGCAGGTGGGGGAGATCGTGCACGTGGTGGCGATCTTCGACTCGCCGACCGTGGAGAAGATGGCCGGCTATCTGGCCCGCGAGCACCGCGACGCCGTGGTCCGCCACTGGGGCCGCGAGTCGCTCGGCGAGGCCGCGGATCTGGTCGAGGAGACGGTGCCGGTCGACGCCGACGCGGTCGCCGAATTCCGCTCGCTCATCCCGGCGCTCTCCCCGATCCATCTGGGAGAGAAGAATCCTCCGGCACTCTTTGTCCTGTCGCCGCCGCGCTCGGGCTCGACCCTGCTGCGCGTCATGCTCGGCGGCCACTCGAAGCTGTTCTCGCCGCCGGAGCTGGAGCTGCTGTCCTACAACTCCATGGCCGAGCGCAAGGCCGCCTATCCGGGCCGCGACAGCTTCTGGCTCGAAGGCGTGATCCGCGCCGTGATGGAAGCGAGAGGCAGCGGGCCTGAGGAGGCCAAGGCTGAGGTCGAAATCGCGGAGTGGGAGGACTGGACCACCCAGCGCTTCTACGGCTGGCTGCAAGACCAGCTTGGCGGCCGGATGCTGGTGGACAAGACGCCGTCCTATGCCCTCAACCCGTCGGTGCTGACGCGAGCCGAGGAGGCGTTCGACCATCCTCTCTACATCCATCTCATCCGGCACCCGTACGGCATGATCCGGTCGTTCGAGGAGGCCAAGCTCGACCAGCTCTTCTTCCGGCACCCGCACCGGTTCGGCCGGCGGATGCTCGCGGAGCTGATCTGGCTGGTGAGCCACCAGGTGGTCTCCGGCTTCCTGTCCGAGATCCCGCGCGAGCGCCAGCACTGGATCCGCTTCGAGGACCTGGTCCGGGATCCTGAAACCGAGCTGCGGCGGCTCTGCGCCACATTCGGATTGGACTACCACCCGGACATGGCCGATCCCTACAAGGAGAAGCAGGCCCGGATGACCGACGGCCTCTACGCCGAAGGGCGCATGCTCGGGGACGTCAAGTTCCACCAGCACCGCGGCGTGGACGCCGAGGCCGCCACGCGCTGGCGCGAGCTGGCCGCGGAGCACAGCCTGGGCGAGATCACCTGGCAGGCCGCCGAGGCGCTCGGCTATGAGAGATTGCCGGACCGCAGCCTGACTCCCATCGTGGCGCGCACGCGCAAGCCGGGCGAGATGCCGCCGCTCTCCTTCGCGCAGGAGCGCCTGTGGTTCCTGCACCGGCTCGACCCGGCCAGCTCGGCCTACAACATGCCGGGCGCGCTGCGGCTCGACGGCGACCTCGACGTCCCCGCGCTCGCCGCGAGCCTGCGCGAGATCGTGCGCCGCCACGAGGTGCTTCGCACGTCCTTCCCGACCGTGGACCACCGCCCCGTGCAGAGGATCGATCCCGAGCCGCGCATCGCGCTGCCGGTGGTGGACCTGGCGGGGCTCCCGGACCCGAGTATCGCCGATACCGCGCGGCGCCTCGCCTTCCAGGCCGTGCAGCAGCCGTTCGACCTCGCCACCGGTCCGCTGATGCGCGCCGGCCTGCTGCGGCTGGCGCCGGACCGCCACGTCCTCCACCTGGCGCTCCACCACTCGGTGTCGGACGGCTGGTCGCTCGGCGTGATCGTGCGCGAGCTGGGCGCGCTCTACCTGGCCTTCGCCGAGCGCCGGCCGTCGCCCCTGCCCGAGCTGGCCGTGCAGTACACGGACTTCGCGGACTGGCAGCGCGAATGGCTGGGCTCCGACCGGGTCCACGACGAGCTGAGCCACTGGAAGGAGCGGCTCGCCGGAGCACCGCGTCTTCTGAATCTCCCCGCCGACCGCCCGCGGCCGGCCGTGCTCGGCTTCCGTGGCGAGTCGCAGCGCGAGCGCCTGCCCGCCCGGCTGGAGCGCGAGCTGCAGGAGCTGGGCCGGCGGCACGGCGCCACGCCTTTCATGGTCCTGCTCTCGGCCTTCGCAGCGCTCCTGTCGCGCTACACCGGCCAGACTGACCTCGTGATCGGCTCGCCCGTGGCCGGCCGCACCCGGGCCGAGACCGAGGGCATGATCGGCTTCTTCCTCAACACCCTCGCCCTGAGGGTGGATCTGTCGGGAGAGCCGGACTTCCTGGAGCTGCTCAAGCGGGTGCGGCGCTCGACGCTCGACGCCTACGCGCACCAGGACCTGCCGTTCGACCGCGTGGTGGAGGAGCTGGCGCCGGAGCGCGACCTGAGCCACGCGCCGATCTTCCAGGTGCTCCTCGTGCTCCAGAACACGCCGATGACGGCGCTGCATCTGTCGGGTCTCACGCTCTCCTCCGTGGAGGTGGACACCGGCACCTCGAAGTTCGATCTGGTGCTGAACGCGACCGAGACCGGCGAGGGGCTCGCGATCCACTGGATGTTCCATCGCGACCTCTTCGACTCGACCCGCATCGCAAGGCTCCGCGGCCACTTCGCGGCGCTTCTCGAGACCGCGTTAGAGGCGCCGGGGCGGAAGATCCTCGACCTGCCGCTGATGTCCGAGGCCGAGAAGCACCAGCTTCTCGAATGGAATGCCACGTCGAACGACTGGCCCGCCGAGCCCTGCCTGCCCGAGATGATCGAGGAGCAGGTGAGAAGGACGCCGGACGCGGTGGCGGTTTCCTTCGAAGGCGAGGAGCTGACCTACGCCGAGCTGTGGGAGCAGGCCGGCGGGGTGGCGGCGTGGCTGGGAGACCGGCCCGACGAGCTGGTCGGCATCTCCATGGAGCGCTCTCTGGAGCTGGTGGTCGGGCTGGTCGGCATCCTGCGGGCCGGAGCGGCGTACGTGCCGATCGACCCGGGCTATCCCGCGGAGCGCATCGCCTACATGGTGGAGGACTCGGGAGTTTCCGTGCTCCTCGACGCCGCGACGATCACGAACACCTGGGACCGCCGGCGCCCCGCCGGCGAGGCAAACCAAAAAATCCGCCGGCGAGGCGCCGGCGGTCCCAGCGCTGCCTATGCGATCTACACCTCGGGCACGACCGGCAGGCCGAAGGGCGCCGTCAACTCGCACCGCGCGATCCGCAACCGCCTCCTCTGGATGCAGGACGCCTACGGCCTGACGCCGGACGACCGGGTTCTCCAGAAGACCCCGTTCAGCTTCGACGTCTCCGTCTGGGAATTCTTCTGGCCGCTGATCACCGGCGCCCGCCTCGTCGTAGCCGTCCCCGGCGGCCACCAGGACCCGGCCTACCTGGTCCAAACCATCGAGAGCGAGCGCATCACCACGCTCCACTTCGTGCCCTCGATGCTCCGCGTCTTCCTCGACGCGCCGGGCGTTTCGGCGGCCTCGATGAAGCGGGTGATCTGCAGCGGCGAGGCCCTGCCGGCCGACCTGGTGCGGCGCTTCCACGAGGTCCTGCCGGGCGTCGAGCTGCACAACCTCTACGGCCCGACCGAGGCGGCCGTGGACGTCACGGCCTGGCCCTGTGCCGAGGATGAGCCATCGATCCCGATCGGCCGGCCGATCGCCAACACCACGATCCACCTCGTGGACTCCGCCCTCGGGCAGGTGCCGGTGGGCATCCCGGGCGAGCTCTACATCGGCGGCGTGCAGCCGGCCCGCGGCTACCACGGCCGGCCGGAGCTGACCGCCGAGCGCTTCATCCCCGATCCGTATGGCGAAGCGGGCTCGCGCATGTACCGGACCGGAGACCTGGCTCGCTGGCGGCCGGACGGCGCGATCGAGTACCTGGGCCGGATCGACCACCAGGTCAAGATCCGCGGCGTCCGAATCGAGCTGGGCGAGATCGAGGCCGCGCTCGCCGACCACCCCGACGTGAGCGCGGCGGTGGTGGTGGTCAAGGATCAGAGGCTTGTCGCCTACGTTGTGACCTCACCCCCTGTCCCCCTCTCCCATCTCCCTTCCGCCCCCCGCCGGGAGAGGGGGGACGTGACTGGGATGGAGTTGCCAGGATTGCAGGACGAGGCCTCAGCGGCGTTCCCCCTCTCCCCTCGGGAGAGGGGGCCAGGGGGTGAGGTTCTCCACGTGCATCTCGCCTCCCGCCTGCCCGAGGCTTACATGCCCGCGGTCTTCGTCTTCCTCGACGAGCTGCCGCTGAGCCCCAACGGCAAGGTGGACCGCAAGGCGCTGCCCGAGCCGGACCTGATTGTGAGCACCCAGGAGCGGGTTCCACCGCGTACGCCGCTGGAGCGCTTCCTGGCCGGGCTGTGGAGCGAGGCGCTCGGCGGAGTCGAAGTGGGTATCCACGATTCGTTCTTCGAGCTGGGCGGCAACTCGATCAGCGGCGCCGTGCTGATCAACCGCCTCCAGCGCGAGGTGGGGGAGATCGTCCACGTGGTGGCGATCTTCGACGCTCCGACCGTGGCGAGAATGGCCGCCTACCTGGCCCGCGAGCACCGCGAGGCCGTGGTCCGCCTCTGGGGCCGCGAGTCGCTGGGCGATGCCGCCGATGCCACTCGGGAGGCCCTGGTTGTGGACGACGCGGCGGCGGACGAGATCCGCTCGCTGATCCCGCCGCTCGCTCCGATCCACCTCGACGCCAAGAACCCGCCGGCCCTCTTTGTGCTCTCGCCGCCGCGCTCGGGCTCGACGCTGCTGCGCGTCATGCTCGGCGGCCATCCGAAGCTCTTCTCGCCGCCGGAGCTGGAGCTGCTCTCGTACAACACCATGGGCGAGCGCAAGGCCGCCTACCCGGGCCGCGACAGCTTCTGGCTCGAAGGCGTGATCCGCGCCGTCATGGAGGCGAGAGGCTGCGGCCCCGAGGAGGCCAAGGCCGAGATCGAGATCGCCGAGGCCGAGGACTGGACCACGCAGCGCTTCTACGGCTGGCTCCAGGGGCAGCTCGGCAGCCGGATGCTGGTGGACAAGACGCCGTCCTACGCGCTCAACCCGTCGATCCTGGCGCGCGCTGAAGCTGCGTTCGACCGGCCGCTGTACATCCATCTGATCCGCCACCCGTACGGCATGATCCGGTCGTTCGAGGAGGCCAAGCTCGACCAGCTCTTCTTCCGTCATCCCCACCGCTTCGGCCGCCGCGAGCTGGCCGAGCTGATCTGGCTGGTCAGCCACCAGACCGTCTCCCGCTTCCTGGCCGGCATCCCGAAGGGGCGCCAGCACTGGGTCCGATACGAGGACCTGGTCCGCGATCCGGAAACCGAGCTGCGGCGGCTGTGCGACTCGCTCGGCCTCGACTACCACCCGGACATGGCCGACCCCTACAAGGAGAAGCAGTCGCGGATGACCGACGGCATCTACGCCGAAGGCCGCATGCTCGGGGACGTCAAGTTCCACCAGCACCGCGGCGTCGAGGCCGAGGCCGCCGAGCGCTGGCGCGAGCTGGCCGCCGAGCACAGCCTCGGCGAGGTCACGTGGCAGACCGCGGTCGCCCTGGGCTACGAGCGCGAGCGCAGCCTGAAGCCGATCGTCGCCCGCCCGCACGCGCCCGGCGACGAGCTGCCGCTCTCCTTCGCCCAGGAGCGCCTCTGGTTTCTCGACCAGCTCGAGCCGGGGAGCCCGCTCTACAACATCCGGATTGCGCTGCGCCTCACCGGCGCGGTCGACACCGCGGCCCTGGAGGCCGCGCTCGCCGAGGTCGTGCGGCGCCACGAGGTGCTCCGCACCACGTTCTCGTTCGGGAAGGAAGGACCGGTCCAGGTCATCCACGAGCCGGGCTTCCGGATGACGCGCGTCGATCTCTCCAACCATCCGGAGAGAGAGGCCGAGCTCCTCCGCCTGGGCCGCGAGGAGGGCGGGCGGCCGTTCGACCTCCAGCGCGGTCCGCTGCTGCGCGGCACCCTGGTGCGGCTGGCCGAGGACGATCACGCCGTCCTGGTCACCATGCACCACATCGTTTCGGACGGCTGGTCGCTCGGCGTCCTGGTGCGCGAGACGGCCTTGCTCTACGAGGCCTTCGCCAAGGGGAAGGCCTCGCCTTTGCCCGAGCTGCCGATCCAGTATGCGGACTACGCGGCGTGGCAGCGCGAGTGGCTGACCGGCGAGGTGCTCGACGCGCAGATCCGCTGGTGGGTCGGCGAGCTGGCCGGCGCGCCCGAGGTGATCGACCTGCCTAGCGACCGCCCGCGGCCGCCGGTGCGCAGCTCGATCGGCGCGGTCGAGCCGATCCTGCTGCCTGACGACCTCTCCGAGAGCCTGCACCTGCTGGCCCGGCGCGAGGGCGCGACGCTCTTCATGGTGCTCATGGCCGGCTTCCAGGCGCTGCTCTACCGCTACACAAGGCAGGGCGACGTGCTGGTCGGCACCCCGGTCGCGAACCGCGGCCGGGTGGAGACCGAGGGGA
>DATANP010000539.1:0-2137 GCA_036266195.1 Thermoanaerobaculia bacterium | reverse complement strand
TTGAGCGGCTGCCCGCTGTTGACGCTGAAGTTGAAGGTCTGCGTGGCGGTCGAGCCGGTGGCGAAGCCGGTGTTGTCGTCCTTCACCCAGAGCTTGCGCGCCTGGCCGGTGAAGAAGAGCGCGTCCTCCAGCAGGACCCGGCCCCAGCCCTGGCAGTTGGCCGGGATGGCGGTCGTGCCGGTCATATTGATGGCCGAGTTGATCAGCGTGGCCTTGAGCAGGGCCGCCGACGGCGTGAAGCCGTTCGTCGAGACCTTGCCGCCGGTCGGATACCAACCGTCGGTGTAGTACTGGCGGATGAGCGCGGTCAGGCCGGCGGCGCCCGGGGTGGCCATGCTGGTGCCGCTCATGGTGATCGTGCCGCAGTTGTTCGTCGTGACGTTGATGTCGTTGTTGGCCGAGACGATGCTCGAGCCCGGCACCGTGATGTCGGGCTTGATGCGGCCGTCCGTCGTCGGACCGCAGCTCGAGAACGAGGCCATGCTGTTGGCGCTGGTGCCGCGCAGGGTAGCGCCCACCGAGACCCCGTTCTTGGCCGTGGACGGGCTGCCCACCGTGCCGGTGCCCGGGCCGGAGTTGCCGGCCGCGAAGAAGATGAGGAAGTCCTTGTGGTTCCACATGAACTCGTCCACGTCCTGGCTGCCGGCCGAGTAGTTGTTCTGGACGGCCGCGTTCTCGTTGTCGCCCCAGGAGTTCGAATGGATGCGGGCGCCCTGGGTGTAGGTCTGCTGGAAGATGGGGTTCAGGTCCACCACCGGGCAGCCGATGCCGGGCAGGTCGCCGCAGTTGTCGGTCTGGATGCCGGCGTCCTGAAACACCAGCTTGGCGCCGGGCGCCATGCCGTCGCCCGCGTTGTGGGTCAGGAGGTTGGCGAAGTTGTCGCCGGCCACGGTGCCGGCCACGTGGCTGCCATGGTCGTGGGTGTCCCACTCGGTGCTGCTGATGCCGCCGCTGCACTCGTTGGACCACAGGAAGTCCACCGCGATCACCTTGCGCTGGTTGGGGTCGGTGACCGTGCCGCCGTTGCAGACGTTGGTGGGCGGCAGGCCGCGGGCAGTGTCGCGGAAGTAGCACATGTCCGCGTCGATGCCCGTGTCGAGGATGGCCACGGTCTGGCCCTCGCCGAAGATGCCCTGGCTGAAGATCGGTGTGGTCTGACCGCCGGAAAGGCCGGACTGGCCCACCCAGACCGTGGTGTCGTTGAGCAGGGCCCGGCGCGGCTCGACGTCGATCCAGAACACCTCGCCGAGCTGCGCGAGAGCCTCGCCGTGCTGCGCGATCTCGTCCGGGGTGAGGAGCAGGCGGATGCGCGAGAAGCGCTCGCCCTGGCCGGAGCCCATGACGCCGCGGATGCCCAGGTCGCGGATCTGCCGCACGACCTCGCGGACGTCGGCGTCCGGGAAGACCTGGAGCATGACGTTCCTGTACCCCTGCTGCGCCTTCGTGAGCTCGCCGGCCGCGGCCGCGGTGGCGACCGTGGAGATCGCCCTGGAGATCTTGTAGTAGGGGTGGTAGGGGCCGGACCAGACCGCGCCGAGCTTCTGGAGGCGGGCCTTGCTGCGGCTCCAGCCGGCGGGCATCTTCACGAGCCAGGCGTAGCTCGGAAGATAGGTGTAGACCCGCAGGCTCGCCTCGCGCAGGGCCTTTTCCTGCTTCGGAGTGATCGGGCCCGCGAACTTCACGAGCACGACCTCGTCGGCGTAGGGATTGTCGGTCCGGGCCTGGAGCGACTCCGCAATCGCGGGCTGGGGCCGGGTGACGTCGATCGTATGGGAGTTGAGAAGGATCAACCTGGATTCATCCGCGGCCGGCTGCGCCTGGACCAGAGTCGAGCCCAGGAGCAGCAGGGCGCACATCGTGCTTCCGATCTTCATGATTCCTCCGTACCGCCGGAAAGTGTGGGTTGGCACAACGGGGACTTCGGACAACTCTAAAAAGGAGGGTGCGGACCGGGCCCGGAGGCGAGCCCGGCTGTTCCTTCCTTCTTGTTGTTTTCTTGCTCCTGCTCAACAAGTTGGCACTGGACTTGCTAGCGCCGAGCAGTCGAGGGGTGAGAGGGAACTTCTACTTGGAGAAAGGGCTAAGCCATGGTTCCTCCGCAGCGTTGTGCTTCCTTTGTCCTGCTCACGATTCTCAG
>DATANP010000538.1:0-3337 GCA_036266195.1 Thermoanaerobaculia bacterium | reverse complement strand
CGCCCCCCCGCGACCGGCCTCAGGGCTCGGGACTGAGGTCACCCCGGAACCGGGGCTGAAGCTCGACCTCGTCGGCGAAGCGGCTGCTGAAGCCGGTGACCCGGACCCTCTTTCCCAAGCCGATGAACGGGACCTCGAACGGGTCGATCCCGGTGGAGCGGTGGACGAACACGGCGACCGGGCCGGAGCCGTCGTCGACCGCGAACTGGACGCCGTAGTGCCCGTCGTCGAAGATGTCGGTGATGGTGCCGGCGACCGTGATGATGAGGCCATCGGTGCCGTTGCCGACCTCGCCCGTGGCGATCAGCAGCGGCGCTCCCGTCAGCAGCTCGACGCCGGAGGGCTCGGCGCGGACGAAGAGGATGTTGAAGGACTGGTCCAGGGTCCCGGTCACCCGGACCTGCTGATTGAGGTGGATGCCGAGGTTGTCGTCGAGCCGGACGTAGATGCCACCGGTGGCGTCCTCGATGGCGAAGCCCTGATCCTCCAGGCTCGCCGAGGAGAAGCGGCCGGAGGGCACGGTGACCCGGCCCTCGACCGTGACCGTGGTCCCGGTCGGCAGGTCCCGGGCCCCGGCGATCGGCGTGGCCGCGGCGGCGATCGCCGGCAGGGCCAGGATGGCCAGCAGGAGCAGAGCGGCGGTTCTCGATGCTCTCATCATTTCTCTCATTCCTTTCTTGAATGAATACGTCAATCCACAGGATACCGCTCTGCGACCGGCTCGGCCTCATACAAATGTATGAGGCGGAACCGATACATTTGTATGACGACAAGCCGGGTGCGTTTGTCTATGCTGCTGGCAGCAGAACCGGTCAAGAAGAGCGCTCGCCCATACCGGGCGAGGCACCGCGGCAGGACCCATTCAATGCTGGGAGGGCTCCATTCCTCAGGCTCTTCCGGCATCTTTTTTTGTGTGAGCCTGCCGCCGTGCAACGCGTGATACGCTCGCTTTGAGCATGTGTTGCGTGTCTGCCACCCCGTCCTCTTCCGATTCTCCGATCCCGTTCAAGGAGGCCGTGCGGGTCTGGACGCTCGTCGCCCTTCAGAGCTTCGGCGGTCCCGCCGGGCAGATTGCCGTCATGCACCGAATCCTCGTCGAAGAGAAACGGTGGGTGAGTGAAGGCCGGTTTCTCCATGCCCTCAACTACTGCATGCTGCTGCCTGGCCCGGAAGCGCAGCAGCTCGCCATCTATATCGGCTGGCTGCTCCATCGGACTCGCGGCGGCCTTGTCGCAGGCATCCTCTTCGTCGTTCCCGGATTCCTGGCCATCCTGGCCCTCTCGATCCTTTATGCCGGATACCAGAACACGGCTTTCGTTACCGCGCTGTTCTTCGGGCTGAAACCGGCGGTGATGGCGGTGGTCGTCGAGGCCGTGTTCCGCATCGGCCGGCGGGCGGTGAAGACCAACTTCCTCGGGGGGATGGCTGGCGCGGCCTTCATCGCGATCTTCTTTCTGGACGTCCCCTTTCCCGTCATCGTGGCCGCCGCGGGGCTCGTCGGCTGGATCGGCGGGCGTCTGCTGCCCGAGCAGTTCCCGTCCGCTCCGTCGCACGCACCCGCCGGCTCCCAGGAACCTGGGGACATGCCGGTGGTGGACGCCATGGTGCACCAGGTCCAACCGTCATGGGGTCGTGCGCTCCGCGTCCTTGCCGTCGGCCTGACGCTCTGGTTCGTCCCGCTGCTCGTCCTGGCGGCGGTCTTCGGCCGGGACCACGTGCTGGTGCAACAGGGGCTCTTCTTCAGCAAGGCGGCGGTGGTGACCTTTGGAGGCGCCTACGCGGTGCTGGCCTACGTCGGGCAGCAGGCGGTGGCGACCTATGGCTGGCTGAGACCGGGGGAGATGCTGGACGGTCTGGGCATGGCCGAGACCACCCCGGGGCCGCTCATCATGGTCCTTCAGTTCGTCGGCTTCATGGGGTCCTACCGGCTGGCTGGGTTCGATCCGCTGCTGGCCGGGATCCTGGGTTCCATCGTGACCACCTGGGTGACCTTCGTCCCCTGCTTCCTGTGGATCTTCCTTGGCGCGCCCTACGTCGAGCTTCTGCGCGGCAACCGTGCGCTGAGCACCGCGCTGACCGGCATCACGGCGGCGGTGGTGGGCGTGATCCTGAACCTCGCGGTCTGGTTCTCCCTCCACACCCTTTTCGCCAAAGTGGACGAGATCCGGCGATTCGGCGTGCGCCTGCAAGTGCCGGAGTGGAGCACCCTGAACCCGGCCGCCCTGGTCATCGCGGGCTTTGCCTTCCTCGCCCTGTTCCGCTGGAAGATCGGCATGCTGAAGACCCTCGCCGTCAGTGCCGCGATGGGGTTGGTGTGGGTGCTGGCAACGGGTCTGTGACTGGCGAATCTGCTGCTCGACGTGAATGGGTGGTTCGAATAGGGGGACCATCCAGGCGTGTTCCCGCCTCGAACCATTACCTTGATTTGACTTCGGCTCTGGACGTTGCCTATCCTGTAGCCACAGGCGTGTAGCCACAATCGCCTGGAGGAGCTCGGCATGGCTGTCAAGATCGGAGTCCGCGACCTCAAGAATCGGGCCTCGGAGATCGTGCGCGATGTGCACGAGCAGGATGCTCAGTACATTGTGACTCTTCGGGGTGAGCCTGTGGCCGTGCTCCAGCCGCTGTCGGACAAGAGCGAGCGGGAGTTGCGTCAGGCCGAGCGTGCTGAAGCTCTGGCGAAGCTGGACGTTCTGGCCGAGCAGATTGCGAAAGCGTGGAGATCCCCAAAGAGCGCTGCCGAACTGGTCGACGAGCAACGCCGTTGACATGCCTGTCCTCGACGCCAGCGTCTGCGTGTCCCTCTTCAGGGCGGATGATCCTGGCCATCAGGCCAGCCTGCAATGGCTGGAACGGGCGCTTCAGGGAGACGAGCTGATCGTCTCTCCGGTCATCCTCTTGGCGGAAGTGGCTGCTGCCCTGGGTCGAGGCCTCGGGGATACGAAGCTCTCGCGCCAGGTGGTGGAGCTTCTTCGGGCCAGGCAGATCATCGATCTTCTTCCCGTGCACGAGGCCCTCGCAGGCCGGGCCGCAGAAGTCGCTGCCGAGCAGAAGGTCCGTGGCTGCAATGCCATCTACGTGGCTCTGGCGGAGCAACTCGAAATGGAGCTGGTCACTCTGGACAGACAGCAGCTCGAACGGGTAGCTGAAGTCGTGGTGACACGGAACCCATAGGGGTTACGCAGCCCTAGACACCGCCTCGCCCGACATCGAGCGCTTCAGCCGTAAGTTGTTTGTTTGGAAGGGTTAGATTGGAGCCGACGATCGGGATTGAACCGATGACCTGCTGATTACGAATCAGTCTCAAGCCCTTTTCAGGTTGTTTCACCGTGTCGCG
>DATANP010000537.1:0-13799 GCA_036266195.1 Thermoanaerobaculia bacterium | reverse complement strand
CCCCACTTACCTGCTTCGCGATCAGTACCGCACGTCCGGCCACCTCCAGGCCCGGATCGATTTTCACGTCCGGTTCCGCACCAACCCCTATGACTGGCCGCTCTGGGTGTTCGATCACCTGCGCGTGCCCGCGGAGGCGCGGGTCCTGGAGATCGGTTGCGGCGTGGGGTCACTGTGGCTGGAGAATCGGTCTCGCATCCCGGCCGGATGGGAGATCTTTCTCTCCGACCTCTCCAACGGGATGCTGGCCCAGGCGCGCCGAAATCTTTCTATCTCACGGCTCGCCGCTCTCGACGCGCAGGCTCTCCCCTTCCCGGATGGAAGGTTCGACACGGTGATCGCGAACCATATGCTCTACCACGTGCCGGACCGATCGAAGGCTCTCTCGGAGATCCGGCGCGTGCTCAAGCCCGGAGGCCGGATCTATGCGGCGACCGGCGGTTTCGATCAGTTCCGGGAATTGATCGAAATGGTCCGGCGGTTCGATCCCGGCCTCGTTCTCTGGGAGGGCCGCGGACCGGACTCGTTCGTGCTGGAGACGGGCGCCGAGCAGCTCGCGCCGTGGTTTTCCGAGGTCACCCTCCACCGCTACGACGACGCGCTGGAGGTGACGGAGGTCGAGCCCCTGGTCGAGTATGTGGTCTCGAAGGTGACGCCCTCTCCCGAGCGAAAGGCCGCGTTCGCCCGCTTCGCCGAGGAGGAGATGGCGCGGCTTGGCGGGGTTCTGCGGGTCTCCAAGGATTACGGACTTTTCGAAGCGGTCCGCGGCTGACTCAGCAGCAGGGCTTCCAGGATCTCCACCGACCGCAGGTGCTGCTCGATGCGGCTCCGATTCTCCCTGCCCTGCAACCAGTTGCGGAAGAGGCGCCAGCGGCCGCTTTCCAGGTAGCTTTCCGCGGAGCGGTTGGAGCGGCGGTTCAGGAAGGGGGTGCCGAGGAGGTTGCCGTTGCGCCAGACCGTGATGTCGAGCTCGTCCCGGAATTTTGCGAAGCGGCCGTCCACCTCCACCGGCACCTTGAGGATGCGCACGGAGACGCTCGCGAGGAAGCCCAGGTTCAGGCGGATGTCCTCGACTCCGAAGCGGCCGGTCTTGTTGTAGACGTCGTCCGGCAGACGCCACCAGTTCCGGAGGCTCGTAGTGGTCTGGAGGAGCGCGAGGTTGCCGAGCGTCACCACCTCGCCCGTGCCCGGACGGCGGGCCGCGAAGGAGGCCACGAAGTCGGTCTCTCCAAAGGGATGGCCCGTGGCGGGCTCCACCGGGACCGACCCGTCCATGCGGCCGTAGGCGGTCGCCATCTGCCTCTGCTGGTCCTCCGGACCCGCAACATGGGAGGAGACGTCGAGGACGGTGTCTTCCGGCAGCAGACGGGCCAGGATGTCCACATAGTGGTATCCGGAGTGCAAAAGCTTTCCATAGCCGTACTTGTATGGATGGTCTTCGCGCTCCAGGTACTCGGTCGGCGTGTTCCAGACGCCCTCGCCGTGATAGATCGAGAGGTAGGTGACCGGCACCTGGAGCCGGCGCACCAGCCAGCCGACGTAACGCCGCACGGTTTCATACACGTGGTGATAGCGGCGCGGGGTCATCACGGAATAGCCGCCCGGTCTCTCTCTTGCGAGAGCGGCCAGCTCGCGCAGCTCGGCGGTCAATCTCCTCGGATCGATCACGTTTCCGGACATGGGTATCGTGACCGGTTTGTCCACCAGGCAGTCGCGACCGTGCGAGAGGCACCACTTGAGATATGGATAGTGGGCCTTGGGCTCGGTGCAGATCATCACCTTGATCGACGGCCGTTCTCGGCACAACTCCTCCAGCGCGGCGTCGGAGTGCGAGGTGTACCACTCTCCCTGATCCCGGTGATCGGGGATGCAGGTGATCCGCTCCGGTTTTATATCGAGCGTGCGGACCAGCTCTTCGAGACGCGGCCTCGCGGTCTCCAGCTCGAGGATCGAGTAGCTCGACGCGAGGCCGGTGCGGACCGCCCGGAGGATGCCCGGCATGTGCTTGTAGTGGGCGTGCGGCCCGACTCCGACGAGGAGGAGGTGCGGAGGTGTCATGCGGAAGCCAGGGCCAGGAGATCGCTCACGTCCGCGGTCTCCTCGAAACCGTTGCGCAGCGCCTCTTCCCAACGCACGCGGCTGTGCTGGCCGGGCACGTGAAAGTCCGGTGTCGATCCGGTCAGGGCTTCGAGGAAACCGCGCATCTTGATCTGAAAGGTTTCGGGATCGCCGAAGGCCGCGATGTCGAGAGCGAGGAAGAAATCGGTTTTGTTCGGCCGGGCGTCGGGCCAGCGCGTGCCCAGCACCTCGTGGTTCGGCATGCCCCCGACGAGCGGCCCGGCGAGCGTGCTCAGCAGGAGGCTGATCAGCGCGCCCTTGCGGTGGCCTCCCATGGGCAGGATGCCGCCGCGCAGGATCTCCGCGGGATCGCGGCTGGGCTTGCCATCCGGACCGGTGCCCACGTCGCGGTCGAACCGGGTGCCGGCCTGGAACCGTTCGAGCACCTCGCCGCGGGCCACCTCGGCGGTGGCGAAGTCGGCGCAGAGGATGCCGTCTTCGAGCGGGAAGGCGTAGGCCATGGCGTTGGTGCCGAGGAGAGGCACACCCGAGCCGGGCCAGGACACGGCTGGCGAGGAGGTGGTGGTCACGAAGCAGAAGACGCCGGTCGCCGCGGCCCGCTCGGCGTAATGGGTCAGGTATCCGATGTGCCCCGCGCCGAGCACCGCCACGCAACCGACTCCAAAGGACCGGGCCAGGACAGCAGCGGCATCCGCGGCCTGGACCGCGATCGGGTGGCCGAGCGCGGCCTCGCAGCGGAACAGGCGGAGGGCAGGGGCCGGCTCCAGCCGTTCGAAATCGGTCCTGGGCGAGAGGTTGCCCCGGTCCAGGAAGGAGCACATTTCGGCGACCCGGCGCACGCCCTGGGCCGGGTAGCCGCGGGCCTCGGCTTCGAGGAGGACGCGGGCCGTGACCCGGCCGTCCCCGGGAGCGACGCCGCGGCGCTCCAGGGTCTCCCGGATGGCATCTTCCAGGACCTGGAAGGGGATGCGCCGCGGCGGCATCGGCGACAGGGGCGTCAGGAGATCTGCCGGTCGGTGAGCTCGAGCAGCTCGGGAACGCTGATCATCGGCTGATGATCGGTCACCGACAGGCGGTCGCCCTGGAACCGCTCCACCACCTGGCGCATGGCGGCCACGGCCGCGCGGAGGAGCTGGTTCGCATAGATCACCACGGAGACGCCCAGGGCGTCGAGGTCCGTGCCGGCGTCGAGCCGGTAGGAGGTGGGCAGCAGGATGACCGGCAGCCTCCCCTGCCAGCCGGCCAGGAACTCCAGGGCCAGGTCGGGCGAATTCGCGGGGTTGCTCAGGAAGAGGGCGTCGGCCCCGGCGTCGGCATAGGCGGAGGCGCGCCCGAGGGCGTCGCGGATCGGCTCCCCCACGGTGAGCGCCTCGGTGCGGGCGATGACCAGGCAGCCCGAGCCGTCCAGCCGCTCCCGGGCCTGCGAGATCTTGCGGCAGAAGCGCTCCACGTCCTCCAGGGCGTGGGCGACCTGCGAGAAGGTGTTGCGCTTGGGAAAGACCTTGTCCTCGACGCAGACTCCGTTGGCCCCGCCGCGCCGCAGGTCGTCGGCGGCCACGGCGAAGTTGGCGGCGTTGCCGAAGCCGGTGCCGCAGTCCACCCAGACCGGGAGCTGGCTGGCCCGCCGCACGTTCTGCAGGCAGGCCAGCAGGTCTCCGAGCCCGAGCAGTTCGGTGTCGGGAAGTCCGAAGGAGGCCGAGCAGCACAGGCCGCTCAACCAGATCCCTTCTCCACCGGCTTCGTCCACCACCGCCGCGGAGACGGCGTCATAGGCACCCCAGAAAAAGCGGGCCATGTTTCGTTACTCCGCGGCCGTCTCCACGGCGTCCGAGGCGATGACCGGAAGGACCGAGAGGGTCTGCCGGGCCTCCTCCACGTTGCGCAGCAGCAGGCTCGACGACGGGCAACTGTGCGGCGTGAGCCGGTCGCGGTAGGTTTCGAGGCACGAGGCCTCGTTCCAGGCGCGGATGAAGTCGAAGCCCTCGCTCTGGATGTTGCCCACCACGAGGTCGCCGCTGTGGCCGTCGCCGACGCCGTAGGAGCAGGCGTAGATGTCGCCGCTGGAGGAGAGATAGCCGGAGGTCATGCCGCACGAGCAGTCGGCGATCTTCCAGTTGCCCTTGGTCAGGTGGGCGAACTCGGACTCGTCGAAGAAGACCGGCGTGGCCACTTCGAGGTAGGTGGCGCAGCGCTCGCTGGCTTCGACCAGGGCGCGCTGGAGCGCGCCGACGCGCTCGGTCGCACGGATCAGCTTGTCGGCGTTTTCGATCGCGGTGCCGGCCGCGAACATGGGCTTGACCTTGAAGGACTGGATCGGGATCTCGGAGACCAGCTCGTAGGC
This sequence comes from Thermoanaerobaculia bacterium, assembly GCA_036266195.1. Classification (GTDB taxonomy): domain Bacteria; phylum Acidobacteriota; class Thermoanaerobaculia; order Multivoradales; family UBA5704; genus DATMER01. Next base: position 9,379 of record DATANP010000537.1, on the reverse strand, counting down.
GCCGAGGGTCTCGTCGTAGTTGGTCTCATTGATGGTGTAACGCGACTGAACCTTGGCGCCGGCCGCGGTCAGCTCGGCCATGTAGCGCAGAGCGGAGTCGAACACACCGCGGCGGCCGCGGAACTTGTCCACGGTCTCGGCCTTGGAGCCGTCGAGGCTGATCTGCACCATGAGGCGGGAGGGATCGTCGAACAGGGAGACGATCTCCGGCACCGGGATCTGCCCGAGACCGCCCGTGTTGAGCTGCACCCGGAGCCCGCGCAGGTTGGCGTGCGACAGCACCGCCCTGGTGCGGGCCCAGACCGACTTGATGAGCGTCTCGCCGCCGGTCACGGAGATCTTCTCGAGACCGTGGTTCTCCATCAGGTAGTCGACGAATTCCGTGATCTGGTCCATCGACATCTCTTTGTCGCCGAGGACTTCCTTGTACTTCGTGCGGTATTCCTCGGGCACGTAACAGTGCTCACAGTGAAGGTTGCACTGGTACGACACGCTGATCCGCATGTGATCTATCCGGACATTGTTCATGATCGTCCCCCTGCGACTTTGGTGGTTCGACTCACGCTCATCTAACCAAAGGCTCTCAAAGGCTAGGGTGCCAGTGAGGTCCTTCTCTGTCAAGGTGCGCTCGACTATCGCAAGCGAGCCACGAGGAGGGCGGAGGTGACCGGCGTGGTACGGATTTCCGTGCCCGCGACACGGGGATTGGCAAAGGCGAACTCGCGCTTGCGGTCCACGAAGTCGTGCCAGTGCGGGGGCCAGAGGTCGACCGGCGTGAGGTCGTCCATGACGATCAGGCCGCCGATCTTGACCAGCTCGGTGGTGCGGTCCCAGCTCGGCGGCTCCAGGTCCTCGGCCGGCATGGCGTCCATGAAGAGGAGGTCGAACGGCCCTTCGCCGCGCAGGGCCTCGTGCCAGTCGCCGGACCTCACGTCCACGTCGGGCCGATCCGCGAAGAGACGGGCCACCCCGGCGGCGAGCGCGGGGTCCAGCTCGGCCGTGACCAGGCAGGCGCCGTCGCGCAGGCCGCTCGCGAGCCAGGCGGTGCCGACGCCGGCGCCGGCCCCCTGCTCGCCGATCCGGCCGCCGGGCTTACCGGCGGCGAGCACCTGGAGCAGGCGTCCCACCTGGGGGATGCAGGCGGTCGGCGGCCCCTGGTAGTCGCCGGGGCAGCCTTCGGGAACCAGGGGAAAGCCCAGCTCGCGCGCCAGATCCATGGCCTGAAGCACGAGGCCCGGGAGCGGGATGTCGGTGTAGAGCGCCTTCGGCATGGCGCGGAGGAGAGTACACCAATCCCGCGCCGGGCCCCCGCGGGGCTCCGGCGCGGGATGTCGCTGGAACTAGGTGCAGGAGAAGGGGTCGACGTTGCTGCAGAAGCGGATCGAGGAGGTCAGGTTGTTCATGCCCGCGTCGTTGAGGTCCGGCACCGTGACGCCGGTATTGACCCAGACGATGTGGTAGCAGTTGCTGCCCGGGCCGGTCCCCGGATCGAAGTTGTAGCACTTGTAGAGCACGGTCCACTTGCCGACGCCCGTCCCGGTCTCCACGCAGGAGATCACGTCGTTCCAGGAGTCCGCGATGTGCGAGATCGTGTTCGGGGTGCACAGGGGGAGCCAGTCGACGCCGCCGCAGCCGACGTTCTTGTTGAAGCCCGCGCAGTTGTCACCGACAACCTGGTTCTCCGTGAGAGGCTTCGGGCCTTCCGGGCGCGCGGGCTTTGCATGCTCCTCGCCGTAGGCCTTGACCCCTTCCGGCGTCGTGAAGCCGTAGGCCCCATCCTTCTCGAAGACCCAGTACATCTGCGGCGCATCCTTGAACTGCTTGAGCTCCGAGCGCTGGTACTCCACGCCGTCGACGTAGAAGGGCATACCGCGATCGCTCCGGGGTTCCGGCTTGCGGGGATTTTCGGCAGCGGTCGCCGGGATGGAACACAGAACGAGACCGAGAGCGATCCAACGGGTGACGTTTTTCATACGCATCTCCACGAAAAAGTCCAGCTCTTGAATCCAAAGGCCCTTGCGGGCCGGCTTCGCACTTCCCTCACTAAACGAACAGCAGCACGGCGCCGTACACATCAGAAAGACCCCGAACCGTCGCTCCGGTTTACAGCGGTCCGGTTCTATAATTCACAAGGTCTCTTATGGTGATGGGTTGAAGGATCCGGGATGAAGCTTCGATATCAGTGCGCGCTCGCCATGGCCCTCCTCTGTCTCGGCCAGGCCGGGGCCAGGGCAGAAACCGCCGGGCCGGGCGTGATCGTCGAGGAGGTCGGCCAGGGATCGACCCTGGAGCGGGTCGGTCTCCGTGCGGGCGACCTCCTCCTGTCCTGGGAGCGGCCTCCCGAGCGCGGCGAGATCCGGACGATCTCCGACTGGCTCCGGCTGAAGGACGAGCAGGCGCCGCGCGGCGACCTGCGGCTCCGCGGCGAGCGGTCCGGCGAGGATCTCGTCCTGGAGATTCCCAAGGGAGACTGGACCTCCCGGGTCCGGCCGCGGATGGCCGACGACCTGCTGGCCACGTACGCCGAGGGCCGGAAGAGAGTCGAGGCCGGGGACGTCGAGGCGGCAGCCGACCTCTGGGAACGGCTCGCGCGCATCGCGCCGGATCTGAAGCCCTGGCTCCTCCTGCAGACCGGCGAAGCCTGGTCGAACGCGGGGAACCCCGAGAAGGCGCGCGCCGCTCTCCAGTCCGCCCTGGAGGACGCCGCGGACCCGGAGATCCGGGTGGCGGTCCTGGAGGACCTCGGCCAGAGCTACCAGACTGCCAGCGACATGGCCCGGGCCGAGCCCTTTTTCCGGGAGGCGCTGGAGATCAGCCAGGCCGAACGGGGCGACAGCCTTCAGAGGGCCCGCCTCATCTCCAGGCTGGGCGTGGTGAAACGGCGGCAGAACCGGATGGACGAGGCCGCGCAGCTCCTCCAGGAGTCGCTGGAGATGCGCCAGCGTCTGGCGCCGGACAGCCTGGACCTGGCCAAGAGCCTGGAGGAGCTCTCGGCCCTCGCCTGGGCCAAGGGAGACCCGCAGACGTTCTACGACCTCTCGCGGCGCGCGCTCGCCATCGAGGAGAAATGGGCGCCGGACACGCTGGAAACGGCGGGCACCCTGAACTATGTCGCGATCTCGGCGGTCGAGCGCGGGCTCATCGAGGAGGGCCGGGCGGCGTTCCAGCGCGCCCTGGCGATCCAGGAGCGTCTCGCCCCCGGCTCGCTGACCATGGCGAGGGCCCTCACGAACCTGGGATCGCTGGCGCGGGAGACGGGCGACCTGGACGCCGCGGAGGAGCTCCATCGGCGCGCCCTGGCGATCCAGGAGAAGCTCGCGCCGGAGAGCTCCGGCGCGGCCGTCGGCCTGTCCAGCCTCGCCCAGATCGCGCGCGACCGGGGCGACCTGGACAAGGCGGTGGAGCTCTTCCAGCGCTCTCTCGATATCTGGGCCAAGGCGGCCCCCCAGGGTCTCGGCGTGGCCGCGAACCTGAACGCCCTCGGCGGCATCGAGCGGATGCGGGGCAACCTGGACAAGGCCTGGGAGCTGCACAGCCGCGCCCTGGAGATGCGCGAGAAGGTCGCCCCCGGGAGCCTCGACGCGACCGAGAGCCTTCGCGACCTGGCCCGGGTGGCCGAGCTGCGCGGCGACCTGGAAAAGGCGCTCGAGCTCTACCGGCAGATCACAGAGCGCTACCAGCGCCTGGCCCCCGGCACGATCGAGGACGCCATGACGTTCCAGAGCCTGGGCCGGATCCACCGCCGTCAGGGCCATCTCGATCAGGCGGCGCAGTTCCTGACCCGCGCCATCGACGCCCTGGAGTCCCAGGTCGGCCGGCTCGGAGGCTCCTACGAGATGCTGGCCCGCTTCCGGGCCGCTCATGAAGGGATCTACCGCGACGCCGTCGAGGTCGAGCTGGCCCGGGGGCACGAAGCCGAGGCGTTCCACCTGGAGGAGCGCTCCCGCGCCCGCAGTTTCCTGACCCTGCTGGCGCAGCGCGACCTCGACTTCCGCGACGTGCCCGCCGAGCTCGAGACCGCCCGGCGCGACAATGCGGAGCGCTACGACCTCACCCAGCGCGACCTGTCGCGATGGAGCCCGAGCGCGGGCGCCGAGGCGCGCGAGGCGCTGGTCGTCAAGCTGGCCGATCTGCGCCGCGAGCGCGACCAGATCGCGGAGCGGATCCGCAGGGCCTCTCCCCGGGTCGCGGCGCTGCGCGAGCCCCAGCCCCTCGACGCCGAAGGCGCCCGCAAGGTCCTCGACCCCGGCACACTGGCCCTCTCCTACAGCGTCGGCAAGGAGCAGACCGTGCTCTTCGCGCTGACCCGCGAGGGCGGGCTGCGGGTGAAGGTCCTGCCGGTCGGAGAAGAGACGCTGCGCCGGGAGGTGGAGAGTTTCCTGGAGAGGGTTCGGAAGCCCGAGGCCGGCTCCGCGGACGACCTCTCCCGGTCTCTCTATCGCGAGCTGATCCGCCCCGTGGCCGACCTGGTGGCGGCGAGCGACCGGCTGCTGATCCTGCCCGACGGCCCCCTGCACCGCCTGCCGTTCCGAGCCCTGCGCGCGGACCGGTTCCTGATCGAGCAGAAGCCGCTGCACACCGCGCTCTCGCTGACGGTCTATGCCGCGGTCCGCGCCTCCACCGAGCCGCCCGGAGCCGCGAAGCTCGTGGCCTTCGGCGACCCCCGTTTCCCGAAGAGCGCGCAGGGCAAGCGCGACCTGGGGCCGGCGCTGCGCGGCTTCAACTGGGCGCCGCTGCCGAACACGCGGCGCGAGGTCGAGCGCATCGCCCAGGTCTACCCCGGGGCCAGCCTCTACCTGGGGGACCAGGCGACCGAGGAGCGGGCCAAGTCCGTGGGCCGGGACGTGCGGGTCCTCCATTTCGCCACCCACGGCTATACCGACGACCGTTCCCCGCTCGATTCCGCCCTGGTGCTGACCATGCCGGAGGAGCTGAGCGCCGGCCGCGACAACGGCCTGCTCCAGGCCTGGGAGATCTTCGAGGACGTGCGGCTCGACGCCGACCTCGTGGTGCTCTCGTCCTGCGAGTCGGCGCTCGGCCGGGAGCTGGGCGGCGAGGGCCTGATCGGCCTCACCCGCGCCTTCCAGTACGCCGGCGCGCGCTCGGTGGTCGCCAGCCTGTGGAGCGTGGCCGACCGGGTCACCGCCGAGCTGATGACGCGCTTCTACCGCCACTACGCCGCCGGCCTGCCCAAGGACGAGGCGCTGCGGCGCGCCCAGATCGAGCTGATCCGCGGCCCGATCCGGCTCACCACCTCGAAGGGCCAGGGGATGAAGATGGACGCCTCGGCGCCCTTCTTCTGGGCCGCCTTCGAGCTGTTCGGAGACTGGCGGTGAGGCCGATCGTCGAGCCGTTCATCGAGCGGCTGCGCGACGACTCCGGGCGGGAGGAGAGCTTCCGGTCGCTGTTCGACCGCTTCCATGGTCCGCTGTTCCGCTTCTTCCAGAACCGGGGATTTTCGACGGAAGAGAGCCGGGATTTAATCCAGGAGACGTTTCTTCGGGTCTATGTAGGTATCGACGCGTTCCGCGGCGAGTCCCGGTGGGAGCATTGGCTGTTCAGGATCGCCGCGAACACGGCCCTCAAGGCGGTGCGCCACCGCGCCGCCGCCAAGCGGGCCGGGGAGTCGGTTCCTTTGGAGGGCGAGGAGATCGAGGCGGCGGGACCCGCGCCGCTGCGGCAGCTTCTGGGCAAGGAGACGCAGGAGCTCCTGGGCGAAGCCATCGAGCGCCTGCCGGCCCAGATGCGGCGCTGCGTGCGCCTGCGGGTGTTCCAGGACCTCGACTACCACGAGATCGCCGAGGTCCTCCAGATCTCGCCCTCCACGGTCAAGGTTCAACTGTTCAAGGCCCGCAAGCGTTTGCAGCTCGAGCTGGGCGATTCTTTCGGGGGGTTTGATCTATCATGAACGCATCGTGGACAAGCCGCGGATGGAGCTGACGCCCCACCCCGGGACGAAGCGCCTGATCGCCTATCGCCAGGGCACCCTGACGGCCGCGGAACGCGACGCCGTCCAGGAGCACCTGTCGCTGTGCCCCCGGTGTACCGGGCTGCTGCGCGAGCTGCGGGAGCTCGAAGCCGCGGTCGAGAGCGGCGCCCCAGCCCCCGATCCTCTCCGGGAGGAAGCCTGGGCTTCGCTTCTCCAGAAGCTGCCGGCGAAACCCCCGGCCATCCGGCCGGTCGCTCCACTTCCGCGGTCGCGCGCGCCCTACCTCGCCCGCGCCGCCAGCATCGTCGGGATCGCTGCCCTGCTGGTCGCGGTCATCGGCCTCGCACTCCTGTTCCGGGCGGAGCGCCAGCAACTGGCGGCGCGGGATCAGACCCTGGCCGGCCTCCGCCTCTCCCTCGCGGACGCCGGCCGCCAGCTCGACGCCGCGCATGGACGCATCCGGCTCCTCGAACAGGAGAAGGCCAGCCAGGCCGCCGAGCTGAACGCCAGGCTGGAGAAGCTCCGCCGGAGCGCGCCCATCCCGTCGGGCGAACGGATCGCGGACGTCGGCGTCTCCCTCTCTCCCCGTTTCGTCCTGCGCGGCGAGGAGCCGTCCGGGGACGACGTCCTGCGCGGCGGAGGGGAGACAAACCGCGCCCGGTCCAGGAACGGGAGCTTCACCGTCGGGCTGGGCCCGTCCGAGACCCAGGTCTTCCCCGAGATCCGCCTGGAGATCGTGGACCGGAACGGCAAGGTCGTCTGGTCCGGCCGCCGGCCGGGCGAGTCCCTGGGCGACGATGGTGCGTCGCTCACCATCCAGGGGCTCCGGCCCGGCCGCTACCGGCTCCGCGTCGAGGGGCTGCAACCCAACCGCACGCGGTTCCTGGGCGAGTACGCGCTCGACGTCGAGCCGTGACCGGCCTCAGTAGTCGAGATTGGCGCCGAACTCGGGGATCTTCCCGTTCTGGACCTCGCTGGCCCAGGCCTCGAGCCTGTCTTCCTTCCAGAAGCTGCCGCAGCGCTTGAAGTACTCCAGCACCGCTTGCTTCTCCCCCTTCTCCAGGAGCTCCCTGGCGAGCGTCATGTTCGGCCCGAAGGAATTGAGCTGCGGAGAGCCCGGCGTGTCTCCGGCGGCCAGGAGCTGCTCCTTCGCCGCCGCCAGGTCGCCCTCGCGCAGGGCGATGCGGCCGAGGATCAGGTGGCCGTGGTGGATGGCGTTGCCGTAGTTCCAGCTCTCGCGGTCGGTCGCCTTGAGCATCTCCTCGGCATAGGCGCGGGCCTTCGCGGTCTCGCCCGCATCCAGGGCGGCCTTGGCGAGATCGGGCAGCATCGCCTCGCGGGATTCGGCCTCCTTCGTGTTCACGAGAGACCGCTCATAGGCTTCGAGCGACGCCCTGGCCGCCGGCTGCCGCTCTCCGCCGGCCTTTCCGGAGCCCCCCAGAGCATAGAGGTGGCCGAGCTCACGGGCCCACTCGGGGTTCCCGGGATCGGCGGCCTCGGCCCGCTTGTAGAGGCTCTCCGCCATGGCGGCGTCGTGGAGGAGCAGGTACGAGGCGGCGCTGCCGAGGATCGCCGCGTTCTTCGGATCGCGCTCCACCTGCTCCATCCAGGCCGCCCTGCCCTCCGCGTACGCGGAGCCGTCCAGGACCGCGTCGAGGTGGCCGTACGGCATTTCGAGGATCGGCGCGTCCGGCCGGTTGCGGATCAGCCAGAGGATGTGTCCCTGGCGGGCCGAGCGCGCTTCCGCGGACGTGTGGGCGCGGAGGAAGTAGTACCCGAGCAGTTGCGAGCGGGCCTCCACGTCGCCGGGCGACGCCGCCACCTGGCTCTCCAGCTTCCGGACCTCCTCGTCCGAGAGCCGGCTGCCGGACATCGCCTTCCGCATGCCGTCCCCGCTCAAGCCGAAGAGGGCGGTCGCGCAAAGGCCGAGCAGTCCCAGAAATGCCATACGACGGAAGGACAGTTTCATGCCGATCCTCCTTTCTGTCTTCATTACTTTACTTTACGGCTGAGGCCCCGGCGGCGTTTAGGCTACCGGATCTTCTTCGCCTCGCGGTCCGTGCCGCCCTGGTGCAGCACCAGGTGGGTCACCTTGCCGCCGGCGTCCCGGACGAAGGTGAGCTGGGCATCCACGATCCGGAGGAAGAACTCCGTCTCGGACTCGGCGAACAGCTCGACGCGCGGCTGGCCGGTGGCCTGCGACCAGTACTGGTCGCCCTCGCGCGAGACGGTGAGGACGAACCCGGGGACCAGCTCATAGTCCCCCACGTACTCGTCGACGATCCTGGGATCGACCTTGATCGCCTTGCGTTCGCGGGGCGCCAGCTCGGGGACGTAGAAGGCGGCGGCCCCGCGCCCGACCTGCTCCGGAGCCGAGCCCAGGCGGTTGGTGAGCACGATGACCGTCAGCCTGTCGTCCACCCAGCGCGAGATGTTCGAGGTGAAGCCCTGCCACGCGCCGCCGTGCTGGATCACCCGGTGGCCATTGGTGTTGCCGATGAACCAGCCAAAGCCGTAGGGCTCGGTCTTGCCGTCGTTGAGCTTCACCGGCGTCCACATCAGGTCGAGCGAAGCCTTCTTGAGCAGCTTCTCGGTGTAGAGGGCCGCGTCCCACTTCGCGAGGTCGAGGACGGTGAGATAGAGGCTGCCGTCCGCGGTCGTGTTGAGCGAGGGCGAGACCCACTCCTGGTTCCTCAGCTTGCCTTCCTTGAGCAGGTAGCCGGCGGCCCGGTTCGGGATGATGTCGGCCTCGCTGATGATGCGCGCGGTGGTCATGCCGAGCGGCCCGAAGATCCTCTCCTGCAGCAGGTCGCCGTAGAACTTGCCGGACACCCTGTGGATGAGGAAGCCGAGCGTCATGTAGCCGCAGTTCGAATAGGCCCACTTCTCGCCGGGCTGGAAGTCGAGGGGCAGCGCCGTGATGCGCTTGAACAGCTCCTCCTCGGTGTAGTCCTGGCGCATGTCGAGGTTGTCGTAAAGCTTGTTCGAGACGCCCGCGGTGTGGGTGAGCAGGTGGCGGATGGTGATCCCCTGCCAGGTGGCCGGCGCCTCCGGCATGTAGGTGCGGATCGACTCGTCGAGCCTGATCTTGCCCTCCTCGACCAGCATCATCACCAGCGTCGCGGTGAACTGCTTGCCGAGCGACCCGGACTGGTAGATCGTCTCGGCCGTGGCCGGGGCGTTCAGCTCGATATTCGCGAGGCCGTAGCCCTGCGCCTTGACCACCTGCCCGTCGCGGACGACGGCGATCGAGAGGCCGGGGATGTTGCGCTCCTGGATCTGCGCCTTGACGTAGTCGTCGAACGGGTCGGCGAGGACCGGGACGGCGAGCGATACCAGCAGTATGGAAAGGGTTGCGGCCCTGATGAGGGAGATCTGGCTCATGGTTCCTCCTCCGCCAGGGTATGGCCGAAGGGAGGATCGGGTCAATCACTTGACGTCCTTCAGCCG
>DATANP010000536.1:0-16947 GCA_036266195.1 Thermoanaerobaculia bacterium | reverse complement strand
CCCTGTCACTGAAGCACTGGTCAGCCATGGCATGTACATCTCGGCTCCGGCGCTCGAAGCAGCGCTTCACCTGATCGGCGAGTAGCCCCTCTACGTCTGCAGCACCCCGGTCCTGAACTCCGCCACGTGCGGGTTGGCCGCGGCGCAGGCCAGCGACTCGCCGATCACTTCCCGGGTGTGTGCCGGATCGATGATCGCGTCCACCCAGAGGCGCGCGGCGGCGTAGCGGGGGTTCATGGCGGCGGCGTAGCGCGCCTTGATCTCCGAGAGACGGGCCTGCTTCTCCTCCTCCGAGACGTCCGCGCCGCGGTTCTTGAGCTGGATGGAGAGGAGGGTCTTGCTCGCCTGGTCCCCTCCCATGACCGCGATGGCCGCCGAGGGCCAGGCGTAGAGGAACCGCGCGCCGTAGGCCTTGCCGCACATCGCGTAGTTGCCCGCGCCGTAGGAGTTGCCGACGAAGAGGGTGATCTTCGGCACGGTCGAGTTCGCGACCGCGTTCACCATCTTGGCGCCGTCCTTGATGATGCCGCCGCGCTCGGCGCGACTGCCCACCATGAAGCCGGTCACGTCCTGGAGGAAGAGGAGCGGGATCTTCTTCTGGTTGCACAGCTCCACGAAGCGGGCGCCCTTGTCCGCCGACTCCGAGTAGATGACGCCGCCGATCTGCAGCTCCTTGTCCGACGGGCCGGTGCCGGTCTTGCGCGGCACGATCGAGCGCTGGTTGGCCACGATGCCCACCGCCCAGCCGCCGATCCAGCCCGTGCCGCAGACCAGGGTCTGGCCATACGTGGCCTTGTACTCGTCCAGCTCGCTGCTGTCGAGCAGCCGGGCCAGCAGCTCATGGGCGTCGTACGGCCGGGAGCGGTCGATCGGCATCAGCCCATAGAGGTCGTCGGCCGGATAGAGAGGGTCCACCGGCTCGCGCCGCGCGAACGGAGCGCGCTCGCCGGGCGCGAGCTGGGCGAACTGGCTGCGGATCTTCTGGAGACAGGAGAGGTCGTCTGGATGGCGATGGTCCACCACGCCCGAGATGTCGCACTGGACGAGCGCGCCGCCCAGCTCCTCGTTGTCGATCTTCTCGCCGATCGCGGCCTGCACCAGATGGGAGCCGGCGAGAAAGATCGAGCCGGTGCCCTCCACGATGTGCGACTCGTCGCTCATGATCGGCAGGTAGGCGCCGCCCGCCACGCAGGAGCCCATGATGGCCGCCATCTGGAACACCCCTTCGGCGGAGAGGCGGGCGTTGTTGTAGAACGCCCGGCCGAAGTGCTCGCGGTCCGGAAAGATCTCGTCCTGGAGAGGCAGGAAGACGCCGGCCGAGTCCACCAGGTAGACGATCGGCAGCCGGTTTTCAAGGGCGATCTCCTGGGCGCGGAGCACCTTCTTGCAGGTCAGGGGGAACCAGGCGCCGGCCTTGACCGTAGCGTCGTTCGACACCACCACCACGTCGCGGCCGTGGATCCTGCCGATGCCCATGACCACGCCGGCCGCGGGCGCGCCGCCGTACTCCTGGTAGAAGCCGTGGGCCACCCAGAGGCCGAGCTCCAGGAAGGGCGCGCCGGGGTCGCAGAGCGCCTCGACGCGCTCGCGGGCCGTCATCTTGCCCTGGGCCCGCTGCTTGTCCTGCGCCTTGAGGCCGCCACCCTGGCGGATGACCTCTTCCTCCTCGCGCAGCCGCTCCACCTCCCGCCGCCAGTGCTCCGACTGGCGCTCGAACGCCTCGTTCCGCTTCGCCTTGCTTTCCAGAATCGCCACGATTGCCTCCTCCTCTCAGGGCGCGGGGATTATATGAGGAGAGCCGGCCCGGATCTTGCTGTATCCCAAAGTGGAACCATCGGATGCGCTGCCGCGTACCCGAGAGACCGTCCACCGACAAAGGAGAACTCACATGGCTTACGACGATGTCTTCGAAGGACGTTGGAAGCAGTTGAAGGGTGACGCCAAGCGCTTCTGGGGCAACCTCACGGATGACGACCTGGACCGCTCGGAGGGCAACCGCGACAAGCTCGTCGGCGCCCTGCAGGAGCGCTACGGGTGGGAGAAGACCCGGGCGGAGTCCGACTTCGACCGTTTCGTGGATTCGGTGCGCACCCCGGCGGGGTCGCGGACCGACCGCTGAGCCAACCCTGGCTCCGCACTCTCGACGGGGCGGCCCAGGCCGCCCCGTTTGCTACCATCCCCCTCCATGAAGGTCCGACTCCTCGCCTTTGCCACCGCCGGAGACGCGCTCGGTGCCACCGAGCTCGAGATGGAGCTGCCGGACGGCAGCCGGGTGGCCGACCTGCGCATCCGGCTCGACCGCGACCACCCCGCGCTCGGCCCACTCTGGCCCCGCCTCGCCGTGGCGGTCGATGGCCGGATCTCCGGACCCGACGCTCCACTGTCCGAGGGCGTCGAGGTCGCGCTCCTCCCTCCAGTTTCAGGAGGGAGCGGCCAGACCGGACTCGTGGATGGGCCTCTGGACGTGGAGGCGGCGGTCCGCAGTGTGGAGGACGTCGGCTTCGGAGCCGTAGTGACCTTCCTCGGGACGGTCCGCAATCATCACGCCGGCCGCGCGGTCGAGAAGCTCACCTATACGGCCTACCGCCGGATGGCCGCTGACGCCCTGGCTCGGATCGCCTCCGAGCTCGAAGCCGCCGCTCCGGTGCGGGTGTCGATCGTCCACCGCCTCGGAGAGGTGCCGGTGGGAGAGCCGAGCGTGGTGATCGCGGTGGGATCCGCCCATCGCGCCGCCGCCTACGACGCCAGCCGCACCGCTCTCGAACGCCTGAAGGCCGAGGTTCCGATCTGGAAGCGCGAGCACTACGCCGAAGGCGAGGCGGTCTGGCGCGAGGAGGAGCCGCTTCTCGCAGGACAGTAAGGGCTCGTCACGAAACAACCGTGGCAGCAGGGTCGGATTTGTACAGGGCAGCGGCAGCCCTGTACAAATCCGTTCCGCCATACCTCGCGGCAAGGCGCCACACCTCGTGGCGCGGCGCCACGTCTCATGGCAAGGCGCCACGCCTCATGGCGCGATGCCACGTCTCATGGCAAGGCGCCACGCCTCATGGCGCGATGCCACGTCTCATGGCGCGGCGCCACGTCTCATGGCGCGGCGCCACGCCTCGTGGCGCGGTGCCACGTCTCATGGCGCGACGCCACGCCTCGTGGCGCGGCCCCTACGGAACAAGCGGGCGGTCTTCGCGCTGGCTGAGGAGCCAGAGGCGGAAACCGGCGTCCAGCGCCGGCCACGACCTTCCCAGCTTCTCACGAAGCCTCTCCGGCTCCGGCGGCTTCCCGGCGGCCACCTCGGAGAGGAAGGAGCGGAAGCCAGCGGCGAGCGACCCCTGCTCGCCTTGCAGCAGGTAGCGGATGAAGAACGACGACTGGGCGTAGTTCTGTTCCGCCCGCTGCCGGACGAACTCTCTCCATTCGAGCCCGAGAAGCTCGGGCAGCGGCCGGAGCGTGCCGGTGTCGGAGGCCTCGATGAGGTTCTGGAGCGCCGCGCGGGCGCCGTGCATCTCGATCCGCTGTCCGGCCTGGATCGTAATCCCGCCGAGCGTGCCGGGGAGCAGCCGGCCCGACGGGTCGATCCTGGACTGCGACAGGTCGTCCGCGATTCCCTCGTCGATCCAGCTCGGCAGCGCTGGACCGATGGCCCGACGGGTGAGGAGGTGGACCAGTTCGTGGACGAGCGTCGCGCCGACCTCGGCCTCGGGCCTGCCGGCGTCCCAGAGGGCGACGATGCCGAGAGCGGTGTGGCCGGTCGCCGGCAATCCGGCCAGCTCGGCGTCCTCGTCCAGGAAGGCGCGGTAGTCCGTCTCCCGGTCGAACAGGATGACCACCTCGGCCGGCTCGCCGACCGGCTCGACGCCGTAGCGGGCGCGGTAGAGCGCCTCCAGCCCGCCGGTCACCCGGTCGAGGAACGCCAGGCGGTCGGGGCTCCGCACGTCGGTGTATACCAGGTACGGACCGAGCCGGCCGCCCACTTCAGGAGCCGCCAGCCGGTTCCGGGCGAGCGCGAGCCGATCCGGGTCCGGCGGGCGGCCCGTGACCGGCAGGACCGGATCGGGGTCGCTGCCGAGCGGCGGCTCGGAGCCGGACCACTTGGGGTCGGGCACCCAGCCAGCGACATCTCCATAAGAGACCTTCACCCAGCCCGGCGAGCGCTCGACGACCTTCAGGATGCCCACGTTCCGGAGCGTCGCCACCGGCGCCGATGCGAACCGGGGCTCGGACCGCAGCGCAAACCCGGGCTTGACGATCACCCGCTCTACTCCTTCGGGCTGCAGATCGGTCGGAAGCGGAAAGTCCGGACCCGAAGCCGCTCCCGGGGGACGGCGGGGAGAGATCCGGCGAGGAGCCGAAGCCTCCTCCCTCTCCTCGCCGGACCCTTCCTTGGGGATCGCGAACGGATCGGGCCCCGGCTTGAGGCGCAGGTCCTCGACCACCAGCCCGATCCAGGGCCAGTCCACCACCGGGTCCAGGATTGGAGACTCCGGATGGCGGACCAGCCAGACGGTGCCGACAGTCAGGCCGGCGACACACAGCCAGGCGAGGATGGCGAGGGCTCGCCGCATGCCGCCAGTCTAGCTCTACCCTCCCGCCGCCGTGCGGTAGAACGCCGCGATGTCGCGCTTCAGCTTCTCGCGCTCCGCCTTGCGGATGTACATCATGTGCCCGGCCTCGTAGAAGGTCAGGGTCACCCGCTCCGCGTATCCCGGGTCGAAGCCGAGGTGGTCGAACGTGTACTCGGTCGCGAAGTAGGGAGTGGCGAGGTCGTAGTAGCCGTTCCCCACGAACACCCGGAGAGCGGGGTTGCGGGCCATGGCGGCGCGCAGGTCCTCGGCCACGTTGACATAACGCGCCTCGAAATCGCGGAAGCTCCAGGGCCGGACGCGGCTGGTCAGGATCTCGTACGGCAGATCGCTCTGGAAGCCGAGATCCTGGCGGACGTAGTCGTTGAGCACGCCGGAGAAGGGGCCGAGGATGGCGGCGTAGCTCGGATCGAACTCCGGCTCCTCGCCGGAGGCCGCGAGGTCGCGGCCCTGGAAGCGGCTGTCGAGGCGGCCGACCGTCTGCCTCTCGGACCGCATCAGCTCCTTGGTGAACGGATAGATCACCGGCCGTAGGTTCACCGACTCGACGTAGCCGACCGAGAGACCGGTGAGCCGGGCGAGCGTCTCAGCCACAGCGTGCCGCCGCTCGGGCGAGAGTTCGTTCCCTTGAGCCAGCGCCAGGGTGTAGTCGCCGAGGGCGAAGCGCTCCGCCTCGTCGAGCGCCTTGTGCAGATCGCCCTGAAGGTCGGCCGGCAGCTTCTTGTGGTACCAGGCCGTGGCGGTGTAGGTCGGCAGGAAGAGGGGATAGGGCAGGTCGTTGCCGACGTCGAAGCGCGCGGTCCCGAAGTTGAGGATCGAGGAGAGCAGGACCACGCCGTTGAAGTACATCCCGTAGCGCTCCTGGAGGTAGTGCACCAGGGCGGCGGAACGGGTGGTGCCGTAGCTCTCGCCGGACAGGAACTTGGGCGACGACCAGCGGCCGTAGCGGCTCGTGTAGAGATGGATGAGCTGGCCGACCGACTCGACGTCCTCGCGCAGGCCGTGGAACTGGTCGGCCTTCTCGCCCGGGGCCGGACGGCTGTAGCCGGTGATGACCGGGTCGATGAACACCAGGTCGGTGATGTCGAGCAGCGACTCGCCGTTGTCCACCAGATGGTAGGGCGGCGGCGGGGCCGTGCCTTCATCTTCCAGGGCCACGCGCCGGGGCCCGAAGGCACCCATGTGCAGCCAGACCGAGGACGAGCCGGGGCCGCCGTTGTAGGTGAAGGTGATCGGCCGCTTCGCGAGGTCCTGCACGCCGTCGCGGCCGTCGCGGGTATAGGCCACGAAGAACATGGAGGCCTTGGCCTTGCCGTCCTCGTCGCGCAGGACCAGGGTGCCGGTCGTGGCCGTGTAGGCGATCTGGGCGCCGCCGATCACGGCCTTGTGTTTCGTGGTGACGACCCGGTCCTGGATCTCGACCGGCTTGGCAGGGGCCTGCTCGTTTTCAGGGCGGTCCTGGGCGGCGACGCTTCCTCCGAGCAGCAGGGCAAACGACAGAATCAAGAGAGCTTGGCGCAAGATCGAACCTCCTTCGGGTCAGGATCCCTGATCCTATACGCCGAAGGAGGTCCGGAGTTCGCCCGTCTTTCTCCCTCTCCCCCGGTACGGGGGAGAGGGCCGGGGAGAGGGGGAACGGGATCAGTATCGAGGGACTTTCGGATCGACCTGCTGGCTCCAGGAGTCGATGCCTCCCGCCAGGTTGATGGCGCGCTTGAAGCCCATCTGACGGAGGAACTGGACGGCCTTGGCCGAGCGCATGCCGTGGTGACAGTGGGCCACGATCGTGTCGGCCGGGTCGAGCTCGCCGAGACGGTCCTGCAGCTCCTGGAGCGGGATCAGGGTCGAGCCCTCGATCCTCGCGATGTCGTATTCCTGGGGCGTGCGGACGTCCAGGATCGTGATCTCCTGCCCGTCGTCCAGCCGCTGCTTCAGCTCACCCACGGTCATCTCGAAGTCGTCACCGCTCATCCCGCTCTCCGGCTGCGGGGCGACCCCGCAGAACTGGTCGTAGTCGATCAGGCCGCGCTGCGTCGGATGCTCGGAGCACACCGGGCACTGCGGGTCCTTGCGGAGCTTCAGCTCCCGGAACTTCATCTTGAGCGCGTCGAACAGCACCAGCCGGCCGATCAGCGGGTCGCCGACCCCGGCGAGCAGCTTGATGACCTCGTTCGCCTGGAGCGAGCCGATGATGCCCGGCAGCACCCCGAGCACGCCGCCCTCGGCGCACGACGGCACCAGCCCTGGCGGCGGCGGCTCCGGGAAGAGGCAACGGTAGCACGGCCCCCGCGCGCCCCAGAACACCGAGACCTGGCCCTCGAAGCGGAAGATCGAGCCGTAGACGTTCGGCTTGCCCAGCATCACGCAGGCGTCGTTCACGAGATACCGGGTCGGGAAGTTGTCCGTGCCATCCACCACGAGGTCGTAGTCCTTGAACAGATCGAGCGCGTTGGCCGACTCCAGGCGGGTCTCGTGCGGCACCAGCTTGATGTGCGGGTTGACGCCGTGCAGGCGGTCGAGCGCGGCCTGGATCTTCGGACGGCCCACGTCCTGCTGGCCGTAGAGCACCTGCCGGTGGAGGTTGGACTCGTCGACCACGTCGAAATCGACCAGGCCGAGGGTGCCCACGCCGGCTGCGGCCAGATACAGGCCGAGCGGCGAGCCCAGGCCGCCGGCGCCGATCATCAGCACCCTGGCGGCCTTGAGCTTGCGCTGCCCGGCCGTGCCGATCTCCGGCATGATCAGGTGCCGGCTGTAGTGGCGGATCTCGGCCGGGGTCAGCTCGGGCAGGGTCTCCGTCTCGGTCGCGGTTGGAGAACCGCCCGCGATCGAGGGGATGATCACGAGCGTGTCGCCCGGGGAGACCGGCGTCTGCTGGCTCTTCATGTGGCGCACGTCCTCGTCGTTCAGGAAGACGTTGACGAAGCTCCGCAGGGCGCCGTCGTCCGTGAACAGGTGGCGCCGGACCGCCGGGAAGCGCTCGGCGAGAGCGGCCATGGCCTCGCCCACGGTGCCGCCCTCCACCTGGACCTCTCCCTGCTCGCCGGTGAAGCGGCGCAGGGGCGTCGGGATCTGGATCATGACGCTCATCAGACAGCCTCCTTGTGGACCCCCATCGACGGACCGAAGCCCGTCACCCCTTGATCGATGATCTCTTCCTCGTAGCCCTCGCGGTCGTCGGCCAGGCGCCAGCTCCGGGCCTCCACGACCTTGCGGCCTTCGAGGGAGACGATCAGATAGGACATGCCCGGCCAGGCGTGCTCGCGGTCGAACTCGCTCGGCCGCGCCGGGTGGTCCGGATGGGAGTGATAGTAGCCCACGACGTCCAGGCCGAGGGCGCGCGCCTCCTTGTGCGCGGCCAGGACGGTCTCGGGGCTGATCAGAAAGCGGTTGTGGCGGCTGTCCTGCCGCTCGTTGCCGACCGAGAGGATCCGTTCGACGACGGTGGCGTCTCCCGAGGTCCGGCCGATCAGGACCCCGCAGCACTCGTCGGGGTAGCTGGCCATGCCGTGGCGTCCGATGGTCTGCAGGTGGCGAGCCGAGATGAACAGGCGGTTCATGTGTGCGATTCCTCCCAGAACCGGTCCGACAGATACTTGTCCGCGTTGTCGCACAGGACCGTGACGACGGCTCCGATTTGCAAGTCCAGGGCCACCTCCAGGGCGGCAGCCACATTGGCCCCGGAGGAGATGCCGACGAGCAGCCCGGCCTCGCGGGCCAGGCGCTTGACCATGGCGTAGGCCGTCTCCGTCGGGACCTCGCGCGCCTCGTCCGCCAGGGCGGGATCGTAGATCGGCGGCACGATCGCGGAGGCCATGTGCTTCATCCCTTCCAGTCCATGAAAGGGCGAGTCGGGCTCGATCGAGATCAGCCGCACCCCGGCGTCCTTCTCTCGCAGGAAGCGCCCTGCACCCATGAAAGTGCCAGACGTGCCCAGGCCGGTGACAAAATGGCTGATCTCCCCGCCGGTCTGCGCCCAGATCTCGGGGCCGGTCGTGCGGTAGTGGGCCTGCCAGTTCTCCGGGTTCGAGTACTGGTCCAGGTAGGCCCAGCGCTCCGGCTCCTCCGCAACCATGCGCCGGGCCTCGACGATCGCCCCGTCGCTGCCGGACAGGGGATCGGTCATCCGCAACTCCGCGCCGTAGGCCCGCAGGATGCGCTTGCGCTCCGGGCTGGCGCTCTCCGGCAGGCAGAGGGTGACGGGGATGCCGAGCGCGGCTCCGATCATGGCGTAGGCGATGCCGGTGTTGCCCGAGGTCGCGTCGAGCAGCCGCCGGCCGCCCTCGAACAGCCTGCGCGCCTGGGCGCCGCGGATCATGGCGAGCGCCGGCCGGTCCTTGACCGAACCGCCCGGGTTGGCGAACTCGGCCTTGGCGAAAAGCCGGACGCCGTGGCGGCAGACCAGGAAGGAGAGGTCGAGCATCGGCGTGTTGCCGATGAGGTCGAGGACTCCTACTGGAAGTACACGTGCCATCGCACGTCCACCAGGGAGGCGACCACGGCCGCGATCGTGAGCAGGAGGCAGAGGAGCGCCGCCGCGGTGTGGCCGGGGCGCTCCGGCTTCTCCGGCGAGAGCACGATCCCGGCCACGAAGCCGCCCACGAAGCCGCCGAGGTGGGCCCAGTTGTCCACCCGCGGCCAGAGGAACCCGAAGGCGATCATCATGACCGCGTAGTACCAGGCCTGCCGCCGCAACGCGTGGCTGCCGGTCCGCCGGCCGTAGGCGATCATGGCGCCCAGAAGGCCCAGGATGGCGGCCGAGGCTCCGACCGTGAACTCGGCGCCGCCCAGGGCTCCGCCGCGCAGGGCCGGGAAGAAGTGCGCGACCGAGCTGCTCGTCAGAAAGCCGATGGCCGAGGAGACCGTGTAGAGCACCACCATCCGGCTGGCGCCATAGAGCTCGGCCGTGTCCGGAGCGAGCATCCGCAGCCAGTAGAGATTGAAGAAGATATGGACGAGGTCGCCGTGCAGCCAGCCGGCGGAGAGCACCGTCCACCAGCGGCCCATGTCGTAGACCGGCCCGGCTCCGGCCGCGCCGAAGCGCAGCAGCGCCTCGTTGGTGGGCGGCAGGACCTGGTAGCCGCTGAAGATCTGGATGTTCTCCGGAGAGCCCGTGGCCATGGCCGCCAGCATGGCCATGTAGAGGAAGACGCAGCCGCCGGTGACGACGGCCTCGAACGGCCACTGGCGGCCGATGCCTCCGAGCACCGAGGTGAGGCCCCACATGCCCGGCCTTTTCCGGCCACAATAGGGGCACTCGTCGGCCGCCACGCCTACCAGCTTGCCGCACGACGGGCACAGGATCGATCCGGTCCGGTTCGCCATGGGAGTACTCTATATCGTCAGACACGGAGGAGCGCGGAGCATGGATGCGGATTTTCTGGTGCTGAAGGTCCAGGACCACGTGGGCTCGCTCGGCGAGCTCGAGGATAGAGAGTCGCTGCCGCTCGGCGGCCGGGACGAGGTGAGGCAGGCGCTGGAGAACGCCCTGCCGTCGATCGACTGGCACGGGAATTCCGGCCTGTGGTGGAGCGGCGAGGTGTTCTCGATCGAGGCGGTGCTCCCGGAGGGGCCGGATCCCCTGCGCTCCTTCACGCTCAAGGTGCGGCTCAATCCCGCGCTGTCGGCCGGCCCCTGGCTGCGCTCGGACGAGGCGGAGCTGGAGGCCTTCCTGGTGGCGGTCTGCGACCCCAACGGCTGGAGCCTGTTCGAGCTCGGCAGCGGCCGGATCTACGAGTTCACCGACGAGATCGAGGAGAGCAGCTCCGGCTTCCCCCTGCGCACGGCCGGCCTCGTGAACTAGTCTCTCGGATCATCAGGCGCGATTCTTGCGAAGGCAGGAGCGGCATGAAAACGCTCCGACTCCAAGAGCCCCCGGACGCGGACCGCCGGGACCGGGACCCGCAAGAGCCCTTCCAGCCGCCCGCGGAGAAGGATCCGGAGAAGCGCGAAGAGCCGGTGGATGATCCCGTGGACGCTCCGGGCGAGGGCGAGCCGGAGCGCCGGGATCCCCCCTCATCCGATCAACCCCCCGGGCGCCTGGAGGTTTCCGCATGAACCCGCCGCCCAGCTCCGAATGGGGTCTCCAGCTCGTCTGGCTGTTCACCCTCGCCCTGCCCGTGGCCTGCGTGGCCTGGACCGTGACCCATGAGGAGGTCTTCCGCGAGCCCCGCGAGTACTGCGCGAAGCGCTCGGAGGAGGCGAAGAGCCTGTTGGTGCGGAAGTTTTTCTACCTGTTCACCTGCGAGTACTGCTTCAGCCACTGGGTGACGTTCTTCTTCCTGTTCCTCACGCGCTACAAGCTGCTCCTCGACGACTGGCGGGGCTACATCATTTCGGCCTTCGCGGTGGTGGCCGTGGCCAACCTCTACATAAGCTCCTTCGGCCGGCTGCGGCAGGAGGTCAAGAGCGAGAAGCTGGAGGCGAAGACCAAGGAAAAGGTGCTGGAGCGGGTCGAGAACGGAGAGGAGATACCGCCGATACCCGTGCCTACTCCCTGGCGGGAGCCTCGCCGCTAGGATCGAACAGCTCGCGGTCCTCGTCCTTCCATACCGAGTTGCAGCCCCGGCAGGTCCAGCGCCGCCGGGGCACCGGCAGGGCGAGGCCCAGGAGCAGCCAGACACCCAGGAAGCCGAGCACCGACCAGCGCTCCAGGACCAGGTTGTCCGACTTGCAGGACGGGCAGCGCTCCGCGGATGGGCGGTCGGAGTCGGTGACCAGGTAGATCTCGGGGATGGGCTTGCGGCTGCGCAGCAGCTCGGCGGCGAACGGCGCGTCCTCCTCCCGGACGTTGAGCTTGATGCCGCCGACCGTGGTGGCGCACCAGATCCGGCCGAGGTGCTCGTCGGCGATCACCGACTCGACCCCCTCGGTTTCCAGGCAGGCGCGGGCGAGCTGGGCCTCCCAGGGAGAGGCGTAGGCTCCCACGGTCACCAGGGTCTCGAGGTCGAATTCCGGGTCGGTCATACTCGTCTGGGAGAACACCGGCGAGGGGCCCGGCATTTCGGCACATCAGTTATCTGGAAGAGTACCCTGGGGCAACAGCGCCAGCAAGGCCAGGAACAGAGCGGCGAAGAAGAACAGGGTGAGGAGCGCCGCCACGATCGCGGCCGCCCGGCTTCGGTACTGGGACGTGATCAGGAAGGCGCCGGCCGAGCTGAAGACCGCGAACAGCACGAAGAGGATCGACGGGACGACGTAGTCGGCCAAGCCTCAGCCCTTGTAGAAGCGCTCGCCCTTGCGCGCCATGTCCCGGAGCAGCTTCGCCGGTTCCAGTCGTGGCCCTCGCAGCGCCGCGTAGTGCTCCAGCCGGGACACGATCCAGGGGAGACCCTTGCGGTCCGCCTCCCGCAGCAGGCCGCCGCGGAACGGCGGGAAGCCGAAGCCGAAGATCACCCCGATGTCCACGTCGGCCGGATCGGCGATGATTCCCTCCTCCATGCAGCGGGCGGTCTCGTTGAGCATCTGGAGCCAGCAGCGCTCGACGATCTCCTCGTCGGAAATCTCGCCGGGCTGCCAGCCGAGGAGCCGGTAGACCGCGGGATCGACCTGGCGCCCCTTACTCTTCTTTTCCTCTTCCTCATACAGATAGAAGCCGCGCTTCGCCTTCCGGCCAAGGCGGCCGTCGTCGATCATCCGCTGGAAGGCGGCGGGCGGCGCCAGGCGGTCGCCCAGGGCGGAGTGCATCACCTCGCCGGCGTGGCGGCCGACGTCGAGGCCGACCTCGTCGAGCAGGGTGAACGGCCCGACCGGCCAGCCCCAGCGGGTCATGGCGCGGTCGATCTGCTCGATCGAGGCGCCGTCCACCAGGAGCCAGGCGGCCTCGTTGAGGAACGGCGTGAGCACCCGGGAGGTGAAGAAGCCCGGACCGTCGCCGACCACGATCACGGTCTTGCCCATGCGGCGGCCGACCTCGACCACGGTCGCGAGCGCTTCCTGCGAGGTACCGGGGTGCCGGATCACTTCGAGAAGCGGCATCTTGTGGACCGGGCTGAAGAAGTGCATGCCGACCACGTTCTCCGGCCGGCGGCTGGCCTCGGCCAGCTTCGAGATCGGGATGGCCGAGGTGTTCGAGGCGAAGATGAGGCCCTCGGGCGACGCGGCCTCGGTCTCCTGGATGACCTTGTGCTTGACGCCGACGTCCTCGAACACGGCCTCGACCACGAGGTCCACCCGGTGGAACGCGTCGTAGTCGGCGGCCGGCAGGATGCGGCCGAGCGCGGCCTTGAAGTCGGCATCCGTCATCCTCTTCCTTTGGACCCGCTCGCGGAAGCGCTCGGCGGCGAACGCCATGCCGCGGCCCACGGCGGCGAGGTCGCGGTCCTTCATGACCACCTGGATGCCCTTCTCGGCCAGCACCTGGGCGATGCCGGCGCCCATGAACCCGGCGCCGAGCACGCCCACCTTGCCGATGGGCTTCGCTCCCCGGGCGATCTTGGCGGCCCGCGCCTCGACCTCGTTCTTGGCGAAGAAGATCGACATCAGGTTCTTGGCCGTGTCCGAGACCACGAGCTCCGAGAAGGCGCCGGCCTCGACGTCGAGCGCGCGCGGGAGCGGCAGCTTGAGGCCGTCCTTCACCACCTCGATCGCCACCAGGGGAGCCGGGTAGTGGCCGCCGGTCTTCTCCATCACGCCGGCCCGCGCCTTGTCGAACACCAGCCGGTCGGCGAGCGGGCTGCGGGAGACCAGGTCGGTCGCCTTGCGCGACCATCCCAACAGACCTCCGGGCGGCTTGGCCTTGCCTCCACCGCCGGCCCACCGCTCGGCGGCCGAGCGCAGGTCGGCCGGATGGCAGGTGTCGTCCACCAGTCCCAGGTGCTTTGCCTTGCGCGCGTCCACCTGGCGGCCGGTGAGGATGAGATCGAGCGCCGCGGGCACGCCGATCAGCCGCGGCAGCCGCTGGGTACCTCCGAGGCCCGGGATCAGGCCGAGCTGGACCTCCGGGAGACCGAGCTTCGTCTTCGGGTGCTCCGTGGCCACCCGGTGCCGGCAGGCGAGAGCCAGCTCCAGGCCGCCGCCCAGGCAGGCGCCGTGGATCGCGGCCACGGTCCGGAACGGCAGCGCCGCGAGCCGGTTCATCAGCTCATGGCCGCGCTGCAGCATGGCGAGCACGTCCTCCGGCTTGGACAGAGTCTTCAGCTCCTCGATGTCGGCGCCGGCCACGAAGCCGTCCGGCTTGCCCGAGAGGATCACGAGCGCCTCGGGCCGCTCGCGCTCCACGCGCTCGATCTGCTCCTCGAACCATTCGAACAGCCGGGTGGAGAGCGTATTGACCTTCTTTGCCGGGTCGTCGAGGACGAGCCAGGCGATGCCATCCTCGGAAGTGAGAGAACCAAAGGCAATCGTGAGCGTCTCGGTGGCCATAGGGGGCATCCTAGGAGCCATGCCGCAGCGTGTCAAGGAAATTGCCCGTTTTTGGACGGGCCGCGGCAGAAACGATTTGCACGTTCACAGCACCTCTTTCTTAAGAGATACACTCCCGCTCGAAGGAGCGCTCCATGTCCAGGAAACTCATTTCTCTGATCTGTCTTCTGGTTGTTCTCCCGTCCCTGGCCGCCGCCGGGCCGCTCCACTATCCGGAGACCCCCAAGGTCGACCAGAAGGACACCTATCACGGCGTCACGGTCGAGGACCCCTACCGCTGGCTGGAGCAGGACGTCCGGCAGTCCGACGAGGTTCGGAAGTGGGTCGAGGCGGAAAACCGGGTGACCTTCGACTACCTGGCCGCCATCCCGGAGCGCGAGGCGATCGAAAAGCGCCTGACCCGGATCTGGAACTTCGAGACCCGCTCGGTGCCGGTCAAGGCCGGAAGGCGGTACTTCTACACCCGCAACGACGGCCTCCAGAACCAGGCGGTCCTCTACACGCAGACCTCGCTGGACGTCCCCCCGACTCCGGCGGACGTGCTGATCGACCCGAACACCTGGTCCCAGGACGGCACCGTCGCCCTGGTCGACTTCAAGCCGAGCCTGGACGGGCGGCTCGCCGTCTACGGCGTGCGGGAGGCCGGCTCCGACTGGCGGACCTGGCACGTGCTGGACCTGGAGACCCGCAAGCTCCTGCCCGACGAGCTCAAGTGGATCAAGACCTGCTGCGCGGTGTGGACCAGCGACGGCCTCGGGTTCTTCTACACCCACCTCCCCGAGCCCAGGGCCGGCACGGAGTTCCAGAGGATCGACGCCGACAGCAAGGTCTACTACCACCGCGTCGGCACGCCGCAGGCGGATGACGTCCTGGTCGACGAAGATCCCGAGCACCCGGAGTGGGAAAGCCAGCCCGAGGTGACCGCCGACGGCCGCTACCTGGTCCTGTCCACCTCGAACGAGAAGGGCAAGCTGTTCCGTATCCTGGTCCGAGACCTGGCCGAGCCCTACGCCATGACCCGGCCGCTCGTGCCGAGCTTCGACAATGGGTACTTCAACCTCGTCGCCAACCGGGGCCCGGTCCTTTACTTCCACACCGACGCCGGGGCTCCGCGGGGCCGCCTGATCGCCATCGACCTCCGCGACCCGCGTCCGGAGAGTTGGAAGGAGATCATCCCCGAGTCCGGTCCCACGCTCTCCGTCGTGTCGCGGGTCGGCGATCTCCTGGTCGCCGGCTACATGAAGGACGCCGCCGACCAGGTGCGGGTCTTCACGCTCGACGGCCAGCCGGTCCGCGACGTGGAGCTGCCCGGCATCGGCAGCATCAAGGGATTCCAGGGCCGGCCCGAGGACACCGAGACCTTCTACCAGTTCTCCAGCTTCGCCAACCCCGGCTCGACCTACCGCTACGACCTCGCCACCGGCCGCAGCACCCTCCTGTTCCGTCCCGAGGTCGACTTCGATCCGGCGGGCTTCGAGGTGAAACAGGTCTTCTTCCCGTCCCGCGACGGCACCCGCATCCCCATGTTCCTCACCTACAGGAAGGGTCTGAAGCTCGACGGCAACAATCCGACGCTGCTCACCGGCTACGGCGGCTTCAACATCCCCCAGAACCCGACCTACTCCTCCATGTGGATCACCTGGATGGAGATGGGCGGCGTCTACGCGCTGGTCAACCTGCGGGGCGGCAACGAGTACGGCGAGGAGTGGCACGCGGCCGGAACCAAGCTCCGGAAGCAGAACGTGTTCGACGACTTCATCGCCGCCGCCGAGTGGCTGATCGCCAACCGCTACACCCGCTCCTCGCGCCTCGGCATCCGGGGCGGCAGCAACGGCGGCCTGCTCGTGGGCGCCGCGATGACCCAGCGCCCGGACCTATTCGGCGCCGCGCTGCCGGCGGTCGGCGTCATGGACATGCTCCGCTTTCACCGCTTCACGGTCGGCCGCTACTGGGTGGACGACTACGGCTCGTCCGACGACCCGGAGCAGTTCAAGGCGCTCTACGCCTACTCGCCCTACCACAACCTCAAGCCCGGAACGAAGTATCCGGCGACGCTGGTCACCACGGCCGACACCGACGATCGGGTGGTACCAGGGCACAGCTTCAAATTCGCGGCCCGGCTCCAGGAGGACCAGGCCGGGGCAGCGCCGGTCCTGATCCGCATCGAGAGCCGCGCCGGCCACGGCGGCTCGACGCCGACCTCGAAGCTGATCGAGAGATCGGCCGACGAACTGGCGTTCCTGGTGCGGAGCCTCGGGATGGAGACGGGCGCCGCGCGCTCGGCGCCCTGATCCGTAAGTAGTTACAGAAATCAGGCCGCTCAGCACGAAGTTTGCGAGCGCGACGAGGCGTCGCCCTACGGGAAGGCCGGGAAGGCTGCAAGATTGCGATGCAAACTTCCCTGGCGAAATGTCAGCTTACATTGCGCCAGGGCACCTTACATTGTGCTGGGGCACGTTGCATTGGCCCAGGGCAGTTTGCAACGGCGTGGGGAACTTTGCATTGGGCCAGGGCAGTTGACAACGGCCCAGGGAACCTTGCAACGGCGTGGGGAAGTTGGCAACGGGCCAGGGCACGTTACTTTGGGCTGGGGCACTTTGCAATGGCCCAGGGAAGTTGGCAACAGCCCAGGGAAGTTGACATTGCGCTGGGGAAGGTTACATCGTCGTGGATGAGTTGACATTGTCTCCGTGTCGCCCAAAACGGCCCCGCTGATGACGGCCGAACGCGACAGAGGATGCTTATCGCCGCCTGGGACTTGACTCGAAGGTTCTCAATCTGAGAAAAATGCTGCCGGGGTGGGATACACTGTTGAAGCTCCCATGAACCTGGCAAGTCTCTGACCTGAGAGGGGTGGCGCCTGGGATATCGCGAGTGGCCGTCCTGGTGGGAGTGGGACCTCAGCCTGAGCATGCATCTTCTGAAGCGGATGGTCGACCGCGACTTTACCGAGGTTGACCTTCGTCGTATGCTGGAGTACGCGACGGGGATGCGCATGGACGTTGTC
>DATANP010000535.1:0-3268 GCA_036266195.1 Thermoanaerobaculia bacterium | reverse complement strand
CTCGGCATCTCGAACCAGGCCGGCGAGCGGGAAGCCGTGGAATCCCTGCTGATCCCGGCTTCGACCGGCGCATGGACCGTCGACGTCCTCGCCCTCGAAACCGGAGTCCCCCCCGGCCGCTACCGCATCGAAGTCGAAGAGCTTTCGGACCCGCAGAGGATCCGGGCCGAGTCGCTCCTGACCGACATGGGCCGCCTGCGGAAGATCGGCGACGGCGAGTCGAAGCGCCGGCTTCTCGCCCTGGGCGACGAAGCGCTGCCGCTGTGGCAGGCCCTCGGGCTGAAGCGCGAGGAGGCGCGCACCCTCTATGTAATGGCGGGGGCGAGGCGCGGCCTGGGAGACGACCGCCAGGCGCTGGCACTGTACGAAAAGGCGCTGCCGATCGCGGACGAGGCTCTGCAAAGCCACACCCTGACCGCCATGGGCCTCTGTCGCTGGTCGCTCGGCGAGCACACGGAGGCGTTGGCCCTGCTCGACCGGGCGCTGGAGATCGAGCGGCGCCGGGGGGACGCCTACGGCGAGGCGGTCACCCTCGCCAACGTCTGCCTGGTCCGCCACTCCCGCGGCGAGTGGCGCGAGTCGATCCCCTGCTACGAAGAGGCCCTGCGCCGGCTCCGCGAGGTGAAGGCGCCGGACTCCGAGGCGATCTTCCGGGGCAACCTGGCCGGCGTCTACGACCTGCTGGGCGAGCCGCTGCGCGCCCGGGACGAGTACGAGGCGACTCTCGGCACGCTGCGCGCGCTGGGCGAACGCAGGAGCGAGCTTCAGGTCCTCAACAACCTCGCGGTGGTCCTCGCCGGGATGGGCGAGACGAGCGAGGCGCTTCTTCTCTATGGCCAGGCCCTGGACCTCGCCCGCAGCCTGGGCGAGCAGGGCTGGGTGGGCCGGGTGCTCTACAACCGCGGCACCCTCTACCTGGGCCTGGGCGAGACGCCGCGGGCCGCGGCCGACTTCCAGGAATCCCTGGCGCTGCGCAGGAAGGTGGCGGACCGGCGCGGAGAGATCAACTCCTTGAACGCGCTGGCGAGATCCCGGGCCAGCGGTCAATCGGGCGATCCGGCCGCCGCCCGCGAGCTGCACCGGCAGGCGCTCGCCCTGGCGAGAGAGGCCGGAGACCGCTACCTGGAGGCCACCTCCCTGAGTCTTTGGGCACCGTCCGACCCCGCGGCCCTCGACCAGGCCATCGGGATCTTCCGCGCCCTGGGCCATCGGCGCGGGCTGGCCGGCGCCCTGAGCCAAAAGGGCGAAGCCCTGCTGCTCGCCGGCTGGCCGGAGGAGGCGCTCGCTCCCCTCGGGGAGGCCCTGGCCTTGAGCGAGGGCGTCGAGGACCGGGCCGGCCAGTCCGAGACCCTCGTCCTGCTGGGCCAGGCCGAGCGCCGGCTCGGGCATCCGGAGGCGGCGCTGGAGCGCGTTGACGCGGCCCTCGCCCTGATTGAGTCGCTGCGCGCCGAGGTCGTCGTCCCGGACCTGCGCGCCGCCTTCCTCGCCTCCCGGCAGCGCGCCTTCGAGCTTGCCATCGGCCTCCGGATGGAGCTGCACCGCGCGGACGACGCCCTGGCCCTGAGCGAGCGCGCCCGCGCCAGGACCCTGCTCGACCTGCTCGGCGAGGCCCGGGCCGACGTGCGCCAGGGTGTGGATCCCAAGCTGCGCGAGCAGGAACGGGAGGTTGCGGCGCGGCTGGCGGCCAAGGCCCGCCGCCGGATCGAGCTGCTGGGCGGCGCGGCCACCGACGCCCAGAAGGAGGCCTCCGCCCGCGACCTGCGGGAGACGCTCGCCGAATCCGACCGGCTGGAAGCCGAGATCCGCCGGACCAATCCGCGCTACGCCGGGCTCCTGCACCCGCGGCCCCTGGACTCCGCGGCGATCCGGGCGCTCCTCGATCCCCGGACCCTGCTCCTGGAGTACTCCCTGGGAGAGGAACGGAGCTTCCTGTGGGCCGTGACCCCGGCCTCCGTCGAAGTCTTTGAGCTTCCCGGCCGGGCGAAGATCGAAGCTCTCGCGCGGCAGGTCTACGAGGGATTGCGGACCCTGGATGTGGGGGATCCGGAAGCCTCGGCCAGGGAGACCGCCGCTCGCCGGGAGCTGAGTCGGATGATCCTCGGCCCCGTGGCGGATCGGTTGGCGGACCGGAGACTGGCCATCGTGGCGGACGGAGCCCTGGAGTACGTCCCCTTCGCCGCTCTTCCCTCGCCGGCCGATCCGAATGCTCCTGTCGTCGAGCGCCACGAGATCGTAGTCCTGCCGTCCGCGGCGGTCCTGGCGCTCCGGGAACCGGCGCCTGCGCCTGTGGGGGAGGCCGGGCCGAGCATCGCGATCCTCGCCGATCCGGTGTTCGACAGCCGCGATCCGCGCGTGCGCCAGGCCTCCTCCCCCGGTCCGGCTCCGGAGAGCCCTGCCCAGGGGATCTCCCTGACCCGCCTGGCCGCCTCCAGCCGGGAAGCCGAGGCGATCTCGGAGCTGGCGCCGGGCCGCGTCTGGACCGCGCTCGGCTTCCAGGCCAGCCGGGCGACCGCCTTCGGGGGCGAGCTGGCCCGCCACCGGATCGTCCACTTCGCCACGCACGGAGTGATCGACAGCGAGACCCCGGAGCTTTCCGGACTCGTCCTGTCCCTGGTGGACGAGGAGGGCAGACCCCAGGAAGGCTTCCTCGGCCTCGACGACATCTACAACCTCGACCTGCGCGCCGACCTGGTGGTGCTCTCCGGCTGCGAGACGGCCCTCGGCCGCGAGATGCGGGGCGAGGGGCTGGTGGGGCTGACCCGCGGCTTCCTCTACGCCGGAGCCGCGCGCGTGCTGGCGAGCCTCTGGCAGGTCCAGGACCGGCCCGCCACGGAGCTGATGGTCCGGTTCTACCGCGCCCTGCTCCAGGACCGTCTGCCGCCCGCGGCGGCCCTGCGCGCGGCCCAGCTCTCCCTTCTGCGGGAGCGGCGCTGGCGGGACCCGTTCTACTGGGGGGCCTTCGTGCTCCAGGGCGACTGGCGGTGAGATTTCCGGCTTTCTGACGGCAGAAACGATCTGGAACGCGGCGGATGGGCCGCTTTTCTACAGGAGGGGGAACCGAGATGCCTACACCCGAAGACTTCTGCCGCACCTGGATTTTCAAGAGCAACGATCCCAACACTCAGAGGGCCTACCCCGATGGCAGAGAGCTGGCGATCGGGGAACAGTTTGCTGAAGAAGGGAGACGAAGGTTCATGCTGGCCTGGACCGACATGGACAAAGTGCTCCACGTGTTGACCGGCCTTACCCTGGACGATCAGGGAGGTCT
>DATANP010000534.1:0-8676 GCA_036266195.1 Thermoanaerobaculia bacterium | reverse complement strand
AACTTCGGCACGCTCTTCCGCCTGCGTGAGATGATTTACCTCGGCCTGCTGCTGACCGCGATCGCCGCGACGGCGATCGAAGAGCGAGTGCATCGCCGCGAAGGCTTTCATGAGTGAATCGGTGGTCACCGTATCGGCGTTGACGCGTCGCTTCGGTGCCAGGACGGCTCTGGCCTCGGTGAGCTTGTCCCTGGCACGCGGCGCGGTCTACGGCCTCGTCGGCGCAAACGGAGCGGGCAAGACGACGCTCATCAAACACATTCTGGGTTTGTTACGAGCGGAAAGCGGCTCGGTGCGCGTCTTCGGACTCGATCCCGTCGCCGATCCCGTCGGCGTCCTGTCGCGCATCGGCTATCTTTCCGAGGAGAACGACATCCCCGGCTGGATGCGCGTTGACGAGCTCATTCGCTACTCGCGCGCGTTCTACCCCGCCTGGGACGATGTTTACGCCGAGGAGCTGCGGCAGAAGTTCGCACTCGACCCCGCGGCGAAAATCAGGAACCTCTCGAAGGGACAGAAGGCCCGGGCGGGACTGCTCATCGCGCTGGCGTATCGGCCCGAATTATTGGTACTGGATGAACCGTCGTCCGGCCTCGATCCCATCGTTCGTCGTGACATTCTCGGCGCCGTCGTTCGCACCATTGCCGATGAAGGCCGCACGGTGCTCTTTTCGTCGCATTTGTTGGAGGAAGTGGAGCAGGTCGCCGATCACGTCACGATGATCCATCAGGGCAGGATCGTGCTGAGCGCGCCGCTTCGCGAAATCAAGGAATCGCACCGCGTCGGCGAGCGTGTCCCCACCCTCGACGAGATTTTCGTCGCCCAGGTCGGAATGGCCGTGGCGTCAGGCTCCGAGGCGTGAATCGTGCGTTCCCCGGCTCTCGCCATCGCCTGGGAATTTCGCCAAGGGCATCGCTTCGCACTGATCGCACTGGCCGGCTACGCGCTCGTCCTGGGGACGATCAAGCTCCTGATCCCCGGACCGTGGGAGCCCATCAGGCTCAATACTCCCAATGAAACGGCCGCCGTGCTGATCGGGCCCTTTTCCCTGATCTTCATGTACTTCCTGGCGGTATTCAGCTTCGGTCTTGCCGGGGACCTGACCGCGCGCCAATCGATTTTTCCCGCCCGCATGTTCACCCTGCCGGTGACGACCAGGGCGCTCGTGGGCTGGCCGATGCTCTATGGCACGGCGGCCATGGCGAGCTTGTGGTTGGCAGCGGTGCTGCTCGTAGTGCTGCCGTTTGGAGTCGACTTGCCCTTGATCTGGCCGGGACTGCTGGCCGCGGTCTTTCTCGCCTGGACGCAGGTGCTGATGTGGATGCCTTACGGTTTGCCGGGGCTGCGTGTGATCGTCGCCGTGTTGTGGCTGGTTTCGCTGGACGCCGTCGTTCTCCTGGCGATCCATTACGAAGCCACCGAGCCCCAGATGATCGCCTTCCTGGCGCCGCAGCTTCCGCTCGCCTATCTCGCTGCCTGTCTTGCTGTTGCGCGGGCTCGCCGCGGCGACGTACCCGATTGGCGGGGAATCTTCGCCCGACCCGGACAGCTCGCCGATCTCCTGCCGCGCCGGCGTGTCCATTTTTCTTCGCCCGCCCGCGCTCAAGCGTGGTTCGAGTGGCGGCGGCAGGGCTGGCGGCTACCGGCGTGGATAGGTCTCTTGGTGCCGTTCGAGCTGGCCCTCCTTTTCGTCCCCAGCGACGACCCGTCAAAGCTCGTCTTCTACACACTTTTCGACGTGCTGCTCACTCCACCCTTCATGGCCGCTTTTGCCGCTGCGACGGCCGGCCGGGGCGCGACGCCTTACGATGCGACGCGGCCGTTGAGCAGCGCTGCGCTCGTCTCTGCCAAGCTCGAAGCGACGCTCTGGAGCACGCTGGCCGCGTGGCTGGTGGTGGTGATCGCCATCCCGATCGCGCTCACGTTTTCCTCTACCTGGCCGGTGGCGATCGAACGAATAATGGAGTGGATCGAAGCCGAAGGGACGCTCCGCTCTGTCGCGATCGTGCTGCTGGTATTCCTGGGACTGTTCGGGTTGACGTGGAGGCAACTCGTACAGAATTTATATATTGGCCTGACCGGCCGCGAACGGGTCGTCAAATCGGGCGTTTTGTTCGTCCTGGCGTGTCTCGTCGTCTTCGGGCCGATCGCCGGATGGATCCTTGCTTTGTACGGGATGGCCTTGGCCACGAATGCTCTGCGCTGGATCGCCGCTGCCCTGGTCGGCCTCAAACTGTCCGCCGCTGCCTCGATCGCCGTGCGGCTCCGTCGCCAGCGGCTGCTCAGCGACCGCATGCTCGTGACCGTCGCGGCCGGTTGGCTCGTCGCCGTGCTCGCTCTTTACGGCCTGCTCGCATGGCTCGTCGCCACACCGCTCATCCCGCGCTACTTTCTGGCGCTGGTCGCGGTCCTGGCCATCCCCTTGGCGCGACTCTCGGCGGCGCCACTGGCGCTCGCGGGGAACCGTCATGGGTGGCCGTCGAGGATGGCGATGAATCCTGGGAGGATGGTTGTTCGCGCAGTGCTGGTTCTCGGCTTGCCCGTGGTGTCGGCCCTCCTGGCCTCGGGGTCCTACTACTTCCTGAATCGAACGAGCGGCACCATGGTCCTGGCGGGCCAGAGGCGGGAGTATCTGCTCTATGTCCCACGCAGCTACAACCGCTCCCGGCCGACGCCCCTCGTCATCAGCCTGCACGGCGGGGGAGGATGGCCGGCTTATCAGAGGGATACGAGCGGGTGGAACCGGTTGGCCGAGAGCCAGGGATTCATTGTTGTCTACCCGGCGGGAAGTGGCGCGCCCCGGGCCTGGAGCGTGGACCACGGAACCGGCCTCCTGGACGATGTCAGATTCATCTCCGAGCTCATTGATACGCTGGAGGTGGCCTACAACATCGATCCGGCGCGGATCTACGCCAACGGACTTTCCAATGGCGGAGGCATGGCTTTCGTCCTTTCCTGCACGCTGTCCGATCGGATCGCGGCGGTCGGGATGGTGGCG
Source organism: Thermoanaerobaculia bacterium (assembly GCA_036266195.1). Taxonomy (GTDB): domain Bacteria; phylum Acidobacteriota; class Thermoanaerobaculia; order Multivoradales; family UBA5704; genus DATMER01. The sequence continues at coordinate 5,678 of DATANP010000534.1, read as the reverse complement.
GCAGCTTACTCACTGCCCTGGAGCTGGTGTACGGACTCTCGACCGGTGCCGATGATCGCATTTCATGGGACATCGGATGCGTTGACTCCATACCATGGCGGTCGCTCGCCTGTCTTTCCAGACCCGCTTGTCTTGCCGAGCATCCCCACCTGGACGTCGAATTGGGCTCGAAGAAACCATTGCGGACCGAGCCCCGTCGAATCCGTGGTTGCCAAGGATGTCACCCGGCTCGAATACATGAACTGTGCTGACGACGCTGCCGTGGTGCTCTACACGGTCCAGGGCGGTGGCCACACCTGGCCTGGCGGCAAGCCGATGCCGGAAGAACTGACCGGGTTCACCAGCAACGGCGTTGACGCGACGAGCCAGATGTGGGCGTTTTTTCGTGAGCATCGGCTTCCGCGATAGTCTTCAGGCCATGACGAATCAAACCCAACCCCGCAGACTCGGCTCCACGGGCCCGACCGTTTTTCCTCTCTCCCTGGGCTGCATGGGCATGTCCGGGATGTATGGGCAGGCCGACGAGCGCGAGAGCATAGCCACCATCCATGCCGCGCTCGACCGCGGCGTCAACCTGCTCGACACAGGCGACTTCTACGGCCAGGGGCACAACGAGATGCTCATCGGCCGGGCGCTCCGCGGTGCTCGACGAGCTGGGCATCGGGGTCACGGCCTACGGCGTGCTGTCGCGCGGCCTGCTCAGCGGCTCGAAGCCGGCAGGTCCGGGCGATTTCCGGGCCCACCTTCCACGCTTCCGCGGCGAGAACCTGGAGCGCAACCGGCCGCTGCTCGAAGCGCTGGAGCGGCTGGCGGCGGAGAAGGGGATCACCCCCTCACAACTCGCCATCGCCTGGGTGCTGGCGAAGAGCCGGAGCCTCGTGCCCGTGATCGGCGCGCGCACCCGAAAGCAACTGGAGGAGTCGCTGGGCGCGCTCGGCGTGGAGCTGTCGGCCGGGGAGCTGGCCCGCATCGAGGAGGCCGTGCCCGCGTCCGAGGTGGCCGGTACGCGCTACGGCGAGGACCAGATGCGGATGCTCGACAGCGAGCGCACTTGAGCTGACGCAGAAACGCCGGCACCCATCCGAAGAGGACCTCCTCTTCCGCGCGCGGGTGCCGGCGGGCTTGCGCGCTTTGCGCGCGTGAAGGAAGCGCGCGCACATCCCAGGAACGTTCGAGCGGGCCGATTCTTAACTCGCCGCAAACGAGACCCGCAGGAAAACGCGTCTTCGAGGTTTCCAGGTCCAGAGATCGAGACTGGATCGCCGGTTCGGGGTCCACAAAGCCGGATTGCCGGCAGGGAGACCTGAGCATGGAATCGAGAAGACGGATGTCTTCCATGGGACTCGTGTTGCTTCTTCTGGCCGCGCCTGTCGCCGTGGCGACCGCCGCGAACGTGGCGGCCACCGTGGCCGAGGCGCCGGCGGGGTTCGACGACCGCACGAACGACATGGTCTCGCAGTCGCAGTTCGACGCCGACCGCGAGGTGTTCGAGGAGCGGGAGCTTGCCGAGGACGGCCTCGGACCGACGTACAACGCGCAGGCCTGCGCCGAATGTCATGAAAACCCGGTGACCGGCGGCAACAGCCAGGTGTCGGTCCTCCGGGCCGGACGGTACGACGGCCGGCGCTACACGGATCACGCCGGCGGCTCGCTGATCCAGGACCGCGCGCTCGACCCGTCCATCCAGGAGCGGGCGCACCCGATGGACAACGTCCGCACCTTCCGTGCATCGCTGAGCGTGCTCGGCGACGGCTTCGTGGAGGCGATCCCGGATGCCGCGTTCGCCGACATTCAGGCGCGCCAGCCCATGGGCATGAAGGGGACGATCCTTCAGGTTCCGGTCCTGGAGGCGCCGGGCACGACGCGGATCGGCCGCTTCGGATGGAAGGATCAGCACGCGAGCCTGCTTTCGTTCTCGGCCGACGCCTATCTGAACGAGATGGGGATCACGAGCCCGCTCCAGCCGACCGAGAACACGGCGAACGGCGCCTCGGTGGACGCCTGGGACCTGGTGAACGATCCCGAGGAGGAGCCGACGGCCGCGGAGCCGTTCGGAGCGGACGTGGAGGCTTTCGCGCGCTTCATGCGTTCGACCCGGGTGCCGGCGCGGGACGCGAATCTTGCGCGCACCGCGGAGGCCCAGGCCGGCGAGCAGGTCTTCAATCAGCTCGGCTGCCAGCATTGCCACACGCCTGCGATCACCACGGCGCCTGCGGGCACGGCGATCAACGGTGGCAAGTTCGTGGTGCCGGCCGCGCTCGGCGGAAAGGTGATCCATCCGTACGGCGATTTCATGATGCACGACGTGGGCACCGGGGATGGAATCATTCAGAACGGCGGCGAGATCACCCGCAACAAGATCCGCACGGCGCCGCTTTGGGGATTGCGCACGCGGTCCCGGCTGCTGCACGACGGCACGGCCCTGACGCCGAGCGAGGCCATCCTGCGCCACGACCGCGAGGCGCGGATGGTGGCCCAGGCCTTTCAGCGCCTGCCCAGGGAGCAGCGCGATGTGTTGATGGCGTTTCTCAATTCGCTGTAACGATCGGCGATAGTCAGCGCGGCGCAAGCTCGGTGTAGCCGGTCATCTCCACGTAGCCCCTGCCCTGGACCGGCTTGCCGAGCGAGGTGCCTTCGATCCTTGTGGCCCCTTCCCAGTAGCGGAACGAGACGTCCAGCTCCTGGTCCGCGAGAAGGGGCTCGATCCGCACGTCGATCTGTTCGGACGGAATGCGGAGTCGCCAGCCGGCCGGGTAGGTGGCGCCGCTCCGTGGGCTCTGCCAATGGTCGAGCACCTGGAGCTGGAAATCCGATCGATTCAGGTGCCGGGTCTCTCCCCGGACGCCGATCACGGTGCCGTTGCTCGACGGATCGACGCTGCCGTCCTTGCGCCGGAGCTGGTAGAGCATGAGATCGCGGCCGTCCGCAAGGTGGATTGCGAACCAGTCCCAGCCGACCTGATTTTTGCCGAGCGCGCTGGTGCTCCATTCGCGGTCCATCCAGGCGAGGCCGGTGACCTGGAATTGTTCATCGTTCAGGCGGATCGTGCCGGCGGCGGGCATGCGGGTGAGCGAGTAGTAATAGGATGCGTTGCCCGGCTCGGGGTTCTTCTGGCTCAGCCCGCGGTCGCCCTGGAGGGTCGGCGGCTTACCGGGCTGGAGGACGAGATCGATGCCGGCGTCGTTTTCGGATGCCCGCAGGTGCATGGCCTGGCCTACTCCTCCGGACATCTCGGCCGACCAGTCCTCCAGCCAGACGCGGAACGGATTTCCCCGGGCGCCCGCGAGGCCGAGGGCGCCGCGGTTCCAGCGCTCGAAGAAATGGAAGCGCTGGGCTTCGACGTCCGTGATCGTGAAGTGGGCGAGATACGCCTGGCGCGAGGCCCACTCGGAGGACCGCGGCGCCATCTGCGGGGCCAGGGCCGATCGGAAAAACGTGAGCTGAAACCCGAACTGGCGGCCTTGGCGGGTGGCGAGGTTGCCGGTGTAATACCACCACTCGGTGCGGAAATCGGGGTGGGGGCCGTGATCCTGGGGGAAATGAAACAGTCTCGGCTCGAAGGCCTTGGCATAGCCTTGATCGTTGGCCGTGCGCAGCGCGCTCGCCACGGAGATGGAGGCGTTCGGCAGGCGCTCGGGCTCGCGGCAGGCGAGGAGGGCGAGCGCTAGGAACAGAAACGTTTTGCGCATCACTCCTCCCGCAGGGCCAGGGCCGGCGAGGTGCGGGACATCTTCCAGGCGGGGTAGATGCCGGCGAGGAGCGCGGCGCCGAGGGCGAGCGCCAGGGCTCCCAGGAGAATCGCGGGGTCCACCTCCATGCGGATGGTCCAGCCGAACGAGCGCCGGTTGACCACGAAAATCATGATCGCGGCGAGCGCCAGGCCGACCGGCAGCGAGAGCAGGCCGGCGGCGAGGCCCAGGAGCCCGGTCTGCGAGGTGACGAGGTGCCAGACCTGGCCGGGCGTGAGGCCGTTGGCGCGCAGCACGCCAAGCTCGCGCGCCCGTTCGAGCTGCAGGGCCATGAGCGCGGAGAGCACGCCGATGAAGGCCACCAAGCCCGAGACCATGCGGAGCACGCTGGTGATCCGGAAGGTCCGGTCGAAGATTGCCATGGAGACCTTCTTGAGCGTCCGGTTCGACTGGATGCTCAACCCTTCGCCTCCCGGCTCCTTCGCGAGCGCCGCGCGCAGTCTTCTGACGCTCTCTTCCACATTCACGCCAGGCTTGAGATCCACCGAAAAGCCGGTGAGGGGGCGGTCCGGCCAGTGGCGGAGATAGGTCCTGCGACTCATCAGGACCAGCCCGCGGTCCGAGGCGTAGTCGTAGTAGATCCCGACCACCCGGAACTCCCGGTCTCCGGCGGCGGTCCGCAATCGGAGCCGGTCACCGTTGGAGACACCCCGGCGGTGAGAGAAGGGCTCGGAGACCACGACCGCGTCCTGATCCTGAAACGCGGGCCAGACCTCGGACGGCCGTCCCTCTTTCAGCTCATAGCCGGACAGGCCGCGCAGGTCGGTCCCGAGGACGATCAGCCGCACCGGACCATCCTCCGACGGCAGCTCCGTGCGGCGCAGGAGGTTGACGCGTGCGACGCCGGGCAGCTTTGCCATGCGCAGCGCCACGTCCGGATCGAGGTCGCCGCCGCTGAAGCCTCCGGCCCGGCTCGGCGTTCCCAGATAGATATCGGAGTGCAGGGTGGCGTCCAGCCAGCGCACGACGGTACCCCGGAAGCTGTCGATCATGACCCCGATGCCGATCGTGGCCGAGACCGCGATCACGAGCGCGGCGATCGCGACGGCCGTCCGGGAGAGCGAGGCCACCACGCCGCCGGCCGCCATCCGGCCGAGGATGCCGAAGAGGCTGCCCATCGCCGGCCGGAGCAGGCGGACGAGCGCCACCGTGGCTCCGGGGGAGAGCAGGGCCGCGCCGAGGATGACCGCGAACAGACCGGCGAAGCTGACGATCAACCCCTTTCCTCCGCCGGAAGGGATGGCGAGCAGGCCTCCGCCCAGCGCGAGCATTCCGGCGCCGGCCAGGGTCACGCGGGGGAGGACGCGGCGCAGGCGGACCTCCAGGGCCGACCGGCTGAGCACGGCGCGGGGCGGCGCGTTGGTGGCTTCCAGGGCCGGAGCGAGAGCGGCCGTGAGCGTGGCGCCGATCCCGAGCACTCCGCCCTTGACCAGGATGGCCACGGGCACGGCCAGCTCGCGGACGGTCACCACGAAATAAAGATCGTTGATCGTCTGGGTGACCAGCCGGACCAACTCGCGGGCGAGGAGGACTCCGGCTCCGAGCCCGGCCGCGGTGCCGAGCAGGGCCACGACCGCGGCCTCGCCGAGAACGAGCCCGAAGACCTGGCCGCGGGTCACGCCGATCGCCCGGAGCGTGCCGATCAGCGTGCGGCGCTGGACGACCGAGAAGACCATGGTGTTGTAGATGAGGAAGACCCCGCAGACCAGCGCGAGCAGCGAAAGGGCGGTCAGGTTGAGCCGGAAGGCCTGGGTCATCTCCTCGGTGGTCCGGGTGCGCGAGCTGGAGCGGAGGATCTGGGCTCCGGGAGGAAGGAGGGCGGCGGCGCGCTGGACGTCTCCAGCCGGCCCATCGGGAAGAATCAGGTCGATCCGGTCGAGGCGCCCGACCCGGCCGAGGACCTCCTGGGCGGCGGCGATGTCCATGACC
>DATANP010000533.1:0-7158 GCA_036266195.1 Thermoanaerobaculia bacterium | reverse complement strand
TGCGTCGCCTGCTCCGGTCCGCGAGGCTCCTGTCCGGATCTGTGCGCCTCCTGCCGCGATCTTTGACGCTCCTGATCGGATCGATGGGCTTCCTGAACCGGACCCGGAGGCTCCTGAACGCAGCGGCGTGATTCCTGAGCGGACAGGCGCACGATCTGAAGAAATCCGGGCGGCTCCTGATCGGGGCCGCGCGGCTCCTGATCTTTCAGGAAACGGCAGGGGCGTGCCCGGTGGGACGCCGTTGAGGGGCACGCCTGAGGATATGATCCGCCGGTGCCGCCGACCGCCCAGGAGAGCCGGCCCGGCTGGGGTCCTCTGCTCTTCGCCTGCCTCTTCCCCACGTTCGCCACGTGGCTCTACTTCATCCAACTCGCCGGAACGGGTTGGGCGATGGTCGCGTACTCGGCCACCAAGGCGGTCCAGTTCTCGTTTCCGGCGCTCTGGATGTGGCTCGTAGCCCGGGAAAGGACGGCCGGCAGGATGCCGGCGCTCCCAGCGAACGGCCGGGGGTTGATCCTTGCGGTGATCTCGGGTGCGGTCGTGCTGGGGGTCGTGGTGGGTCTTTGGCGGCCGATCGTGGCGGCAAGCCCGGCGTTCGAGCGGGCTCCCGCGGCGGTTGCTGAGAAGGTCGGATCGTTCGGGATCGACTCGGGGTTGAAGTTCTTCCTTCTCGCGGCGTTCTACTCGATCCTCCACTCGTTCCTGGAGGAGTATTACTGGCGCTGGTTCGTGTTCGGACGGATGCGCCGGAGGCTGCCGTTCGGGACGGCCGCGGTGTTGTCGAGCCTCGCCTTCACCTCTCATCACGTGCTGGTGGTGGGGTACTTCCTGGGGAGCTTCGGGCTCCTGACCTTCTTCGTCTCGCTGGTGGTGACCGCGGCCGGTCTCCTGTGGGCATGGCTCTACGAGCGCACAGGTCATCTGGCGGGGCCCTGGGTCAGCCATGCCCTGGCCGATGCGGCGCTGATGTGGGTCGGCTACCTGATGTGGCGGGGCTGACCCGCCTCACTCCCGCCCTCCGGCGAGTTGGGCGGAGTAGCCGTGCAGGACCTCGCGCAGCTCCTCGCGTCCCGGCAGGGGCTCTTCGGTCGCGGGGTCCATCAGCTCGGGCATCAGCTCTCTCACGAGCCGTTTCCATTCGTCGATCCGGCCGGTATGGGTGTAGAGGGTCTCCAGGCCCTGCATGACGTTCACGACGGCCATCCACCAGCCATACTGGCGGGCCAGGGACCGCGCCTGCAGAAGGTTCGCCTCCTGGGAGAGCAGGCCCGCGATGACCTCGCGGTTCCCGTTCCTGTACTCCCGATGGTAGTAGGTGCCCAGCCCGGCCACGGCCTCGGCGAAGGCCCGGGCGGCCATCATCTCGGACAGCTCCGGCATCTCCGGGTCTTTCCAGAAGCGCTCGAAGAGGCCGCGGAAGAAGAACGGCAGCGCCGGATGGATACCGTAGAAGTCGCCGCCGCGCGGCGTCAGCAGCCCGGCCTGGGCCGCGCGGTCGAGCAGCTCGGTCCACGGATCGCGTCCCAGGCCGCGGACGGGCGCCAGGCACCAGGGCGCCTCGGGGTGGCCCATCCAGCAGAGGACGTTCAGGTCTACGTAGCCCCGGAAGAGGTGGAGCAGCGCGAGCTGGCGACGCTCCTCCTCGTCGAACGCCCGTTCGTAGCCATACAGCAGCGAGCCCAGGTGGGTGGCGGCGGGGTCCTCCCCGGCCTCCGTGGTCTCCGCCGGGGCACCGAGGCGGAGGTCGGCCAGGAACTTCCGGATCTCGTCGGGCCGGCGGCAGCCCTCGCGCAGCGCCTCGGTCAGCAGGAAGCTCAGGGTCAGCGGATTGCCCTGCGAGTGCTTGAGCAGCGGCCCGAAGCTCGCGATCTGATTGACGGCCAGGCCGTGCTTGCCCGTGATGCGGATGGTCAGCTCGCCGCGCTCTTCCATGGGCATCGGCGGCAGGGCGATGCGGCAGGGGATGTCCTCGAGCCACTCCTCTTCCGGGCGGCGGCCGACGAGCAGGACCCGGCAGCGGGTGCGGGCCAGGTCCAGCAGGAGATCGGCAAGGAAGCGGCGCTCCTCGTCCGACCAGAGCGGCTCTGAGCCGGGCGGGAAGCCGCCGGCCAGCTCGACGTTGTCCCACACCCAGAGGGCCGGCACCTGATCGAGCACGTCGAGCGCCATCGCCTTCCTCTCCTCCCGGCTCGCCGCGGCCCAGGCGCTGCCGTCGCGCTTCAGGCGGTCGCGGAACACCTGCTCGAAGGCGTCGAACGGCGCCAGCGGGTTGTAGCTCTCGAAGCTCGACCAGAGGACCCGGCCCTCGGTGTCCGCCAGCCCTCCGGAGTGCCGGTACCAGAGCGCGAACTCGCGGGCGAGCGAGGTCTTGCCCGCGCCGGCGAAGGCGTGGAGGAGCACCGTGCCGTGGACGTCGAAGGAACGGTCGAGCGTGAACATCACCTCGGGCCGGTCCACGAAGCCCCAGGCGGGCGGCCGCGGCAGCTCGGCCAGGACCGGCGGCGGCTCTTCGGCCACCCGGCCGCGGCCCTGGCGCCGGTCCGGCTCGCAGATCGGCAGCGGCGTGGCTTCGTAGACCAGGGGCACGAGCCAGTCGTCCACCTCGACCGTGCCGTGCACCGACTCGTGGCGCAGCGCGTGCGCCAGGTCCGAGCGCAGGCGGCCGGCCGCCTCGCCCACCGGTTCGCCCTCCGCGATCCGGCCGTACAGCTCCTTGAGGATGCGGGTGGCGGTGATCGGCGGCAGGGTCCAGGGCAGGGCCACGACGGAACGCGCCTGGAAGCGCATGATCTCGGAGGCGAGCGACTGGTAGGCAAGGTCCTGATCGTGATCGTCGGGCGCCTCGCCCACCGGCGACGCCGGGCAGCGGCCGGGCACGGTCGGGTCCGCGGCGAGCCGCTCCAGGGTCTCGATCCGCGCCGTGGCCGACTGGCAGGCGTGGAGGACGACGAGCGGGGTCTTGGTCCGCGCCACGAGGTTGCCGATCTGCACCCCGTCCACGAGCCGCCGCGTCTCGGCCCCCTCTTCGAGATCCTCGAAGAGCAGGTAGCCGCGGGCGCCGCCGCGCCGCCGGTTCCACACGCGGCGCTCGAGCTGGTCGCCCCTCTGCACGAAGGCCGGATCGACCTCGCCCGCGAAGTCCTGCGGGCTGTCGGTGAACACGCCGTGGCCGTCGAAGTGGAGCGCGAGGTAAGGCCGGCCCTCCTCGGCGGCCTCGCTCAGCACCTTGGCGAGGCGCTCGAAGGTCGGCGGCCGGAGGAAGTCGATACGCACGCGGTCGCCCATCTCGCGCGCGGCGTAGAGGAGCGACCGGGCCACGGAGTGGAACGGGATCTCCAGGCTGCCGGCCGGCCGGCCCACGACGTAGAGGATGCGCAGCGGCTCCCCCGGGGGGATCAGGAGGTCCGTCTCCCAGAATTCGAACGGGTCCCGGGGCTTCGACGCGATGGGCATCCGGACGAAGCTGCCCACCTGCGGCGCCAGCCAGCCGAGGTTCGGGTCGCAGAGGATCTCCCAGGGCACGGCCCAGGCGTCGGGGTCGGAGTGGACCTCGATGCGCAGGGTGTGGAGGTCGCGCGACGCCTCCTCGTAGTGGAACAGGGCGCGGCGGTTGCTGACGAAGACCTGGCGGAACAGCTCCTCGCCCCAGCGGCGGAGGTCGGACTGGAGGTCGGCCACGGGCCCGAGCGCAGCCGGGTTCGGGCAGGTGAGGAAGTTCTCCAGGTAGAAGCGCAGCCGGCTGCGGTCCCATTCGTTGAGCTCGAACAGGAAGGGAACCTGGGAGGTGAAGCCGCTCGCGCCGTGACCCGGATCGTAGTCCACGGCGATGAGCCCCCCTCCACCGGCCGTATGGCTATGCCGAAGCCTCAGTACGCGCATGGGGACAAAGGTCCCTCCTCACCAGAGCGGCGGTCGCCACCGCTCGTGAGCTCCTGCACACGGAGGGAGACGACTATTCTAGCCTTTTCTCCTGCGTCCGAGAACTGCGCAGGACCAGGAGGACCACGGCCGCGGCCAGGACGAGTCCGAAGGTTATGCCGCTCAGGGTCACGAACCGGGCGTGCCTCGCCGCCGGCGACGGGCGGTCCACCTTCTCGTCGACGATGGTGAGACGCGTCGGCAGGGGCCCGGAGGCCATCATGGCGGAGATGTACTCGGTCTCGTCCTGGGTGAAGCTCCCCTCGATGATGCCGGAGTCCTCGATCCGCGCGTTGATCAGGGGCGCGGACAGGACCTTGCCGTCGAAGACGATCGCCAGGCTGCGGCCGATGTTGTCGCCCGTCGCCTGGCGCAGGGCCGGAGAGGCTTCCGGGGTGACCTGGAAGAAGACGATGGGTTTGTCGTAGAGGCCCTTCTGCGAGCGCGCGCCCTGGATACCGTTGCCGTCGATCACCGTCTTGCGCTCGACGACGTAGTACCGGGGCGCTTTCGTCTCGCCGTCCACGCCTTCCAGAAGCTCGAGGTCGGCAGGGAGGCCATCGGGATAGTCCGAGAGCGCCTCTTCCCGGCTCTTCGCGCCACCGCCGTTGCGTGGTGTGCGCACCAGCCGCAGCTCGAACCGGCCGGTGGTCTGGATCAGCCTCCGCAGCCGCTCGGGCTCTTCGATCGCGGGCACGTGGACGAAGATACCTCCGTCCGCCGTGGGTTTCAGCTCCGCGTGGATCTTTGCCCGGTTCAAACGCCGGTCCAGCGCCTGCTCGGTCGCGTCCACGAGCTGGACCTGGTCCCCGGTGCCGGGCTGCAGCCGGAGGGTCATCGAGACCTCCGCCTCCTTGTCCCAGTTGGCCCAGGGGAGACTCAGGAAAAGGAGGAGGGGCAGGGCTGCCTCGTTCATTGCTTCCCGGCCGCCTTCCCGAAGGGGACCACCTTCTCTTCGACCACCGAGACCGGCGCTGGCAGGGGGCCCGACGCCATCAGGGCGGCGATTTCCTCGACCTCTCCCAGGGTGAAGCGCCCTTCGATCAGGCCGGAGCCCGCGATGGACGCGTAGATCCGGGGTGCGGACAGCACCTCGCCGTCGAGCACGATCGCGAGGTTGGAACCGATGTGGTCGCCGGTAGCCTTGCGAAAGGCTTCGGCCGCTTCCGGGGCGATCTCGAATGCGATGCTCGGCTGGTTGAGCGAGCTCATGGTCGGGTGCGCGCTCCGGAGGGCCCGGCCCTCGATCACCAGCCGCCGCTCGACGGCGAAGTAGACGCGGCCCTCCGTGGCGTTTCCTTCCAGGATCTCGACGTCGACCGGAACGCCGACCGGAAAGGACGAGAGCAGCTCCTCCCTGGAGCGCGCACCGTGGACCTCCTTCGGGGCGCGGACCAGCCGGAATTCCAGGGCCCCGGTCTTCGAGACCAGGTCCCGGACCCGCTCGGGCAGCCCAAAGTAGATCGGCAGGTGGATGCTGAGCTTGCCGCCCGCCAGGGGCTTCACCTCCGCATTATCGATGTATGCGAGCTTCAGCCGGCTGCTCACCACGCGGGCGGTGTCATCCAGCAGACGGGCCTGGTCCGCGTCCGCGGACTTCACCTGGAGGATCAGCGAGATCTCGTTCGCCGGCCCCAGGTCGGACGCGGGAGGGTTCACCATCAGGAGGAGGGGCAGCATCATGGCGAGCATCAGGAGTCTCCCAGCCGCAGCTCCAGCCGGCGGCGGCCGGCGGGGGTCGAGGCGGCCTGGAGGAGCGCGGAGCGCTCCTCGGGTGAGAGGGTCCGGGTGTCCGCGACCGTGCTCAGGCACCAGGCGCGGTCGCGAGGGGATTGGAGGATGTCGACCAGGGCAAGCACGTCGGCCGCGCGCGGCGGCACGCCCTCCCCGATCAGCTCGGACAGGGCGCGCCGCCGGGCCCAGCCGTCCGGGAAGACCTCGAGGACTCCCCGCAGCTCCGCGAGCGGCAGGCGGCGGACCTGGTCGAGGTGTTTCCGCAGGTGCCGGAAGCGGGTGGTGAGCGCCGGGATCGATCCCAGGTGCTCGGCCAGGACCGCGCGGGCCGGCGGCGCGGGCTCGCGGACCGGCTCGGGCACTGGCGGTGGAGGAGCCGGCGGAGCCGCGACGACCGGGGCCGGCGCGGGGACCGGGGCCGGCTTCGGAGCGGGAGGCGGCGGCGCGGGGGCCGGGGTCGCGACCGGGGCCGGGGTTGGCGCCGGAGCCGGCGGAGCTGGCGACGGCGAGGCCGTGGCCGGTTTGGGCGCCTCGCGCAGCGGCCAGCTCGTGGCCGGTTGCGCTATGACAGGGGGAGGAGGAGGAGGCGCGGGCGCCGGAGGCGGGGACTCCGGACCGGCCAGCGCGTCCTCGATCGCCTTCAGCCCTTGCTGGATCCCTTCCTTGCGCTGCTGCGGGTTGCGGACCCGGGCGGCGATCGTCTTGACCGTGGCCGGGTCCATCTTCTGGACCTCGTTGACCGCCTGCATCAGCTCGGGCGGCGGCGTGGTGCCCTGGTGGGTGGCGATGGCCTCGATCAGGTCGTCGGCGCCGTCGAGGCCGAGCTGCACGGCGACTTCATAGCGCTGCTTGGGCGTGAGGGCGCGCACGGTGCGCCAGGCCCGGGCGACCACGCGCACGCGCGCCAGCGGGGACTTCGCCTCCCGCACCTGGAGGATCAGGTCCAGCAGGGCGCGGTTCGGATCGGGCGGCGGCGTCTGAGCCATCGTGATCGCCGATCAAGGCTTCGGGGCCGGCGGTGGCTCCACGGTCACGGTGCGGGTCATGGACTCGGAGACCGCGGCCGGCAGCTTCGAGATGTCCTGCAGGAAGCTCTTCAGGTTCACCCCGGCGAGCTGCTCCATGATCGGCGAGAGCTGGGAGAGCACCTGCACCACGTCCTGGCTCAGCGCGGCGGCCCCGGTCCCTCCTCCGATCCCGTCGCCGTTGTGGCCGCCGTTGTGGCTGATGATCGTGGTGGCTCCGGCGCGCGCCAGCGGCTCGGCCACGGCGGCGGCGATCTCGGGCAGCACCTTCAAGGCTTCGATCGAGAGACCGGCGTCGTTGTAGAGCTTGAGCGCTTCGGCGAGGAGCCGGCGGGCCGAGGCCTCGGCCTCGCCCTTGGCCTGGATGGCGGCGGCCTCGGCCAGACCGATCTCGCGGCGCATGACAGACTCGGCCTCGGCCTTGGCGAGACCCTCGGCCTTGACGGCCTGGGCGGCCTCCTCGCGGCGCTTTCTCTCGGCG
>DATANP010000532.1:0-5030 GCA_036266195.1 Thermoanaerobaculia bacterium | reverse complement strand
AGCGGGCCTGCCATGGGCCGGAACGCCCTCGACCCGGACTGTGAAGTCGCCGGGCTGGAGCCGGACGGCGGGCAGGGCCAGGGTGAGGGTGCCCTGGGCGTCGGGCCGGAGGTCGGAGAGGCGCCAGTCGGTCCCGCTTCCCGTCACGGTGGCGCGGTAGCGCGGGAAGTCGGTGGCGTCCAGCTCCAGGAGGAGGATGAGCAGGTCCGGGGAGGACGAGAGGGAGATGCGGGTGGTCGGCGCGGCGCCTGGAGCCGAACGCTCGGGCGACAGTGGGACGACGGGCACGTTGATCCGCGGCGCGCCGGCCTTCTCGAGCTCGGCGGCCAGGCGCTCCTTCTCCTGGCGCTCCGCCTCGAGTTGGCTCCGGAGGGCGCCGGCTTCGGGATCGGGAGCGGGAGTCGGAGCTGGACGGTTCAGCTCTTCCCGGAGTTGTTCCCGGGTCTGGGCCAGTTCGCCTTCGAGCCGTCCGGTCCGGCGCCAGAGGAGGCCCGCCGGCAGGACCGCGACCAGGAGCAGGGCCATGAGCGCCAGTGGCGCGAGACGCGAGCGCACCAGTCGCGCGAGAAGACCGAGCTTGACGGCTTCTGCCGCCACCTCGCGGGCCGCCACGGCGCGCAGCCCGAGGCGGAGCTTCTCCGCCGTCTCCAGACGGTCGAGGCACTCGGGACAGGACATCGAGTGTTCCTCGAATCGGGCCTCCTCCTCCGGAGACAGCTTTCCCAGGAGGTAGAGCTCTGCCACCTGATGGTCATCGATATAGGAATGGTTCATGACGACAAAACCCCCGTCCTCTGTATCCTGCCACGGCGCGCCCCGGTATCTCATGAAAAGCGTCACTGGAGGAGCTCCTTGAAGCGCTGGCGGGCGCGGAACAGGACGCGGTTGAAGTGGAGGCTGTCGAGGCCGAGGTCGGCGCAGATCCGCTCCTTGCCCTCCTCGGCCACGTAGAAGCGGAACAGGATCTGGCGGTCGCGGTCCGTGCCGAGCTCGCCGATGAGACGCCGCACCTTGAGGATCTCCTCCTCCTGGAGGACCCGGTCGAGCTGGTCCGGGACCGGATCGGGCGGGTCGGCTTCGATGGCGTCCAGCGACGTGCCCTCGCCGCGGCGGGACCGTTTGCGCCAGCCGCCGAGGAAGAGGTTGCGGCCGGTTCCCAGGATGAAGCCGGCGAGCCGCCCGGGGTCGGCGATCCCCTCCCCTCTCAAGCGCTCCAGGACGACCCGGAACGTCTCCTGGTGCAGGTCGTCGGCCAGGTCCGGATCGCCCGCGGTCCGCCGCAGATGGAAGAGCAGGCCGCGGCTGTACCGGCGGACGAGCTCTTCCTCCGCCATCGCGTCGCCGCTCCGGATGCGCTGGACCAGCTCGGCGGCAATCTCGGCTTCCGACCTCTCCACGGTCGGACAAGCATAGCGGCATTACAGCCCGGCGAGCAGATCCCGGACGTGTTGCAGCTCGTCCTCGTTCACGGTGTGGCCCATGGCGGGGTAGATGCGCTCGGTCACCTTCGCGCCCATCCGGGTCAGGACCTCCGTGGTCTCCTTCACCCGCTCCAGGGGGATGTGCGGATCGCGGTCGCTGCAGCCGAGGAAGACCGGCGTGCCCGCGAACGATCCCGGGTATTCGGCGGGGCCGCGCGGGGTGCCGGGCGGACCGATGAGACCGCCCGACAGACCCACGATCCCGCCGTAGCGCTTCGCGTTGCGCGCCGTGAATTCCAGCGACAGGCAGGCGCCCTGCGAGAAGCCCAGGAGCACCGTGCGTTCCGGCGGGATCCCATCGGCTTCCAGACGCTCGAGGAGGTGGCCGAGCAGGGCCAGCCCGTTCGACAGGCCCGGCTCGTTCCTCTCCATGGGCGCCATGAAGGTATACGGATACCAGGAGTACCCCTCGGCCTGCGGCGCAAGGTAGGCCAGGTCCGGCCGGTCCAGCTCGCGCCCCAGGCTCAGGATGTCCTCCGCCGGAGCCCCGCGGCCGTGGACCAGGATCATGGCCGCCTTGGCCTGGCCCAGCGGAGTCCCGGCGGCCAGGACTCGGGCGCTCACTGGACCACCTCCAGGTTCGGGACCTCGATCTTCGGCAGCACCTCTTCGATCCGCTTGCGGTCGGGCTCCAGCCAGGGCGGCAGCTTGAGGTCCGTGCCCAGAGTCGCCTCCGGCTCGTCCTTCGTAAAGCCCGGCGGGTCGGTGGCGATCTCGAACAGCACGCCGCCCGGCTCGCGGAAGTAGATCGAGTGAAAGTACTGCCGGTCGAGGATCGGGCTCACATGGAGGCCCCGGTTGCGGATCTCCTCGTACCAGGCGCGCTGCTGGGCGTCGTCCGGCGTGCGCCACGCCACGTGGTGGACCGTGCCGGCCGAGACGTGGCCGCGGGGCGCGTCCGGCTTCGCCAGCACGTCCACCCGCGTCCCCGGTCCGCCGGCGCCCACCTCGAAGCGGAACCGATCTCCGGCCTGCGAGACCGACCGGAAACCGAGCAGACCGGTGAGCACCTCGGACGTGATCTCCGGATTCCACTCCATGAGCGTCACCCCTTCGAAGCCGCGGATTGCGTGCTCGGTCGGAACCGGCCCACCGTCCCAGGGCGTGCGACTGTCACCCGGCTGCGCCACCAGCTCGATCTGGAGATGGTCCGGGTCGAGCACGGTCAGCACCTCCTCGTCGAACCGCGGGCGCGGATCGTCGTGCTCGACGCCCATCCGGTCCAGGCGCTCCGCCCACCAACCGAGCGAGCCTTCGGGCACCGAGAACGAGGTCACGGTCGCCTGGCCGGCCCCCCGGCTCCCGAGCCGCGCCATGGGCCAGGGAAAGAAGGTCATGATCGTACCGGGATGGCCCTGGCCGTCGCCGTAATAGAAATGATAGGTCCCGGGATCGTCGAAGTTGACGGTCTTCTTGACCAGACGCAGGCCGAGCACGCCCGCGTAGAAGTCGACGTTCATCTGAGGGTTCCGCGCGATCGCGGTCACGTGGTGGATGCCACCGATCTGCCTCTCCATCGCTTGTCTCCTCTCTCCTGAGAATCCCTCTCGCCCAGTAGAACACGACTCCATTCCCGCGCGGTGTTACCCTCTCCCTGTCATGCTCTCCAGGCTCAGGGGGCTCGTCCCGCGGATCTCCGAGACCGAACGCCAGGCGCTCGACGCGGGCACGGTGTGGGTGGATGGCGAGCTGTTCTCCGGCCGTCCTGACTTCCGGAAGATGCTCGCCGAGCCTTACCCCGGGCTCGACGATCGCGAGCGGGCGTTTCTGGACGGCCCGGTCGAGACGCTCTGCGCCATGGTGGATGAATGGGAGCTGTCGCGAACCCGCGAGCTGCCGGAGGAGGTCTGGCGGTTTCTCAAGGAGCAGCGCTTCTTCGGCCTTGCCATTCCGCGCGAGCACGGCGGCCACGGCTTTTCCGCCCTGGCCCTGTCCACGATCTTCGGCAAGGTGGCCTCCCGCTCGCTCGCGCTGTCGGCCGTGGTGCTCATCCCCAACTCGGTCGGCCCGGGCGAGCTGCTCCTGGAGCACGGCACGCCCGAGCAGAAAGCGCACTATCTCCCCCGGCTGGCCCGCGGCGAGGAGATCCCCTGCTTCGCCCTGACCGAGCCCGAGGCCGGCTCCGACGCGGCGTCCCTGCAATCCGAAGGGGTGCTCTTCCGCAGCGGCGACGGCCGGCTGGCGATCCGCCTCAACTGGAGCAAGCGCTACATCACCCTGGCGCCGGTCGCCACCCTCCTCGGCCTCGCCTTCCGGCTGCGCGACCCCGAAAACCTGCTCGGCAGGGGCGAGGACGTGGGGATCACGGTCGCGCTCGTGCCTGCCCACCTGCCGGGGATCTCGATCGGCGACCGGCACGATCCCCTGGGCGTTCCGTTCCCGAACGGACCCACCGAGGGCCGGGACGTGCTGGTACCGGTGGACGCGATCCTCGGCGGCCCGGCCTGCGCCGGCCGTGGCTGGCAAATGCTCATGGAGGCGCTCTCGGCCGGCCGGGCCATCTCGCTGCCGGCGCAGTCCGTGGGCGGCGCCAAGTACGTGGCCCGGGTGGTGGGCGCCTACAGCATGGTGCGGCGCCAGTTCGGGACCGAAATCGGACGCTTCGAAGGGGTCGAGGAGCCGCTCGCCCGCATCGCCGGCCTTCTCTATCTGATGGAGGCCGCCCGCGTCTTCACCTGCGCCGGGGTGGACGCCGGGCATCGGCCGTCGGTCCTCTCCGCGATCTCCAAGTACCACCAGACCGAGTTGGCGCGGGCCCTGGCCCAGGACGGCATGGACGTGCTCGGCGGCGCCGCGATCTGCCTCGGGCCGCGGAACCTCCTGGCCCGGGCCCATATCGGAGCGCCAATCGGCATCACGGTCGAGGGCGCGAACATCCTCACCCGCACCCTCATCCTCTTCGGCCAGGGCGCGATCCGCTGCCATCCCTGGGTCCACCGCGAGATGGCGGCTCTGGAGGCGGAGGACGGCAAGGCTCTTCGTCGCGCCCTCTTCGGGCACGCGGCGTTCTTCGTCCGCAACGCCGCCCGGGCCCTCCTCCTCGGCCTCACCCGTGGCTGGCTCGCGCGATCTCCAGGCGGTCCGCTGAACCGGTATTACAAAAGGCTCTCGTGGGCCTCGGCGCGCTTCGCTCTGCTCACCGACCTCGCCCTGCTGACGCTCGGCAGCCGGCTCAAGCTGCGCGAGAAGCTCTCGGGCCGCTTCGCGGACGTCCTCTCCTGGATGTACCTGGGCTTCTGCGCGCTACGGCGCTTCGAGGCCGAGGGCCGGCGCGCCGAGGACCTGCCGCTGGTCCGCTGGGCCGCGGAGCACGCGCTCTCGCAGATCCAGACCGCGTTCGAAGCGATCTATGCCAACTTCGGCGGACCGCTCGGGTGGCTGCTCCGGCAGCGCATCCCCACGATGCGCTTCAACCCGGTGGGCGCTCCACCGTCCGACCGCCTGGGAGCCGAAGCCGCGGACGCCCTCCGCCGGCCGGGTCCGCAGCGCGACCGTCTCACCTCCGGCCTCTTTCTTCCCTCGGACCTGGACGAGCCGCTCGCGAAGCTG
>DATANP010000531.1:0-8741 GCA_036266195.1 Thermoanaerobaculia bacterium | reverse complement strand
TCCTGTCCGGATCTGTGCGCCTCCTGCCGCGATCTTTGACGCTCCTGATCGGATCGATGGGCTTCCTGAACCGGACCCGGAGGCTCCTGAACGCAGCGGCGTGATTCCTGAGCGCACAGGCGCACGATCTGAAGAAATCCGGGCGGCTCCTGATCTTTCAGGAAACGGCAGGGGCGTGCTCTCGAACGCCCCTGCACGGACTACTCCCTGTCGGCGCGGGAATCTTCCGGCTGCGCGGGGCGGCGGCCCTAAGGACCTACACCACCCCCGCCGGCTCGGCAAAGGCATCCTCCAGCACGGCCTTCAGGCGCCGGGCCAGCTCGTGGACGTTCGGCTCAGCGAGCATGGTGATGTGGTCGCCGGGCACGGCATGGACGTCCACCGCCTCTCCCGAGATGCGGCCCCAGCCGAGGTCCGGAGCCTGCTGCACCTCCGCCGGGACTTCCGAGGCCTTGAAGACCGTGACGCGGTCCGGGTAGCGGGCCGGGACGTAGCGCTTCGCGGCCAGGGTGTTGCCCTGGTAGACCTTCAGGATGCGGCGGAGTTGGCCCACGCCCGCTCCCGGCGGCAGGAAGTCGGCGGCCCGCAGGCGCTCCAGGAGGATCTCCAGCCCCGCTTCCGCGTCCAGGCCTTCGAGGTCGGCCGGGGTGAGGCCGAGATTCTTGCCCCAGAGCCTCTCGACGTAGGCGGCGATCTCCAGGATCGCGCTGGTTTCGTTCTCGGCCTGCGCGTTCTGACCGGCATCCGGGATGTCGGGCGAGCTGTCGAGGACGGCCAGGAGCGCGATCTCCTCTCCCGCGGCCCGGAGCTGTCGCGCCATTTCGAAGGCGATCAGGGCTCCCAGCGACCAGCCTCCCAGCGAGTACGGTCCCTCCGGCTGGACTCTCCGGATCTCTTGGAGGTAGAGCGCGGCCATGTCCTCCACCCGGGTGAGCGGCTCGGCGTCTCCGGCCATGCCCTGCGACTGGAGGCCGTAGAACGGCTGATCCGGTCCCAGTTGCCGCGCCAGCGCCGCGAAGCAGAGCACGTCGCCTCCGGCCGGGTGGACGCAGAAGAACGGCCTTGCCGTGCCTTCCGGATGGATGCTGACGAGGCAGGAGGCCGCCGCGGGCTCCTCCTGGCGCAGCAGGGCCGCCATCTCCTCCACCGTGCCGCCCTGGAAGAGGACCGCGAGCGGCAGGTCGCGACCGAAGCGCTGCTGGACCTGCTCGACCAGGCGCACCGCCAGGAGCGAATGGCCGCCCAGCTCGAAGAAGTTGTCGCGCACGCCGATCCTCGGGATGCCCAGAACCTCTTCCCAGATCCTCACCAGCTCCAGCTCCAGGACGTCGCGGGCCTCCACCCTCTCGACGTCCCAGTCCTGGACGAGGTCCATCTGGGACAGGGTGCGGCGGTCCACCTTGCCCACGGGGGTGAGGGGCATGGCTTCCAGGAAGAGGAAGCTCGCCGGAACCATGTAGTCGGGCAGGGTCTGGCGCAGGTGATCGCGAAGCTGCGAGACGAGGGGGCCCGATTCCTGATCGGTCTGCTTCCGGGCCACGACGAAGCCCACGAGCCGCTTGTCGCTCCCATGGCCGAGGACCAGGATGGCGCACTCGGCGACCGAAGGGTGCTTGCCGAGCGCGGCCTCGATCTCTCCCAGCTCGATGCGCAGGCCGCGGACCTTCACCTGGCGGTCGACGCGGCCCAGGAACTCGACGTCGCCGTTCGGCAGGTAGCGGACCAGGTCGCCGGTCTTGTACAGCCGCTCTCCGGGCCTGGACGAGAACGGATCCGGCAGGAAACGCTCGGCCGTCAGCTCCGGCCGGTTCAGGTAGCCGCGCGCCACACCCTCTCCGCCGAGCCACAGCTCGCCCGGAACGCCGATGGGCACGGGCCGGCCCGACGGGTCCACCAGATAGACGCGGATGTTGCCCAGCGGACGGCCGATCGGCGGCTCCTTGCGGAAGGTGCCGACGCACTCCTTGGCCACGGCGTAGATGGTGGTCTCCGTGGGGCCGTAGCAGTTGAGCAGCCGCGAGGTGGACTGCGGCGGCGCCCAGCGCGTGGCCAGCTCGGCCGGACAGTTGTCGCCTCCCACGCTGATCGTGCGCAGGGCCGGGAACGGCTCGCGCGGCAGGCCGCCGAGCACGGACGGCGTCACCACCGCGTGCGTGATCGATTCGCGGCGCATCATCTCCGCCAGGGCGGGCCCGGACATCCGGGTCTCGCGCCGGGTCACACACAGGGTGGAACCGGTTGCGAAGGCGAGCCAGGTCTCCAGGACCGAGGCGTCGAAGCTGAAGGAGACGGACTGCAGGACCCGGCTTCCGTCGTCCACGCCGAGCTGCCGCGCGGCCCTTTCGATCAGATGGACAGCCGAGCCGTGCCGCACGAGCACGCCGTTCGGCCGGCCGGTCGAGCCGGAGGTATAGATCACATAAGCGAGGTTGTCCGGAGAGACCTGCGGAGGATCGCAGGGGCGCGATTCGTCGCGCCCTTCCTCCACGACGCCGTCGAGCAGGAGGACGGTCGCGGAGGTCTCCGGCAGGGCTTCCAAAAGGTTTTCCCTCGCGAGCAGCACGCGCACGCGGGCGTCCTCCAGCATCCAGGCGAGGCGCTCGCGCGGGTGCGACGGATCGAGCGGCAGGTAGGCGCCGCCGGCCCGGAACACGCCCAGCACGGCCACGATTCGCTCGATGCCTTCGTCGGCGCAGATGCCGACCAGCTCTTCGGGTCCGACGCCCAGGTCGCGCAGCCGGCGGGCCAGCCGGTCAACCCTCCTCGCGAGGTCGGCGTAGGTGAGGCGCTGATCTCCGAACACGACGGCTTCGCGGTCCGGAACCCGCGCGGCGGTGGCCGCGAAAACCTGATCGAAGGTGGCGGGCTCGAACGGCTCGGCGGTGTCGGTCCACTCGGCGAGCGCCTGGTGCCGCTCGGCCTCGGTGAGGAGCGGCAGGTCCGACAGCCGGCGGCCCGGATCGGTCACGGCGCTTTCGAGGAGGGTGCGCAGGTGGCCGGTCATGCGGTCGATGGTGCTCGGGTCGAACAGGTCGGTGCTGTACTCGCAGACGCCTTCCAGACCCGCCGGAGTCTCCGAGAACGACAGGAGGAGATCGAGCTTGGCCGTGCCGCCTTCCAGGCTCAGAGGCTCCAGGGTCAGGCCCGGCAGGCGCAGCTCGCCCGAAGGCGCGTTCTGGAGCGCGAGCACGACCTGGAAAACGGGGTGGCGCGCCAGGCTGCGCTCGATCTGCAGCTCGTCTACCAAACGCTCGAACGGCAGGTCCTGGTGCGCGAACGCGCCGAGCGCGGTGCTCCGCGTGGTCTCCAGCAGCTCGGCGAAGGTCGGCTCTCCACCGTCCGGCCGATACAGCTCGCCGCGCAGGACTACGGTGTTGACGAACAGACCGATCAGGTTTTCAAGCTCGCGCCGGCCGCGGCCCGCGACCGGCGAGCCGACGAGCAGGTCCTCCTGCTGGGTGTAGCGATAGAGCAGCGTCTGCCAGGCGGCGAGGAGAGCCATGTAGAGGGTGACACCGTGCTCGCGGGCGAGGTGCGAAAGATCGATCGGCAGGCTCACGGCCCGGGCTGTGCCGCGGAAGGTCTGCACGGGCGGACGCGGCCGGTCGGTCGGCAGGTCGAGCACGGTGCGGGCGCCGCGCAGGCGCTCCTTCCAATAGGAAATGTGAGCGGCAAGCACATCGCCGTCGAGCCATTCGCGCTGCCACACGGCGAAGTCGGCGTATTGGACCGGGAGCGGCGGCAGGGATTCGGATTGGTAGAGAGCCGCCAGCTCGTCGACCAGCACGGCAATGGACCAGCCGTCGGCCACAATGTGGTGGAGATTGAAGAAGGCCCGCCACTCCCGCTCGTCCAGGCGCAGGAGAAGGGCGCGCAGCAGCGGCCCGGTCTGAAGGTCGAACGGCCGCAGGGATTCGGCGGTCAATCGCACGCGGGCCTCGTCCTCCCGCCGGTCCGCGGGTAGCGCGGTGAGATCGACGACCGGCAGCGGTACATCCGTCCCCTCGGAGATGACCTGGAACGGTATGCCTTCGATCTGATCGAAGGTGGTGCGCAGGGCCTCGTGGCGCTGGACGATCCCGCGCAGGGCCCGGGCCAGCGCCAGGACGTCGAGATCGCCCGTCATGCGCAGGGCCGCGGGCACGCTGTAGAACGCGGTGCCGGGCTCCAGGCGGTCGAGGAACCAGAGACGCTCCTGCGCGAAGGAGAGCGGCGGAGTCGGGCCGCGGTCTTCCGGAGGCACCGGCACGATCGGCGGCGGGGTGAGCGGGACTCCCATGGAGTCGGTCTGAGCGCGCTCGATCCGGAGCGCCAGGCCTTCGAGGGTCGGCGCTTCGAACACGGCCCGCAACGGCAGATCCACTTCGAACAGCTCGCGCACCCGCGAGATCATCCGGGTGGCGAGCAGCGAATGGCCGCCCAGCTCGAAGAAGTCGTCCCGCGCTCCGACGCGGACCGGACCGAGCAGATCGGTCCAGGCGCCGGCGAGCATCTGTTCGATGGGCGTGCGCGGCGCGACATATTCGATCGAAACCGCTTCCACCTCCGGCTCGATGCGGGCGAGCGCCCGGCGGTCCACCTTGCTGTTCGGGTTGAGGGGCAGGGCGTCGAGGAACACCCAGCCGGAAGGAATCATGAAGGACGGCAGGCGGTCAGAAAGGTATTCGCGGAGCCCTTCTCCTTCTCTCTCTCCCGCCACGTAGGCGACGAGCCGCTTGTCTCCGCCTTCCCCCAAGGCGAGCACGGCCGCGTCCTTCACGCCGGGATGGGAGACGAGAGCCGATTCGATCTCTCCAAGCTCGATGCGGAAGCCGCGCACCTTGACCTGGAAATCGGCGCGGCCGAGGAATTCGATCGCGCCGTCCACGCGGCGGCGAACCAGGTCGCCGGTTTTATAAAGACGGCCGCCACCCCCTCCGATATCAAACGGATCGGGCACGAAACGCTCGGCGGTCAGCTCCGGACGATTGAGATATCCCCAGGCCAGACCGTCGCCGCCGATATAAAGCTCGCCGGTGACTCCGACCGGAACGAGATTCAGCTCGGGATCGAGCACGAGGAGCGTAGTGTTACCCAGCGGCTGGCCGATCGGCACGGTCGTGGCGCCTGGCGGCACATCCTCCACGAGGTGCCACGAGGCGTAGGTGGTGCTCTCGGTGGGGCCGTAGACGTGGAGCAGCCTCTCCGGCGGGCCGGAGCGCAGGCAGAGCCGCACGGTGGCCGGATCGACCGCCTCGCCGCCGAAGAGAAGGGCGCGGAGCGGCTCGAAGGCGTCCGGCAGCTCGCGGACAACCTGATTGAACAGCGCGGTGGTGAGGAAGAGCATGGTGATGCCGTCGCGTCGGATCTGCGAGGCAAGATCGCGCGGCGAGAGCATCGTGTCCTTGCTCACGCCCACCATGCGGGCGCCGTTGAGCAGCGCGCCCCAGATCTCGAAGGTGGCCGCGTCAAACGAGGTGTTCGAGGCCTGGGCGATCACGTCGTCCCGCTGAATGTCCACATAATTCGTGTTGCGCACCAGCCGGACGATGGCCTTGTGCGGCACGGCCACGCCCTTGGGCCGGCCCGTGGAGCCCGAGGTATAGATCACATAAGCAAGGCTTTCCGGCGTCGCGTACGAAACCGGGGCGAAGCTGCTGCGCCCGGCCAGCATGTCGGCGTCGCGGTCGAGGCAGACCGGCCACACCGTTTCGCCCGGGAACAGGCCGAGCCAGCGCTCGCGCGTGATGAGCACCGGCGCCCGGGCGTCTTCGAGCATGAAGGCCAGGCGCTCCTCCGGGTAGGAGGTGTCGAGCGGAATGTAGGCGCTGCCGGCCTTGAGCACGGCGAGCGTGGCCACGATCATGTCGAGCGAGCGCTCGAGATAGATCGCGACCGGCGTGCCGGGCCCCGCTCCCAGCTCCTGGAGATAGTTGGCCAGCCGGTTGGCGTGCTCGTCCAGCTCCAGGTACGAGAAGGTCGTGCCGTCGAAAACCGCTGCGGCCGCGAACGGGTGCTGGTCCACCTCTGCCTGGAACAGCTCGTGGACGCAGGCGTACGGATATTCCGATCGGCGATCGTTCCACCCGCGAAGCTGTTCGATCTCGGCGGCGCTCAGCAGCGGCAGCTCGGAGAGCGGGCGCGCGGAATCCTGGGCCGCGCCGTGGAGCAGCGTCCGCAGGTGCTCCAGCAGGCGCCGGGCCGTGGATTCCTCGAACACGTCGGCGCTGTACTCCAGGATCGCATCCAGGCCGTCCTCCCCCACTTCGGTGAGCGAGAGCATGAGGTCGAACTTGGCCGTGGTGCCGGCGACGCCGAGGTCCGAAAGGGTCAGGCCCGGCAGCTCCATGGCGCCGATCGGAGCGTTCTGGAGCGCCAGCAGGACCTGGAACAGCGGGTGATGCGAAAGGTTTCTTTCGACGCCCAGCTCCTCGACCAGCTTTTCGAACGGCAGATCCTGGTGCGCGAACGCGCCGAGCGCCGCGGTCCGGGCCTGTGCCAGCAGGTCGCTGAAGGACAGGCGGGCGGCGGGCCGGCCGCGCAGGACGAGCGAGTTGACGAAGAAACCGATCAGATCCTCGATCTCGGTGCGGTTGCGTCCGGCGACCGGAGTACCGATCAGAAGGTCGTCCTGATGGGTGATGCGGTGCAGCAGCGCCTGGAAGCCGGCGAGCAGGGTCATGAAGAGCGTGGCCCCTTCGCGCCGCGCCACCTCGCGGAGCGCGCCGAGGCCGGCCAGCTCCACCCGGATGGAGCCGCCGCGCGAGGTGCGCACCGCGGGTCGAGGTCGATCGGAAGGCAGCTCCAGCACGTCCGGCGCACCGGCCAGGGCCTCGCGCCACCAGACGAGCTGCGATTCCAGAGCCTCGCCGCTCAACTGGCCACGCTGCCAGACCGCGAAGTCGGCGTACTGGACCGGCAGCTCCGGCAGGGGTTTTCCAATGTAAAGCGCGGCCATGTCGCGGACGAGCACGCCCAGGGACCAGGCGTCGCCCGCGATGTGGTGAAGCGTGGCGAGGCAGGCGTGCTCCCGCTCGTCCAGGCGCACCAGCAAGGTGCGGAGGACCGGTCCCTCGACCAGGTCGAACGGCCGAGCGGCCTCCTCGGCGGCGAGTTGGCGCAGCTCCGTCTCCTTCTCCGCGAGCCCGCTCAGATCGATCACTGGAAGCTTCAGATCCACCTCAAAGGCGATGCGCTGCACGGGCCGGCCGTTCGAGGCGGGGAACGTGGTTCGCAAGGCTTCGTGCCGCCGGACGATCCCGCGGAAGCCCTCGGCGAGCGCCGCCACGTCGAGCGGACCGGAGAGGCGTAGCGCGAGAGGCAGGTTGTAGGCCGAGCCGCCGGGCTCGAGCTGCTCCAGGAACCACAGGCGTTCCTGCGCGAAGGAGAGCGGCAGGTCGTCCGTCCGCGGACCCGGAACGATCGCAGGCGCCTCGGCGCCCTCTCCGGGTTCGATGCGCGCCGCCAGAGCACCGAGCGTGGGCGCCTCGAAGAGGACGCGCAGCGGCAGGTCGATCCCGAAGGCGTCGCGCACCCGGGAGACGACCCGCGTGCCGAGAAGTGAGTGGCCGCCGAGGTCGAAGAAGCTGTCCTCCACGCCGATCCGTTCCGCGCCGAGCAGATCGCGCCAGATCTCCGCCAGTTTTTCTTCGGTGGCACTTCGCGGAGCCATGAACGCCGCGTCCTGCGTGCGCTCGGGTT
Organism: Thermoanaerobaculia bacterium; assembly: GCA_036266195.1. Classification (GTDB taxonomy): domain Bacteria; phylum Acidobacteriota; class Thermoanaerobaculia; order Multivoradales; family UBA5704; genus DATMER01. The sequence goes on along the minus strand of DATANP010000531.1, from coordinate 1,061 downwards.
CGATGCGGGCGAGCGCTTTGCGGTCCACCTTGCCGTTCGGGGTGAGCGGCATGGCGTCGAGGAACACAATGCCCGAGGGCACCATGTGCTCGGGCAGCGAGGCGCGGAGGAAGTCGCGCAGATCGCCCTTGATCGGGGGTGCCACATAGGCGGCGAGAACCTGGTCTCGGGCGAGCACCACGGCTTCGCGCACTCCAGGATGCCGCGCCAGGGCGGCTTCGACCTCCCCCAACTCGATGCGGAAGCCACGGATCTTGACCTGATGATCGATACGGCCCAGATATTCGATCTCGCCGTTCGCAAGCCAGCGCGCGAGGTCACCCGTGCGATACATCCGCGCTCCGCCCTCATCCGGAATGAAGCGCTCCGCTGTCAGGTCCGGCCGGTGCAGATATCCGCGGCCCACCTGGACGCCCGCAATGAGCAGCTCGCCGGCTACGCCGACCGGCACCGGGTTGCCCTCGCGGTCGAGGATATGAATGCGCGTATTCGCCACCGGCCGGCCGATCGGAACCCGCTCCTCGCCCGGCTGGCAGGCGTGCCAGGTCACGTCCACCGCGGCTTCTGTGGGACCGTAGAGGTTGTGCAGCTCCACGCCCTGCGGCATCCGGGCAAAGAAACGTTTCGCAAGGTCGGCCGGCAAGGCCTCGCCGCTCGCCATCACCCGGCGCAGGCTGGTGCACTGCTCGACTCCGGGCTGCTCCACGAAAACCTGGAGCATCGAAGGCACGAAGTGAAGCGTGGTGATCTCTTCGCGCCGGATCGTCTCCACCAGGTACGCCGGGTCCTGGTGTCCGCCCGGACGCGCGACGACAAGCCGGGCGCCGACGATCAGGGGCCAGAAGAACTCCCAGACCGAGACGTCGAAACTGAAAGGAGTTTTCTGGAGAACCCGGTCTTCCGGCGTGAGGCCATACTCCTGCTGCATCCACAGGATACGGTTCACGATTCCGCGATGCGCGTTCAAAGCGCCCTTCGGCCGGCCCGTCGAGCCTGACGTATAGATCATGTACGCCGGCTGCTCCGGAATCCTGGGACCGCCGGCGCCTCGCCGGCGGTTT
>DATANP010000530.1:0-10071 GCA_036266195.1 Thermoanaerobaculia bacterium | reverse complement strand
CGGGCTCGATCCCGGCGACCAGGGCTGCCAGATGTATGACGCGACCAGCTTCGTCTTCCGGAAGAGGCGGTTCGACCCCACGAGCCCCCTGATCCTGTGGCAGATCGCCTCCGTCGGGGTGCCGATCTACAAGGAGGAACGCCTGTGGGGTCCGAACGGCCTGCTCGTCCTGCAGAAGATCCTGGAGGAGCACTATCCCGCCGGTCACGAGATGATCCTCTACGAGGCGTCGAGCATTCCCACCTGTCCCTCGCGCGCCGAGCGCATCCCCCTTCACGACCTGGCCCGCTCCGACGTGACGGGCTCCTCCACCCTGTATGTGCCCCCGCTCGAGGCGGTCGAGTACGACTGGGAAGCCATCAAGCGTCTTGTGCCATCCGACACCTGAATCCTGTTCTGGAGGGAGACACCATGTCCGAGAGGGTCACGGAGTTCCTGATCATGCTGTCGAAGGACCCGGTGAAACTGGATGCGTTCCTGGACGACCCCAGGCCTCTCCTCAGGGAGAGCGGTCTGAGCCAGGAGGAGCAGGAGCTGCTGCTCAGCGGGGATGCGGAGCGCATCCGCGCCTACATCGGAGAGAACAGCGCGTTCGCGGAGGGTGCCAGCACCACGTCGCAGCACGGATTCCCCGGCAACATCGCTTTCCAGTTCAATTTCCAGTTCCGATGGCCTTCGCAGGACCCGAAAGCGGATCCGGAAGACGAAGACAGTGACGCCGACAGCGAGGAAGGCGAAGACTCGGGCACCTGATCCGGCTGCACCGAGGCCGGTGGCGTGGCCGGGCGCAGGTCGTCCACCCGCTCGACGAGCCGCTGGAAGCGGGGATCGCCGCGCAGGCCCTCCCACTCGACGTCCTGCCGCAGCCAGAGCACGAACGGCTCGTGGCGGTCCACGCCCGTCGCCAGCCACTTGAGGGCGCGGTCGTTCTCGCCCGCCAGGGCGAAGGTCGAGGCGACCAGCGACACCGGCGCCTCCTCCGGGTGCCGGGCCAGAGCCTCTCCGGCCGCGGCCAGGGCGGCGCGGTAGCCGGATTTCGCGAGGGCCCGGCGGGCGGCCTCCGCGGCTTCCTGGTAGCCCGAGAGAGCGAGCGCCTTCTCGTACGCCTGGAAGGCTTCGTCGGGCCGGCCCTGCGTGTGCCGGACGGCCCAGAGGATCTCGTAGGAGACGGGGTAGCCCGGCTCCAGGTCGATCGCCTTGCCGGCCTGCTCGGCGGAGCGGTCGAGCTCGCGCAACCGGAGGAAGTACCCGGCGAGGGCGGTGTGGATCGACGGCGAAAGGGGGTTGAGCCGGCGGGCCGTCTCCAGGTGCTCCCCGGCCTCCGCCATGCGGCCGACCGAGCTCAGATGGTTGCCGAGCCAGTGGTGCACACTCTCATAGTTGGGATTGAGCGCCAGGGCCCGTTGCCACTCGCGCTCGGCGCCGGGCCCGTCCCAGTCCTGATAGCGGAGCAGGTTGCCCATCGCGGCGTGGGCCTCGGCCAGCGACGGATCGAGATCGAGCGCTTTCGCCGCGGCGGCCCGGGCCTTCGCGTACGACGCCTCGACGGGCTCGAACCGGAAGTAGCCGAGCAGGAACCGGGCATCCGCCTCGCCGGCGTAGGCGGGCGCGTAGCGCGGGTCCTTCCGGGTCGCCGCCTGGAACGCGTCGACCGCCTTCGCCAGCGCAACCTGGGTCCGTTTCTGCAACTGGAACTTCCCCTGGAGATAGAGCTCGTAGGCCGCGGGATCGACAGGCTTCGCGTCGCTCAGCCGGCTGCGCTCCTGGTCGGTGAGCTCCAGCCGCACCTGTCCCGCGACCTCGCGCGCCACCTCGTCCTGCAGCGCGAGGATGTCCTTCAAGTCGCGTTCGTAGGTCTCCGCCCAGAGCTGCTGCTCCGGGTCGGCCTGCACGAGGTTGGTGGTGATCCGGACCTGCAGCCCGGAGCGCACCACGGAGCCGGTGAGCACGAGGTCCACGCCGAGCTGGCGGGCGATGGCCGGCAGGGCGAGGTCCGACCCCTTGAAGCGCATCACCGACTGCCGCGAGATCACGCGCACCCGGCCGACGTTGCAAAGGGAGGCGATCAGCGCGTCGGTCATGCCATCCACGAAGTACTCCTGCTCGTTGGAGAGATTTTCGAGCGGCAGCACCGCCAGGGCATGGGGGCCGCCCCGGACCGCGGGCTGGCGCCGGATCAGGCCCGACGCTCCGGCCAGCAGGACCAGCGCGGCGAGCAATCCGCCGATCGCCAGCTTCCGGAGCGGCGGCCGGGGGGCCGGGGGCTCGGGGAGGGTAGGGATGTGAGGGCTCGACACCGGGTCCCGCGCCAGCGCCTCCAGGTCGTCGCGCAGCACCCGCGCGCTCTGGTACCTCTGGCGCGGATCTCTCTCCAGGCAGCGCCCGACGATCTCGTCGAAGCGCCGCGGCAGGCCGGCCCGGACCACGCCCGGCAGGGGGACGCGCTCCTCCAGCATCTTGATCATCTGCTCGGCCGGGCTCGAGCTGTGCAACGGGAGCCGGCCGGTGGCCATCTGATAGAGGACGACGCCGGCCGAGAACAGGTCCGAGCGCGGGTCGAGCGGCAGGCCCTGGAGCTGCTCGGGAGACATGTAGGAGACGGTGCCGAGGATCTGCCCCTCCCGGGTCAGCGCCTCGGTCGGCTCGCCGCCGACCAGCGTGGGCTGGTCCTCGGCCGGCAGGCGCTTGGAGATGCCGAAGTCGAGGACCTTGAGCCTCTCCCCGGAGTCGATCATCAGGTTCCGCGGCTTGATGTCGCGGTGGATGACGCCGTGCTCGTGGGCCGCGCGCAGGGCGTCGGCCAACTGGACCGCGATCCGAAGCATCCGGTCGAGCTGCATGCCGCCGGGCGGGATGAGATCTTCGAGCGTCGAGCCTTCGACGAATTCCAGGGCCAGAAACGGCAGGCCGTCGGCCTCCTCGACGGCGTAGATCGTGACAATGTTGGGGTGCTGGAGCGCCGCCGCGGCGCGGGCCTCGAGCCGGAAGCGGTCGAGGAACGTCGGACGGCCCGCCTGCTCCGGAGACAGGAACTTGAGCGCCACCTTCCGGCGGAGACGGAGGTCCTTGGCGAGGTAGACCTCCCCCATGCCACCGGCTCCAAGGCGTTCCAGGATTCGATACTGCAAGATCGTCCTGCCGATCAACCAGGTCCCCTTTTCGGGTTCTTGCGGCAAAGGCTTGACGGTCTGATTGTACATGGCCCGGTCCGACGCCCCGGCGGCCCCCGGTCTGCCGTACAATCGTGGGCACCCTCCCGGGTGGGAATCCCATGGCCGAGCCCAAGATCTCGAACCTGATGTTGTCGGTGCCGGTGCCGGCTGCCCTCGCGGCTATCGCGGCCGGGCGTCCAGCCGTGCCCAGGAAGGGACCCGCGCCCGCCCGGATCCTCCACGTGCTCAACGGCGACTGCGCGGCCGACCAGCTCGGGCGCTCGGGCGTCCAGGGGGAGATCACGCTCTCCGCGGATGTCCTGCACGAGGGCCCGGCGCCGGCCGGCCTGCTGCCGGAGCGCTGGCGCAAGGTGCGCGCGCGCTACCTGGCCGAGTGCGGCTATGGGGATTACGACCGCTGCCTCGCCGATCTGACCGAGTGGGACCGGGCGCTGGAGAGCAGCCGCGGGTTCGACGAGGTGGTGATCTGGCTGGAGCACGACCTGTTCGACCAGCTCCAGCTCCTGCGGCTGCTCGACTGGTTCGGCTCGCGCGACGACCTCGGCAGCAGCACCCGGCTGAGCCTGATCTGCATCGGCTCGTTCCCCGGCATCGAGCCGTTTCATGGTCTAGGCCAGCTCTCGCCCGCCCAGATGGCCTCGCTCCTCGACCGCCGCGAGCCGGTCAGCGAGAAGCAGATCTTCCTGGCCCGCCACGCCTGGAGGGCGTTCTGCGCGCCCGAGCCGATCGGCCTGGAGGTCGCGCTGCGCCGCGACACCTCCGCCCTGCCCTTCCTGGCCGACGCGCTCCAGCGGCACCTCGAGGAGTTCCCGTGGACCCGCGACGGCCTTTCGCGGACGGAACGCCAGGTGCTGCTCGGCATCGACTCGGGGTTCGATACCTTCGAGTCGCTGTTCCGGGCCGTGCAGGCTCTGGAGTCCCGGCCTTTCCTCGGCGACAGCTCGTTCCTGCGCTGCCTGAAGGTGCTGGCCTCCAGCCCCATGCCGCTGCTCCGGATGGAGCCCGGGCCGGGCGGCCTCATCCGCAACCTGCGCCTCAGCCTGACCGGGACCGGCCGCGAGGTGCTCGAACGCCGCGAGGACTGGGTCCAGCTCCACGGCATCGACCGCTGGCTCGGAGGCGTCCATCTCCATGGCCGCGAAGCCCAATGGCGGTGGGACGGCGAGCGGTCCCGGCTGGTGCCGGCCGGTTGATCCCATTCCCCCTCTCCCCGGCCCTCTCCCCCGTGCCGGGGGAGAGGGAGCCCCCGCCCTCTTCCGCGATGGCTGGAATGGGATCAACTTTTTGGACGTTTTTTTGTCCATGAAACACACCCTGGCGTTCGTCCTCGCCCTGGCCGTCGTATTGGCGATACCGATCCCGGCCGCGGCCCAGACCCGGCCGGCCTCGATCCTCGCCGACCCCTGGTTCCAGGAGCAGGCGCGGGTGGGCTTGAACTATCTGTACGACATGGACTTCGGCGCCGCGGACAGCATCTTCTCGGAGATCACCGCGCGCTATCCCGACCACCCGGTCGGCCCCTACCTCCAGGCCCTGCTGCCGTGGTGGGCCATCCAGATCGAGCCCGACGATCCGTCGCAGGACCCGGCCGTGTTCGAGGCCATGGAGAACGTGCTCGACGTCTGCGACCGGCGCCTGAGGAAGAACCCGGGCGACCTCGACGCGCTGTTCTTCAAGGCGGGCGCGCACGCGCTGCGCGGCCGGCTCCACGCCGACCGGAGGAACTGGCTGCGCGCCGCGCGCGACGGCCAGCAGGCCCTGAAGACGCTCCAGGAGGTCCGCAAGCGCGACCCCAACAACGACGACCTCTACTTCGGCATCGGCCTGTTCGACTACCTGGCCGACGAGGTGCCGAAGCAGTACCGCGTCCTGCGTCCGTTCGCCCGGCTGTTCCCCAAGGGCGACAAGGACCGGGGGATCACCGAGCTCGAGAGGGCCATGCGCAAGGGCCAGTTCGTCTCGGCGGAGGCGGCCTATTCGCTGCTCCAGATCCACTACATCTTCGAGAAGGACTACCAGGCCTCGCTGCGCTATGCCCAGTGGCTGCGCGCCCGGCACCCGGACAACTCGATCTTCCAGCTCTACGAGGGCCGGATCTATGAGCGGCTCGGGCGGTTCGGAGAGGCCGAGAGGGTGTTCCAGAACGTGCTCGCCCGCCACAGCCAGGGCCAGAGCGGCTACACCGACGCCATGGCCGAGCAGGCGCTCTACCTGCTGGCCCGCACCACCATGTGGCAGGGGCGGCCGGCCGAGGCGCTCGGCTACATCAATCAGTTGGAGCGGCTCACCGCCCAGAGGCCCGTCGAGTCCGAGTACAAGGCGCTCGGCAAGCTGCGCAAGGGCATGGCCTTCGACGCCCTGGGCAAGCGCCAGGACGCGGTCCGCTGCTACCGCGACGTCCTGGCCATGAAGGGCTACGACGGCGACGGCGACATCCGCAGCCGGGCCAAGGGCTACCTCAAGAAGCCGTTCCGGAGCTGACCGGTTCCCGGCGGATCAGGTAGAGCAGGTACCCCACCACGATCGCGATCGCGCCGGCGATGAGGTTGCTCCTCTCGGCGCTCGCCGCGAACGCCACGCAGAGGAGCAGGGCGGCCACCGGGATGACCGGGCCGCCCGGGATCCTCACCCGGCCCGGCACGTCCGGGTACTTCTTCCTCAACACCAGCACCGCCGCGGCCGTGCCGAAATAGGTCGCGAGCCGCGCCACCACCGAGAGGGTCGCGAGCTTCTCGAACGAGCCCGAGAGCGCCAGGGGCAGGGCGATGGCCGTCTGCGTCAGGATCGCCACCACGGGCGTCCGGAACTGCGGATGGAGCCAGGCGAGCGCCCGCGGTCCGAAGCCGTCGGCGGCGAGCGCATAGAGATACCGCGGGCCGGCCAGCACCGTGTTGCTGTTCGTGCCGAGGATCGACAGCACCGCGCCGATGGTCAGGAGCAGGCCGCCCCAGGGTCCCAGGAAGAGCCGCGCCGCGTCCGCGAGCGCCGTCTTCGAGTGCGCCAGGTCCGGCAGCGTGCCGAGCGCCACGAGCTGCACCGCCGAGTAGATCAGCGTCACCAGGACGATCTGCACCACCAGCGCGAACGGCACGTCCCGGCGCGGGTTCTTGAACTCGCCGGCCGGCGCCGGGGTGTTCTCGAACCCGGCATAGGCGAACAGCAGGAGGAGGGCCGCCTGCCCCAGCGAGCCGTTGCGCGGTGTTGGAAGAGTGGCGAGAGTCCAGGACATGGCGAACAGGCCCGCGCCGATGAACACCACCAGGGGCAGGGTCTTGGTGATGGCCAGGAACACCGCGGTCCGCACCCCCGACTTGACGCCCACGATGTTGATCGCGGTCAGCGCCAGGAGAGGCAGCGTGATGGCGAGCGTCCGTCCGATCCCCTGCTGCGTCTGCGGCCAGAGATAGCCGAGCGCCTGGGCGAACCCGACCGAGAGCGAGGCCACGGAGGACACGCGGGCGATCCACGTCATCCATCCGACCTCGAACCCGACCAGCTCGCCGAAGGCCTCCCTCGTGTAGAGGTAGGCGCCGCCGGGCCGGTCGAAGTAGCTGCCCGCCTCGGCGAAGCAGAGCACCAGCAGCAGCACGGCGAACCCGGCCAGGACCACGGCCCAGACGCTCATGGGCCCGAGGATCATCGCGGCCGTCGCCGGCAGCAGGTAGACCCCGCTGCCGATCACGTCGTTGACCGACAGGCCGACGATCTCCCACCGGGAAACCGCGCGCCGGAACCCCTGGTTCGATTCAGGTTCGGACATGAGCTTCTCCTAGACTTCGATCCGCGCACCCGCGGTTTCAGGAAGGGTCCAGACCCAGGCCCCGGCCACGACCGCGAAGCCCGCGGCCAGCGCGATCCCGCCGGCCAGGCCCCACCGCCCGGCCACGGCGGCGATGACGAACGGCGCCACGAACTGCACGCCGCGGGTGACGTTCATGATCACGGACATCGCGGCCCCCCGCACCCGGGTCGGGAACAGCTCCGAGAAGTAAGGACCGTAGCACGACCAGGTGCCCGTCCCGATCCCGGCCACCACCATGCAGATCAGACCCAGAGCCGGGCTCGAAGACACCGCCTTCGACAGCACCAGGGCCAGCCCGAGCGCGGTCACCGCGCAGAACGCCGCGAACGCCCGCCGCCGGCCCACCCGGTCCGAGAACCACCCGAACGTGAGATAGCCGGTCGCCGAGCCGGCCACGAACGCGAGCGTCCACCAGCCGGAGCCGAAGATCGACAGCCCCCGCCCCTCCTGGAGATACCGCGGCAGCCAGACCACCGCGAACCAGTAGGCCGACATGTTGAAGGCCGTGAGCAGGAACGCCCGGGTGAAAAGGCCGATCATGTCCCCGGCCACGAGCTGAGCCAGGACCGGCCGCCGGGCGCGCTCCAGCTCCCGGCCATCCAGCCGGCCGTCGTGGAGCCGGCGCCGGTGCTCCAGCCAGAGGTCGGACTCGGGCAGCCGGCGCCACAGGAGCACCACCACGAACGGCAGCGCGGAGATCAGGAAGACTGTCCGCCAGCCGATCCCGGGAGCCAGGAACGAGCCCACGATCGCCGCCAGCCCGAGGCCCGCCGGAGCGCCGCTCTGGGCGAGCGCGCCGTAGCGCCCGCGGAGAGCCGGAGGGATGGTCTCGCCGAGCATGGCCTGGCCCGCCCCCCAGGTGCCGCCGATCCCCAGGCCGGCCACGGCCCGCGCGAGGATCAGCGTCGCGAGGTTCGGAGCGAGCCCGCACGCCAGATTGCCCAGCGAGAAGGCCGCGATCGACACCGCCATCGACAGCCGGCGGCCGAGCCGGTCGCTCATCCAGCCGAACAGCAGCCCGCCGACCCCGGTCATTCCGACTCCCACGGCGGTCAGCGGGGCGAGTGCGTCCTTCGACAGCCCGAGCTCCTCCTGGATCGGCTTGAGCACGAACGACAGGAGCATCAGCGAATAGAAGCCGGTGCACCAGGCGGCCCAGGCGAACGCGAGGATCCTCCGGTGCGCCGCGGTGGGGCGCAGGTGATCGCTGAGGCGCGCGGGTACCGGCGATGGCGGAGAAGAGGTCAAGCGGGAGAGATCCTACAGCAATCCCCTCTCCGCCGATGTATCGTATGAGTCTCATGTCCGAGACGAAGATCCTGCGCGTGGGGGTGCTCGCCCCCGTGAATACCCTCGACCCGAGGGAGGCCCAGGACTTCACCAGCGCGCTCGCGGTGACGCAGGTCTACGAGTCCCCCTTCGCCCAGCCGGCGGCCGCCGGAGGCCAGCCCGAGCCGCTCCTCTTCCACGAGAAGCTGCGCCGGGAATCTTCGGGCGGGCTGCCGGTCTACAGTGCTGCCGTGCGGGCCGGCATCTTCTTCTCGGACGGCACCCCGCTGACCGCGCGGCACGTGGCCGATTCGGTGCTCAGGGCCGCGACGCTCCGGGAACAGGCGGACGTCGAGGTCCAGGGCTACCGGGTGGTCTTCCGGCTCAAGCGGCCGAACGCGTGCTTCGACATGGCCCTGGCGCGGCGCTTCTGCGGCGTCACCCTGGAGGCCGGAGGCGCGATCCTGGGCACCGGTCCCTACATGGCTGGCACGAAAGACGGCATGCGCCTGGTCCGCAACCCCTATTCGCGCAAGCCGCCGGCCATCGACGAGATCGCCTTCCAGGTCTACCCGCCCGACGGCCAGGGCAGGCCGGCCGCGCTCCTCGCGGCGCTGGAAGCAGGCGAGGTGGACTTCACCAACGTCCTCTCCCGCGAGGACATCATGCAGCTCAAGAACGTCCGGCGCTGGACCGAGCCGGGCAGCTCGACGGCCATCCTCTACATGAACACCGAGCGTCCAGCCCTGGCCGATCCCAGGGTGCGCAAGGCGATCGCCCTGTCGATCGACCGGCTGGAGATCGCCAAGATGTTCTACGCCAGCGCCCTGGCCTTCGCGGCTACGAGTCTTCTCCCGCCGATGCTGGCGCGGGCGAACGACGGCCTGACTCCCGACCTGGCCCAGGCGCGGGCCCTCCTCTCGCAGCCCGGCGTGCGCAAGCCGGACCGCCTGTCGCTCCTCCTGATCTACGGTCCACGCCCCTACCTGCCGAACCCGCGCAAGGTGGGCGAGCACCTCGCGGAGCGCATCGGCCAGCTCGGCATCCAGGTGGACCTCGTGCCGACCGCCACCACCCAGGACTACTACTCGCGCGCCAAGCGCGGCGACTACGACCTGGCCCTGGCTGGCTGGATCGCGGACACGCTCGACCCGGTGGACTTCCTCGAAGCCACCCTCAGCTCGGAGTCGATCCCCTCGCCCACGCGCAAGATCATCGTCGGGGCGAACCTCAGCCGCTGGCACAGCCAGGAGGCCGACGACGCCCTGGCCCACCTGCGGGAGAGCCCGCGCGACGACCTCCGCGCCGCGCTCCTCAAGAGGATCGGCGAAGAGGAAGCTGTAGAGCGGCGTGTTGCCGAGCCGCGAGAGGCCGATCCCCAGGTCCTTGTATTCCGGGTCCATGAGGCTGCGGAAGCTCGACGGGTTGCGGTTCTTCCAGTAGCGCAGGACGTCGTCCAGGTCCGCGCTGGAGGAGGTGAGGTTCTCGGTCCACTCGTGGGCCTGGTAGCCGGCCTGGGTCATGCGGCGGTGCATGTCATCCGCCGAGCCGCTGTTCAGGTTGCCGTTGCGGGAGATCTCCTCGGCGTGCTGCTGGGCGGCGCGGGTGAGGGCATCGTCCAGGCGCAGCACGGGCGCTCCCGCGCGGGAGCGCTCGGCGTTGATCAGCCGGAGAAGCTCCTGGCGCGTGGCCGCGGATTGCGCCAGGACCGGGCTTGCCAGGAGCAGCAGCAGGGGGAGGAGGGCTCTCTTCACGAAGGAAGGAACAGGCCGGGTGGTGGGGGCATTCCGGGAGAAGGACCCAAAGGACTGCAGGAACTTCAAGGAC
>DATANP010000529.1:0-7281 GCA_036266195.1 Thermoanaerobaculia bacterium | reverse complement strand
TATGGTTCCGGAGACGTCGCTGTAGATGCCAAAATCTGCCCCTCGGATTTGGCTGTGCTCGACGTCCAACTCGTCGCCGCTGAAGTACACGCCGATATCGTTCGAGGTGAGGGTCGAGTCGGTGATGCGGCTGCTCGGTGACCCGAACTGGAACGAGTTCAGATAGAAGCCGTATGCCAGGTTGCCGCCCGCGGCGTCGACCTCGACGTCGCGTATCTCCTTGGGTGCGGCGCCGTCCACAGAAGAGATTCCGTAGGCCACGTTGTTGGCCGTGACGTGGATCACCGTCCGTTTGATCGAGGGCGTCGAAGGGATGAACTTGTTCCCGATGCCGTAGCCGGTGCCGCTGGCCTGCGAGTTGATGGTGACCCCTTCGATGGAACTCGGCGCGTGCGAGTTCCGAATGCCCCACGTGCTGAGCCCGGTCACCGAAATCGTGACGTCGCGGATGCTCGTATCGGCGTTGTAGATGATCACTGCGATCGAAATGGGCTGAGAAGGCCCGGAGCCTGCGCTCTGGACCTGCAGGTCGCGCAACTCGGACGACGAAGCTCCGCGGACGACGCCGATGACCAGGGAGTCGTCGTTGTTGCCAACACCCTTGATGATCGTGGCCTGCTGGCCCGAGCCTTCGATGTCCACGTACGGTTTCATCTCCAGCATGGTCGCGCCGACGTCGTAGATCCCCGGCTCGACCTTCACGACATAGCGCTTCGTGGCCGACGCGTCGGTGATGGCGGCGAGGGCGTTGATCAGCCGCGTGCCGCTCGCGAGGCCGTCGCCTGGAACAGGATGCACGTGGACGGTCTGGATGTCGCGGCTGTAGTAGCCCACGACGGTCAGGAGGACGTGCGTGGTCCAGTTGCTCACATTGATCTTGATGTCGCCGACTCCGGGCGTCTGCGCCAGGGCTACCGGTGTGGTGTTCGCGACGTTGATATTCGCCGTGAAGTTGAGCACGCTCGTCGTGTTGGTCTGGTCGGCGGCATAGGCCTTGATGTTGCCGCCGCCTGTCGGTGTGATCGCCGTGATGGTGAGTGCCACGGCCTGGGCCTGAGCGACGTTGTTCGACCATGCCGGTACGCCGCAGGAGCCGGCCACGTTGTAGGTCCTTGTCTCACCGGCTGTGAAGGCGCCGCCGGTGGTGCGCGTGTCGACGAGGACGCAGGGTGTGACGGTGTGGTAGGTCAGGTCGGGAGGCTGCGAGAGGACAGGCGAGGCAGCGAGGAGGGCAAGGAGGAGGATTGGAAATCCCAGGCGAGACATAGGTCTCCTTTCTGCGCGCGAGAGAAGGTCACAGACCTTCAGCGCCCACTGAAAGGAGTGTTTGTTTCAGCGGAAACGTTTCTAGTACGCGTTGTGCCGCAGCGCGTGCCGCACGGTCATCCAGAGGATCTTGAAGTCGAGCTTCAGGGACCAGTTCTGGATGTAGTAGAGGTCGTACTGGATCCTCTTCTTGATCGAGGTGTTGCCGCGCCAGCCGTGGACCTGGGCCCAGCCGGTGATGCCGGCCTTCACGCGGTGGCGGAGCATGTAGCGGGGGATCTTGTGCTTGAACTCGCGGACGAAGGTCGGACGCTCCGGGCGCGGACCGATGATCGACATGTCGCCCGTGATCACGTTCCAGATCTGTGGCAACTCGTCGAGCGACCAGTGGCGCAGGAAGGTCCCGATCTTCGTGCGGCGCGGATCGTCCTTGATCGCCCACACCGGACCGCTTGAGACTTCGGCGTTGACGCGCATCGAGCGGAACTTGACGATCATGAACGACTTTCCGTCGAGCCCCATGCGCTCCTGGCGGTAGAAGATCGGACCGCGGTCCTCCAGCCAGATGGCGAGCGCGAGAAGCGGGAGGATCGGCAGGAGCGCGATCAGCGCGGCGATGGCGACCACGAGGTCCATGCCGCGCTTGACCATGCTGTTCCAACCCTGGAGCGGCACCTGCGAAAGATTGATCACAGGCGTGCCGTCCACGTCTTCGAGCGTGGCCTGCAGGGTGGCGTACTGGAGGACGTCGGGGACGAGCCTCACTTCCACGCACTCGCGCGCCATCAGCTCGAGCATCTGGAGCATCTTCTTGTGGGCGTCGAGCGGCAGCGCGATGTAGACCTGGTCGATGTTCCAGTCGTGGAGGATCTCCTCGGCCTGGCGCAGGGTGCCGAGCACCGGCCGGTCGAGCACGGTGGTGCCCGCCTTGCCCGGATCGTCGTCGAGGAAGCCGGCGACCTCGAAGCCGAGCTCGCGGTGGGAGAGGAGCTTCGCGGTGATCTCGCGGCCGAGGGCGCCGGCGCCGATCACCAGGATGCGCTGGAGGTTGTTGTCCGACTGCCGGATGCGCAGGAGCACCAGGCGCAGACCCATGCGCGTCGCGGCCACGTAAAGGAAGTCGGCGAGCGCGAAGAGGCCGAGGAAGGCGCGGCTGTAGGTGAAGTAGTCGCCGACCGGCGTCGGGGGGCGGTACCAGAAGATCACCACCAGCAGCAGCACGGTGGCGAGGAGGACCGCGACCGCGACCGTCAGGACCTCGTCCACCCGGCTCTTGCCGCGGCGGCTCTGGTACAGGCCGTGGAAGTAGAAGACCACCGGCCAGATCCCCAGGATGAACGGGAGGAGCCGGAGGTAGGGCCCGAATTCCGGGACGCTCTTGGTGACGGGGATGACTTCGACCTGGAAACGGAGGACCCACGCGGTGAGGAAGGCGGCGAGCGTCGCGAGTAGGTCGCCCGCCAGGTAGGTCCCGGACGTCGTGCGATGTCGTTGCCGGATCAAGAGAGTGCGACCCTCCGGTCGGAATGGAAACGGGATCGCAGCAGGGCCTGGATGCGGTGGGTGAACCGCGTTGAAGCAAACGACTCGGCCCGGTTGCGCAAGTCCAAAGCATTGAATCCGATCCGCAGGGCTTTGTCAATCGCCTCCGCCAGATCGGTGGGGCCGCCCCAGTCGGGGTAGAGGTGGCCGTGCCGCCCCTCTTCGACCACGTCGAGGATGCCGCCCTTGGCCACTGCCACCACCGGGGTGCCGCAGGCCAGGGCCTCGACCGAGGCGATGCCGAAGTCCTCCACCCCGGGCTGGAGGAAGAGGCGCGCTCCTCGATAAAGATCGCGCAGGCGCTCGCGGTCGACGCTGCCCAGCAGCTTGACCCCGGGGCTTGCCAGGTCGCGCAGCCGCGCCGCTTCCGGGCCGTCGCCCACGACCCGCAGCTCCAGCCCCAGGCGGTCGCAGGCGGCCATGGCCAGCTCCACCCGCTTGTACGGAGCCAGGGCGGAGACCATCAGACAGTAGCCCGTCTCGGTCGAGCTCCCGGGGGTGAAGTAGTCCACGTCCACCGGCGGGTGGACGACCTCGGCGTCGCGGCCGTAGTAGGTGCGGACGCGCCGCGCCACGAAGCTGGAGTTGGCCACGTATTGGTTTACGCGCGAGGCGGAGGAGACGTCCCAGGCCCGCAGGCCGGAGAGGACGAGGCCGCGCGCCCGGGCTCCGAGCCCCTTGCGGTCCGGGAAGTAGACGTGCTCCTGGTCCCAGGCGTAGCGCATCGGCGTGTGGCAGTAGCAGATGTGCCAGGCATCCGGCGAGGGGATGACCCCCTTGGCCACGCAGTGGCTGGAGCTGACGATCAGGTCGTAGGAGGTGAGGTCGAACTCCTCGATGGCGGCCGGGAAGAGCGGCAGGTAACGCCGGTAGTGCTCGCGGATGCGTGGCGCCCGCTGGAGGAAGCTGGTGTGGATCGGGTGGCTCTCGATGGCCGCGCTCACGGTGCCCGGAAAGTGGAAGAGGGTGAAGATCGGCGCCTCGGGGAACTGGTCGGCGAGGAGCTCCAGGACCTTTTCGCCGCCGCGCATGCCGGTAAGCCAGTCATGGACGAGGGCCACGCGCGGCTCGCGCGGGATGCGTGGGATGGTGGCCGGCACGGTCAGCATCAGTTCCCCCTCTCCGCCTGGTCCTGAAGCGGCCGCGTCGGCGCCGGAAGCGGAGCGATCCTCTGCGACTGAATGGCCGAGAGGTAGATCTCCAGGGTCCTGCGTGCGGTCTGGCTCCAGCGGAAGTCCTCCGCCCGCCGCAGCCCCAGCTTGGCGAGGCTGTTGCGGTGGTCAGGGTCGGACATGGTGTGGGCGATGGCCTGCGCCATGCCCTCGATGTCGAGCGGATCGACCAGATGAGCATACCCTTCTGCGATCTCTTTGAGAGCCGACGTGTTCGAAGTGATCACGCACACGCCCGACGCCATGGCCTCGGCCACGGGCTGGCCGAAGCCCTCGTAGAGGGTGGGGTAGAGGAACAGGGTGGCGCCCTGGTAGAGCGCCGGCAGCGCCTCGGGCGCCACTTGGCCGAGCAGGCGGACGCGGTCGCCCACGCCCAGGATCTCGGCGCGCTGCCGGAGCTTGAACTCGGTCCCCTGGCGGTCGCCGATGCAGACGAGCTGGGCGTCGAAGTCGGCGATCTGGCGGGCGCGGGCGTAGGCCTGGATGACGGTGTCCAGGTTTTTCCGCTTCCGCGGTCCGCCGAACGGATTGCCGACGAAGAGCACGTAGGAGCGTTCGAGGCCGAGGTCGCGCCGCCAGCGCTCCAGCTCCTCGGGCGCGAGCTTCTTGCGGAACGCGTCTTCCGCGCCGTTGTAGACCACCTCGACCTTGCGGCCGTCCACGTCGAAGTGCTTGACCAGGTCGGTGCGCGTGTTCTGGGTCACGGCGATGATCCGGTCCGCCCGCGACAGGCTGCGCGAAAGCATGCGCTGGGCATAGAGAAAGGCCAGCCGGCTCGGCAGGAAGTCCGGGTAGAGGAGATGGACGATGTCGTAGACCGTCAGCACGACCGGCGAGCCCACCCAGGCCGGGAGCACGTAGTGGGTGGAGTGGTAGAGGTCGAGCTTCCAGCGCCAGAGCTGCCAGGACAGGGCGAGCAACTCGCGCAAGGAGTAGACCGGCGACTTTTCGTACTGCGGCCGGAAGTTGTCCGGCAGGTCGCGGAAGAAGTCGCGGTCCTGCGGCCGGGCGATCAGGATGTACCGGTTCTCGGTGTCGATACGCGACAGGTGCCGGATCAGATTCCGGATGTAGGTGCCAATCTCGAAGTCCTGGATCTTCCGGGCGTCGAGACCGATGGTATAAGGCAAAGCACCGCTCCTGAACGGCGGAACAGGGACGAAACGCTCACAGGGCGCTTCATGGAACGCCCCGGGGCTTGGGGGGCTCGGGGCAGGGAGTATAGCACCGACGCTATCAATTATCGAATCGCCTCCCGAAAAACCTCTTCCATTTCGGAGGCGGTCCGTTCCCAGCGGAACCGGGTGGCCCTTTCCAGCGACCGGCCGCGCAGGTCCTCGCGCCGGGCCGGGCTCTCGAGCAGGCTGCGGAGCGCCGACATCAGGTCTCCGGGATCGGTCGGCTCGATCTGGAGCCCGGCGTCGCCGACCACCTCGGGCAGGCTGGAGACGTTCGAGACCACGGTCGGAATGCCGCACGCCATCGCCTCAGCCGCGGGCAGGCCGAAGCCTTCATAGAAGGACGGGTAGACGAATACCGTGGCCGCCTGGAACACGCGGACCAGTTTCTCGCGGTCTACGTGGCCCAGGACCTTGACGCCGAGGGGCGCGAGCGACTCGATCCGGCGCATCATGTCGCGGCTGCCCCAGCCATACGGTCCGACCAGGACGAGCGGCGGCAGGCCAGGGTCGTCAGCCCGCAGCGCCTCCCAGGCGTCGAGGACCGCGCCCAGGTTCTTCCGCGGCTCCAGGGTGCCGGCATAGAGGATGTAGCCGTCGGGAGCCCCAAGCTCGTCGCGGGTGGCCTGGATCGCCTCGCGCGTCCCGGGCCGGAATTCGGGATCGACCCCGCTGTGGACCACCCGGATCTTCTTCGCCACCTGGGGGAAGTGGAACGCGAGGTCGTCCGCCGTGGCCTGGGAGACGGCGACGAGGCGGTCGGCCCGTTCGAGCGATGAGCGCAGGAAGGGGAAGATGCTCCAGCGCACCTTGAGCCGGTGGTTCTCGGGCATGAGGATGGCGGTGAGGTCGTGGACCGTGGCCACGGCCGGCACCGGGCAGCGCAGGGGCAGGGTCATGAGCGGCGACCAGAAGAGGTCGATGTCGCCGCGGTCGAGCCGCTTCGGGAGCTTGAGCTGCTGCCAGAGGACGCCGAGCGGCGCCGGGGCGGCCTCGCTCTCGATTCCGGCTGCGGCGAGGACCTCGGGCTCCCGGGGCGGCCGGTGGGCGAGCCCCCGGTAGTGGAAACCCCCGAGCTTCGCGAGCTCCAGGAGCAGGGACCGGGTGTAGACGCCGATGCCGGTCGGGGTCGGGACCAGGGCCCGGAGATCGACTCCAATCATCGGAGGAGACTGAGGAATGCGGTCGGACATGGCGGGCGATTGTAGGATACCCGGCGCATGCGACCCCGATCGCTCCCCTTCCTCTGCCTGTGCCTGGTGCTGGCCGGACTCGCCGCCGCGAGCTTCCGGCTGCGGCCGGGCCCGTTCCCGGTGGGCGACGAGGCCACGCACGTCCTCATGGCCCGGAGCCTGTGGGCGGACCACGATCTCTCCTTCGACCAGGGCGACCTGCGGGAGGGGTACCGCATCTGGAACGGCGGTCCGGCCGGGGTGGCGCTGCTCACGCGTGACGCCGGCCAGAGTCGGCGCTACGCCGAGCCCATAGCCTGGGCCCTCGCCGCGGCGCCGGTCTATGGATTGCTGGGGCCGGCCGGGCTGCCGGTCCTGAACATGGCCCTGTTCCTGGCGATGCTGGCTGCCGCGGCGTGGCTGTTCCGGGATCAGGGCGGGGCGGTGTTCCTGGTTGGGTTCTTCTTTGCCTCGGCGGCGTTCGGGTATGTGTTCCGCGGATCGCCCGAGGTGTTCCTGATGGCCTGCCTGTTCTTCGGGCTGGTGCTCTGGAAAAGGACTGCCCTTGGGGAGATGAGGGGCCTGGCATTGGCGGGGGCTTTGTTCGCGGCGGCAGCCCTGCACGAGCCGCTGCTGGCGCTGGTGGGATTGGCGGTAGCGGTGGACCTGGCGCTGGAGGGAAGGTGGAAGGGTGCGGCGGTGCTGGTGCTGGCCGGGGCGATGGTCTTCGGGGTCCTGGCGGCGGGCCAGCGGAAGCTGACCGGGGCCTGGAACCCGGCGCATCCACGCGAGGGCATCCAGCGGCGGGCCTTCGAGAGCGAGTTTCCGGTCGAGAGCCAGGCGGACCTCTGGCAGGCCTATGGAAAGAGCCGCCCGGCGCCGGACCTCGGCGCGGGCCTGCGCCTGCTGCCGCGGAACCTCGGCTACTTCCTGGCCGGCCGGAACACCGGT
>DATANP010000528.1:0-2214 GCA_036266195.1 Thermoanaerobaculia bacterium | reverse complement strand
GAAGCCCAGGGCCTCGCGGAAATCCTTGAAAAGGTACTCCTTCTCAAGGTGGTGCTCGTTGACCAGGGTCCAACCGTCGAGTTGACTGTACAGCCGCCGCAGCTCGACGCCCTTGACCGCGGGAGTCCCTTTTTCACAGGGCTCGCACTTCCTGTCTGCCAGATCCTGCATGGCACTCACCTCCCTTTCCATCGCCAATCCGGCTGCAACCGCTGTGCCGGCAAGGCTTTCCATACGATGGCACAACCCTTGCCTTGGCTCTAGTCGCGTCCGATCGAGGGCGCGAACCTGGAATCCGGGGCACCCCATGCAAGGACCACCGACAGTCAGCCCGACCGTACCTTTCTGGCAGCGACTCCATCTCTCGGACATGCCTCCGGGCCCGCGGCGCGCCGCGATCGCCGGGCTGTCCATCGCCGTCCTGCTCTTCCTCGGCGGATTCGTGTTCGCCGGCTACTTCTGGAGCCTTGTGCGCAAGTTCCCCGAGGCGCCCTACCCGCAGCCGTCCCGCCTCTATACCACGCCGACCCGGCTGGAGCCGGGCTCGCCGCTCTCCGTGCCCGAGCTGGTCTCCGAGCTCGAAGCCGCAGGATACCGCGAAACCCGGAGCGCGAAGCCGGCCACCGGCTGGTACGTGCGCCGGAAGGACGGCGTCGCGGTCCACCTGCGCCGCTTCCCCACGCCGGAAGGCGAGTCCGGCGGCTTCGTGGCCGAGGTCGCGGTGTCGGGCAACCGGGTGCGGTCGCTCGAGGCGGACGGCCGCAAGACCGAGGCGGTCATCCTGGAGCCGCCGCTCCTGGCCTCTTTCTATGGCCCCGATCTCGACGAGCGCCGGCCCGTGACCCTGTCTGAGATGCCGGACTTCGTGCCGCAGGCGGTCCTGGCGGCCGAGGACGACAACTTCTATGCCCACCCGGGCGTGTCGCCGACCGGCATCGCCCGCGCGCTATGGGTCAACCTCAAGGGCGGCAGCGTGGCGCAGGGCGGCAGCACGATCACCCAGCAGCTCGTCAAGAACCTGTACCTGTCGAGCAAGCGGTCGCTGTCGCGCAAGGCCAAGGAGGCCTGGATCGCGGTGCTGCTCGATCTGCGCTACAGCAAGAAGTCGATCCTGGAGGCGTACCTCAACGAGATCTACTGGGGCAAGAGCGGTCCGGCGAACGTGATCGGTCTGGGCGCGGCCTCGTGGGCCTACTTCGGCAAGCACCCGTCGCAGCTCTCGCTGGCCGAGGCCGCGACGCTCGCCGGCATGATCCAGGCGCCGGGCACCTACCTGCCGACCGAGCACCCGCACAAGGCCATCGAGCGCCGCAACTGGGTGCTGAAGCGCCTGGGCGAGCTCGGCTGGGTGCCGGAGGAGGAGGTCCGCCGCGCCCAGGCCGCGCCGCTGGTCGTCCGCTCCGAGACGGTGAAGCCGCGGCCGTTTGCGCCCTACTTCGCCGAGCTGGCCGAGCACGAGGCGCGCGAGCGCTTCGGCATCGAGGACCTGCCGGACGAGGGCTACGTCCTCTTCGCCACGCTCCGCTGGCGCGACCAGAGGCGCGCGGAGCAGTCGGTCGCCCAGGGCCTGGCCGCGCTGGAGCAGGGCGCCGAGCGGCGGCGCAAGAAGGCGCTCCAGGGCGCGCTGATCTCGGTCGATCCGCGGGACGGCGCGATCCTGGCCTACGTCGGCGGCCGGAGCTACGCCAACAGCCAGTTCGACCGCGTGCGCATGGCGCACCGCCAGGCCGGCAGCACGTTCAAGCCGGTGGTCTACTCGGCGGCCTTCGAGGAGGCGGTGGTCTCGCCGGCCTCGCTGCTCAAGGACTCGCCGATCACGGTCAAGGCCAGGGGCCTGGAGTGGAAGCCGCAGAACTACGACCGCGGCTTCCGCGGCATGGTGACCGTACGCGCGGCCCTGGAGCAGAGCCTGAACATCCCCACCGTGAGGCTGGCCCTCCAGGTGGGCCTCGACCGGGTGATCGACCAGGCCAGGGAGATGGGTTTCGACACGAAGTTCGACCCGGTGCCGTCGCTCGCCCTGGGCTCGTTCGAGGCCACGCCCTACGAGATGGCGCAGGTCTACGCGACCTTCGCCAACGACGGCTCGAAGCCCGGGCTGCACGGCCTCGCCGCGGTGCGCGAGCGAGACGGCGAGGAGGTGCTGGGCGACGACCTGCCGGCCCCCCGTCGCGTGATGCCGCCCGAGGTGGCCTTCGAGGTCACCTCGATCTT
>DATANP010000527.1:0-8309 GCA_036266195.1 Thermoanaerobaculia bacterium | reverse complement strand
TTCTTCAGGGTTTCCAGGCGCTCGTAGACCTGGATCAAGTCGCGCAGCAGCTCACTTTCGGGCAGGCTCCTCAAATAGGCAAGAAAGCTGTCATCGACGTCAGCCTCGGTACCCTGCCAAGGCGCCTGGAGCTGCAAGAATCCAATCTGAATCAACCGGTCGACCGTGCTGGCGACTTCGCTGACCTCGCGGGAAATGTCCCCGGCCAATTCAGTAATGAGGTTCTCGTACGTATACCGGCCTTGCCCCAGTCTCTTCTGCGTCTCTTCGATCAGTCCCCCTTCGAGACGGACGTTGATCAACGACTCGAGCTGGAAATACAAGCCCCTCTTTTCCTCGCTGAACATCCACCGTCCGGCGCGGATGAACCGGTACTTGTTGTCGGCAACACGTTCAATCGTATCGTTCAAGCGGATATCCAGGCGGCTGAGGAAGGTCTCGTCGTGCAGCAGTATTGCGAAGTACTGGGCCGGCACTTGCTTCTTGAGACGCGTCAGGGATTTCAGGAGCCAGGCGCCTTCTCTCAGTTGAATCGCGCCTGTCTGAACGTCGTCAGAAAGAACACCCACGCCGACTCGCGTGAACGTCGAGAAGGGCGAGAGCTTGAAGGCCGTCCGGCTGACATAGCGGAGCAGGCTCTGGTCCATCCCTCGCTCCTTCCGTCCGTAGCGGCTTTTTTTCCGGAGGCGGCCCAGATTTCTGACCAGCGTTGGAGCGGCAAGAGCAAGACCGCGCCTGAAGTCCCTGTCTTCTACAAGCGTATAGAGAACGTCGCGTTCACGTTCCCGCTCCTGGCAGAACACCTCGCTGAGTTGCGCGCGCCAGACTTCGAGACGATCCTCAAGATCGAAAAGCCGATCCATCAACCCAGGAACCGCCTGATCGAGAATCGTCCGGTATTGGGCGGATCTCCACTTCGCCAGGCTCCTGCCGTTATGGCAGTCCCGTTTGACGCTGAGCAGCAGCCTGCGGACCTCGTCCGGTGCGCCGCTCACCTTTTCAAAGAGGCGATTCTCAAGCTCGGCCCGAACCAGGTTGAGATCGCGTTCGAGTTGAAACAGGATCTCGATCTCCTGGGTACATCGGCCGCTGGAAAAGGGCTCCATCACCTCGGCTGAAAAGCCGGAGATGCGAACGATGGCAGGAACGAAAGTCATGGACAAGATCAAGCCGGAATGAACCGGATCCCCCTCTCCGGAGAGTCTCCCCCGGCGGCACGGAGCAGAAGGTGAATCGAGAAGGCTTCTTCCAGTCTTCGCAGCCCCAGCTGATTCGAAAGACCATGGATGACCTTGAAAAAGGGCAGGAAGACCAAATCTTCTGCGAAGGGGTCCGGATCGAGGTCGGGATTTTCGCGATAGAGGCCTAGGCAGAGGCAGAGCTCTTCGATTGCATGACGCCAGGACAGATAGCTCGTGCCGCTCTCGCCTGCGTTACTCCACTCCCGGTCTACGGCTTGCTTCAGGATTTCTATCCCTGGCCCCACCTTCTCTACCTGGCGGTCGAGATCTTCGAGAAGTTTCCCCGAGTCCGCGAAATCCAGACCACTTGTAACGATCGCCACTCGCAAGAGCCAGTCGCGGTGATAAACCAGGTAATTGAGACGCTGCGAAGCCTGGAATTCACTGACAGCCAGAGCGGAAATGAGCATTTTGAGCAAAGTATTTCGGCGTAAGCTCTGAGGGCTCGCTGCCGAGTTGAAAATCTCGATGGCCGACTCCAGGCCGCAAGCCAATGCTCGGGTTAAGCAGCCCACGTACTGGTCGTCGGCGAGCATGGCTCGGCTCCCCAGGCTGATCGGGCTACGCCGGTACGTAGTCCAAAGAAGGGTGCAGTCGTCGGCTCGCGCAGGGTCCTCATCTTCCAGATCGATCGGTGGCGCCTCCCCTTTTTCTCGCAACGAGGGTCTCGCGAGAGACTCCTTGATCGTGGAAAAATATCCATGGATCGACCTCGCAAGCAGGTCCTGAAGGTGATGGCAACGGCAGGACTCAGGGCTATGGATGCGAAGCTTCAGGTGCTCTCCACGCCGACCATACCGCAGAACCCACAAATAAGAACGATGCTCCACGCCTGTCGCACCAAGATCACGCCAGAACGGGACGATCGCGTTCTGCATGAGCTCATCCAACCGTCCCGCACAGTAAACATTCGCGGACAATACAGGATCCGGGAGCTCCATGATCACTCCATGATGAGAATACAGGGCAGGTCTTCCACCTGCGCGACGCGCAACAGACTGTAGCCGATACCGGCGGCACCAGAAAAAAAGGCTGGATCAAAATCCCCGCCGAGCATCCACCGGAAGCGACCTGTTGTCTGCTCCTTCCTCTCCAAGACCCGCCGTGAAATCTCGCGGGCAGATTCCAGAAGGCTGGGCTCACGAAGCTTGTGATATGCGTAAACCAAGGCATCCGCTCGCCCCATGTTGCCGCAGCAAACATGGTCGAACGATCCCAGACTTGGATCGCCTGTCGTTTCCAAGCCGCTGGAGATCTCGGCGCGGATTTCCTCGCCCTCGGCGACATCGAGCGTGGCAAGCCGCCCCAGCATGATCCCCGGGGCGCCATGGCACCAGCCGTTCATGAACTGACCATCCTGGAACCGCAGGTCTCTCCAGTTCTTGTGCTCCGGCAGATACGCCCTCCGCTCAAATGCCAAACCAGTCTGTGCCGCTTCCCACAATTCCTGCCGTCCAGTCCTTCCATACAGTTGAAGCAGGGCGCAGCAGATGCCTGCTGTTCCATGAGCAAAGCCAGCCAAAGGAGGAAAGTCGGGAAGAGTCTTCCAGGTCTTTAGGCCATCTTCACCTGGAAGGTGCCGATCCAAGAGGTGCATTGCGCAGAGCCCGGCAATCTCGATCGGAGTCATACCGTTCCGATTCGGCTCCGGAAGCTCGTGATCAAGGGCCAGGAGAGCCAGGATCATGCCGGCGCCACCGGTCGTAATGTCAAGAACCCGGTCGGCCGCGATTCTCTCAGGTGTGATCAGAACCGAGATCTCGTGAGCCTCGCGAATCAGATGCGGCACATTGAGAAGTTTGCCGATCGTTACAAAGGAGTAGATGAACGAGCCCAGTCCGGTCAAGCCTCCGACACCGAAGCGGATTTTCTCCGCTCTCTGCGGATCGTTGACGATCTCATCAAGACGTTGACGCAGTGATGAAACAGTGTGAAGGCACTCCGCTTCGTAATATGGATCTCCCAAGGTTCGTGCCAGCGCCGCAAGAAAAATGGAGACCCCTAGAACGCCACTGTACAGATGAGGCCCGATCTGCACCATCTTTGGCGACTCACCCGCCAGGGAGCTCGCTCCCCGCCATGGGGAACGTGGCCCCAGCCATGTCAGGCTGCCGTCCGGGGCACGACGGCGGTTTTCGATAATATCGTCGGCAAGGGAGGTCGCTGCCAGAAGGAGGCTGTCCTCAGTATTCAGCATTTTAACACTGGCTACTGTACTCTCTGGCATCCTGACCTCGCTGAGAAGTGACCGACCAGCCTCTTTCAAAGTCTCGCGAACAAGATCACAGTGCTCCCACATCATCAAGTGCCTTGAAGCTCTCAAAGGTGACAACGAGAAGGTGGTGAGTGCTCCTGGCGAAGCCGAATGGGCCAAAGAGGACCGTGGTCGGGGATAGATGGCTGCGGCGGGGCTTCAGCCCAACAGGCGAAGCGCCCCTCCCAGGAGAAGGCAGATGTCCTGGACCGGTACCTTCCCCGCGGTAGTGTGGGGGCTTTCTCCCGAAACGTCGCGACAGATCGCCGGGAATTCCGGCGGCGAACGCTTCGCGCCCGTGCGGTTGGCCTACTTTGCGCCATAGAAGTTGACATTGCGCCAAAGAACCTTATGTTGCGCCATATCCGTTTACCTTGCGCCAATGTAGACTTCTTTGGCGCAAGGTAAACTCCTATGGCGCAACGTGGCGCGACGTTGCCGCGTTGTAACGTTCTTTGGCGCAATGTCACCTTACGTTGCGCCAAAGAACGTTACGTTGCGCCAAAGAACCCGACATTGCGCCATAGAACCTTACGTTGCGCCAAGGAAGTTTGCTTTGGCGCAAAGTTTCCCGACATTGCGCCATGGAAGGTTACGTTGCGCCAAAGAAGCGTACGTTGGCGCAACGTAACCTTACGTTGCGCCAAAGGAGCTTGCGGCGTGATCCGGAAGCTTCCGACGTGCCGAAGAACGGGGAAACGCCCTGCATGGGCTTGCGGCCGCTGCCCGCCCGGAGCAGCGTCTTGCGGTATGCTTCGGCTCACACTCACCGAGGGAGGAGCGATGAGCGAAACCGCGGTCCGGCAGAGCCGGCTGTACAGCGAGGACCTAGCGCCCGTGCCCGCTGCCGGAAGGAAATGGGGTATGGCGAGCTTCGCCGCGCTGTGGATCTCCCTGGCGGCGTGCATCCCTACCTACATGCTCGCCTCGTCCCTGATCGGCGGCGGCATGAGCTGGTCGCAGGCCGTTCTCACCATCTTCCTGGGCAACCTGATCGTGCTCGTGCCGATGGTCCTGAACGCCCATGCCGGCACGAAGTACGGCATCCCGTTCCCGGTCTACTGCCGCGCCGCCTTCGGCACCCGGGGCGCCAACGTGCCGGCCATCCTCCGCGCTCTCGTCGCCTGCGGCTGGTTCGGCATTCAGACCTGGATCGGCGGCAACGCGATCTACAAGATCGTCGGCCTGTTCGTGCCTTCCCTGACCACAGGAAGGCCGCTGCCGGTGCTCGGGATCACGGGGATGCAGCTCGTCTGCTTCCTCCTCTTCTGGGGCGCCAACATGTGGGTCATCTACCGCGGCATCGACACCATCCGTTTCCTGCTCAACATCAAGGCGCCCCTCCTCATCGCGCTCGGCCTGGCGCTCCTGGCCTGGGCCTGGCGCGCGGCGGGCGGGTTCGGACCCATCCTCTCCCAGCCGTCGCGCTTCGCGCCGGGCCAGCCCCAGGCTGGACAGTTCCTCTCCTATTTCTTCCCGGCGCTCACCGGCATGATCGGCTTCTGGGCGACCCTCTCTCTCAACATCCCGGACTTCTCCCGCTATGCCAGGACCCAGCGCGACCAGGCGCTCGGCCAGGCGCTGGGCCTGCCCCTCACGATGGCGCTCTATTCGTTCATCGGGGTGGCGGTGACTTCGGCGACGACGATCATCTACGGCCAGACGATCTGGGATCCGGTCGACGTCCTCACCCGCTTCAGGAATCCCGCCGTGCTGGTCACGGCCATGCTGGCGCTCTGCATCGCCACCCTGGCGACCAACATCGCGGCCAACGTGGTGAGCCCCGCCAACGACTTCGCCCATCTCGCGCCGCAGCGGATCTCCTTTCGGACCGGCGGCGTCATCACCGGCCTCCTGGGAGTGCTCATGATGCCCTGGAAGCTCGTGGCCGACCCCAATGGCTACATCTTCATCTGGCTCATCGCCTACGGCGCCCTGCTCGGCCCGATCGGCGGCATCCTCATTGCGGACTATTTCGTCTACCGGCGATGCCGGCTCGATCTCGACGCTCTCTACGACGAGGCGGGCGAGTATCGCTACACGCGCGGGGTGAGCGTCGTCGCGATCGTCGCCCTGGCCGCCGGCGTCCTGCCGAGCCTCCCCGGCTTCCTGGAGGAAGTGAAGCTCCTCCCCGCAGGCTCCGTCCCCCAGCCGCTCGCCGAGCTCTATCACTACGCCTGGTTTGTCGGTTTCGCCGTGGCCTTCATCACCTATCTGGCGGGACGGCGGCTCGCGGCTCGAACGGATCGACAGCTCAGCTCACCAGCACGCGCTTGACCATCCGGTCGAAGCGCTCGCCGGCCAGGTAGATGCCGTCCAGCACATTGGGGTCCAGCTCATCCCCCTCGTCCTCCTCCTCGAAGTCCGAGTCGGAGCCGTAGCCGAGGGCCCGGTGGCGCTCGCGGACGGTGGTGGAGAGATAGATGGCCAGCGCCCGGTAGAAGCGGGCGGCGAAGCCGAAGTCGGCCTGGAGCTTGGCGTTCAGAATGGTCTTGGAGAGCCCGAAGACGGTCGACTCCTCCACCGCCTTGACCGTGGCCGACGGCGGACGGGCGTCCACGAAGGACATCTCGCCCACGATCTCCCCGGCGTTCAGCCTCGCGATCTCCTTCTCCGGGCCGCGGCGGGGCTTCAGCCAGACGGCCAGGCGGCCTTCCAGGAGGATGTAGATGTCCTGGACCGGCACGCCCTGCCCGATCAGGACATCGCCTTCCCGGAGCGGGCGCTTGCGGCCGGCGCGGAGCATCCACTCGACGTCATCGTCGTTGAGCTGGCCGAAGAGGAAGAGGACTTTTCTCATGTTGTTCCTTTCAGGCGATCTGCCTCTCGGCGAGTCGGGCGAAGCTGCCTCCCAGCCGGATGAGCTCGTCGTAACGGCCTTCCTCCACTACCCTCCCGCCTTCCATCACATAGATGCGGTCGGCGTTCTGGATGGTGCTCAGGCGATGGGCGATGACGATGCGCGTGGCCTTGAGGCGCTCCAGGCTCCGGCTCACGATGTCCTGGGTACGGTTGTCGAGCGCACTCGTGGCCTCGTCGAAGAGGATGATCCGCGGACGGTTCACCAGAGCCCTCGCGATCAGCATGCGCTGCTTCTGGCCCCCGGAGAAGGTCTCGGCCCCCTCGCTGATGACGGTGTGCATGCCCATGGGCATGGCCTTGATGTCGTCTTCCAGCCCGGCGAGGCGCGCGGCCTCCCAGGCCGCGTCGATGCCCAGGTTCGAGCTGCCCAGGATGTTCGAGATGATGCTCCCCGCCATCGGCCGGCCGGTCTGGAGCACCACGCCGATCTGCCGCCGCACGGAGCGCACGGCCAGCGAGGCCACGTCCTGGCCGTCGTAGTAGATCGAGCCCGAGCTCGGTTTCTCGAAACCGAGAATCATGCGGAGACAGGTCGACTTGCCCGCTCCCGACGGGCCCACGAGCGCGATGAACTCGCCAGGCTTCGCGCGGAACGAGACGTCGTCGAGGATCAGCGGGCCGTCATTCTGATAACGGAAGGAGACGTGGCTGAACTCGATCTCTCCCGCCAGCTCGCCGGGCTCGGCCTTGGACTCGTCCACCTCGGGCACGGTCTCCAGGATCGGCGAGAGCCTCTCGTAGACCGGGATCATGGTGAGCACGCTCGACAGCACGCCGATCATGGTCAGGACCGCGGACAGGAACTGGCTGAAGGCCGCGTTGAAGGCCAGGAACTCGCCGAGCGGCAGGGCGGGCTCGGGCCCCTCGGACGAGAAGCCCGCCACGGCGAAGATCGCCATGGTGGTCGCGAGCGAGTAGACCGGGTTGAAGGAGGCCTGGACGTTGGCGACTCTCTGTGCCGCGAGCGCCCGGCGCCGCTGTTCGGCGAAGCCCTCGGCCCAGCGCGCGTAGGCCCTCGCCTCGGCCCCGGCCACGCGCAGCTTGGAGATGCCGTTGATCAGTCCGAAGACGAGGCTCGACATCTTCCCCTGTTTGGCCAGGAGCGCTCTCTGGTGCCGGAGCTGAAGCCAGGTCAGGAGGGCGGTCACGCCGGCCAGGACCGCCACCAGCGCGGTGCCGACCAGAGCCAGCCGCCAACTGTAGTAGAAGAGGAGTGCGAAGCTGAACAGGGAGAAGACCGCCGCGAGCATCGAGGTCAGGACGTTGCCGGTGAGCATGTCCCGGATGGCGTCGATGCCCATGGAGCGGCTCGCCAGGTCTCCCACGGTGTAGCGCCGGAAGAAGGAGACCGGGAGCGCCAGCAGGCGGTCCCAGACCGCGGACTGGACGGTGCCGTCCAGCTTCCCTCCCAGCCGCAGCACGGCGATGCTCCTCGTCACCTGGAAGGCGGCCGAGGCCAGCGCGGCCACGATCAGGGCCATGGCGATCTGGGCGAGCTGGCCGCGGTCCGCGCTCGGGATCACGTTGCCGAAGACCTGGCCGGTGAGGATCGGCACGAGCAGCGCCAGCAGCCCTCCGCACAGTCCCATGAAGAGGATGGTTCCGAGGTCGTCCCGCCGTTCGCGCAGGGCCATGGCCAGGAGGTCCGCCTTGCTCACCGGCCGCTCCGGCAGGGGCGGGTAGAACATGAAGCCGTCGCCGCTCAGGGTCTCGGCCACGGCGGCGTCGACCGGCGTGCGTGTGCCGGCCACGGGGTCGATCAGCTCGTAGGACCGCGCCGAGGCCGGGATCAGCGCCACGGGCTCCTTGGCCTTGGGATCTCCTTCGACCGTCCGGAACCCCACCAGCGGTCCGTTGTCGCGGCGCCACCAGTCCTCGCGCAGGATGATGCGGCGGGCGCGGACCCGCGAGGCCTCGCAGATGCGCGTCAGGAGGTCGCCCTGGCGCGGGGC
>DATANP010000526.1:0-12164 GCA_036266195.1 Thermoanaerobaculia bacterium | reverse complement strand
GGTAGCTGCCGGCGCGCTCGGGCACGACCGCGTAGCTCCAGGTGCGGTCGCCGCGCACGGCGGTGCCCACGACCCGGTCGTCGCCCTCCTGCTGCGGGGGGAGCATGTCGAGCCCGGGCACGGCCGGCAGCTTCGGCTCGGGCACGCCGTGGAGGTTGCCCTCGCCGGCCAGGGTGAGGGTCACGGTCGCGGCCTCGCCCAGGCGGATCTCGGGCGGCTCCACTTTGGCAGTCAGGTCCATCCTGCCCACGGCGCCGGTGAAGCCCGGCGGGGCCTCGGGCAGCTCCTGGACGTCCACGGCCATGGCGGGCGTGCGCAGGTGGACCTGCTGCGGCCGCGAGATCGCCGCCGGTCCGAACAGGCTGCGCTCGATGATCCGCACCAGGAGATCCATCTCGGTGGGCTGGATCGGGTGCGGACCGGCGCGCAGGGGGAACAGGGCCTTCTGGAGGAGGACGACGCGGCCGTAGCGCTTGCCCTCGAGGTCGACCATGTCGGTGGGGAGCTTCTGCGGCTGCGGGATGTCGCGCACCCAGAAGCCCTTGAAGTCGGGGAGTGCGCTCGGGGTGACGGCGCTCACGTCCACCAGCGTATAGAGATAGACGGTGTAGAGCACCTGCTGGCCGACCACGGGCCGCAGGGGGCGGACCTCGGCGCGCAGGAAGGCGTCGGGGCGCGGCGGCCGCCGGCTCCAGGGTGGTACCCAGCGGTCGAAACGGCGGTCGAACGGATCGTCCTGGGCCGCGAAGCCGCCCGGGTCCTGCACGTCCAGACCGGTCGGCTCCTCCTGGACCTGGATCTCCCGGGCTCCGAGCGTGACCAGGCCGCCCTGGATCCGGATGCGCAGGTCGCGCACCCGCGCGCGGCCGGTCGCCAGGGGGCGCAGGCGCCAGGAGATCCGGTACGAGCGCGCCAGGGTACCGTTGCCGAAGGTCACGTTGTCGTACTGGTCCGGGCCGCCCACGACCTCGAAGTTGTCGAGGTCGAAGTCGGGCCGGAAGCGCAGGCTGCCGAACCCGCCCCCCTGCGCCTCGATCGACAGGGTGGCGGTCTCGTCGATGCCGATCCGCTCCGGCTCCAGCGTCGCCTTGACCCGCACCTCGGCGGCAAGGATGGGCAGGGCGGAGAGCAGGAAAAGGAGGGGCAGGAGGAGGCCTGCGGCCCTTACCCCGGGTCCCGCACCCTCCGGAGGGGGGTGCAGGCGCGTAGCCCCGGGTTTCAACCCGGGGCTGAGAGGCCGAATCTCCGGTTCGAGCCCCTTCAGGGGCGACGGCAGGGTGCACGGGAGCGACGAGACCGCCCCGCCCGCCTCGGGTTGAAACCCGAGGCTACGCACCTGCGCCTCCTGCGGAGGCGCTGCCACCTGTCCACCAGCTTTGGCGTTGGCAAAGTTAGCGCGTATGGGGGCCGGGGATGAGGGCCGGCGTCCGGGAAGCCCTGTCATCGCGATGACCCTCACCAGTCCTTCCCCTTCGCCGCCTGCTGCTTGGAGCGCTGGGCGGCCTGGCTGCGGCGCTGGCGGCGCTCCAGGTTTTCGACGGCGGAGAGGAGCGACGCGGCTTCGCGCGCGCTCATCTCCGGCTGGTTGGTGAAGTGCGGCTGCCGGCCGCCGCCCTGGGGCGAGGGCTGGTTCTTCGGCCCCTGCTGCCCCTGCGCCTGCTGCTGGCCGCCCTGGGAGCCCTGGCCGGGGTCCTGCGGGTTCTTGTCGTTTCGTTTGGATGGGTCGCCCTCGCCGGGCTTCTGCGACTGCTGGCGCTCGCCGGGCTTGTTGCCCAGCGAGCCTCGCCCGCCCCTGCCCCCCATCCGCTGCTTCGCGAGGTTCTGGAGGGCCAGCTCCAGGTTCCACTTGGCGTCGGCGTCGTCCGGATTGCGCAGCAGGGCTTGCCGGTAGGCTGCGACCGCGGCGTCGTCGTCGCCGGCCTTGAGCTGCGCGCCGCCCAGGTTGTACCAGGCGGCGGGCGCCAGCTCGGGGGCCTGCTTGTCCAGGGCCTTGGCCGCGGGCTCCAGGAGCTTCGCGGCGTCGCGCGAATGGCCGGCCTCCAGGTGCGCGGTGCCGGCGTTGAAGCCGGTGAGCGGGTCGCCGGGCGCCAGCCGGTTGGCAATGGCGGCGGCCTCCTCGGCCTCCTCGGCATCCTTCTCGCTCCGTGCCTTCAGGGCGTGCTCGGTCCGCTCCCTCGGGTTGTAGAGCCAGCGCTCGGCCCAGGCCGGAAGGTGGGGCTTCCAGGGCAGCGCGATCCAGCCGGCGAGCAGGAGCAGGGGGGCGAGCCGGGTCACGACGGCAGCCTCCTCGCCGGGGTGAAGGCGCCGACCGTCAGATAAAGGACGAGCGCCAGGGCCGCCAGGCCGAGCGGCCACTGGAAGCGCTCCTCCCGCGTGCTCAGGCTCTGGCTCTCCAGCGTCCTCTTCTCCATGCGGTCGATCTGCTGGATCACCGGCGTGGGGTCGGTGGCGGCGCTGGCGGCCCGCAGGTACTCGCCGCCGGTCGCCCGCGTCAGCGCCTCCAGGGTCTCCTCGTGCAGCCGGGTGTTCACGAGATTGCCGTCCTGGTCCCGCTTCAGCTCCTTGGTTCCGGGGATCTGGATGCGGGCGCCCTGCAGGGTGCCGATGCCGAAGGCGTGGACCACGACCCCGGCGTCCTTGAGCCGGGCGATCCGGTCCTCCAGGCCGCCGCCGTGGTCCTCGCCGTCGGAGAGGAGGACCAGGACGCGGTGCTTCTCACCGCCTTCGCCGAACAGGCGGATGGCGGTCTCGACGCCCGGGGCCAGCTCCGTGCCGGGAGTGGGCAGGGAGGCGGGCTCGATCGTGTCGAGCAGGAGGTCGAAGACGCCGCCGTCGAGGGTCAGCGGCGCGAGGATGACGCCGGTGCCTTCGGCCTGCACGAGCCCCAGGCGGTTGCCGGGCATGGAGCGGGCCATCTTCCGCACCAGCGCCTTGGCCACGAACAGGCGGGAGGGCGCCACGTCGCGGGCCGCCATGGAGAGCGAGGAGTCGACCAGGAAGACCACGTCCACGCCCTTGCGCTCGATCTCCTGCGTGCCGGTCCCCCAGCGCGGCCGGGCGAGCGCCAGGGCGGCGCCGGCCACGGCGAGCGCCAGGAAGGCCACGGAGAGCCCGATCCGGCGCGGCGCGTAGGCCGGGAGGAGGCGGTCCCAGAGGCCGCGCGAGGCCCAGGCCGCGTCGGCCGCGAGCCGCCGGCGCCAGAGCCAGGCCGCCAGCAGCGCCGCGATCGGCGCGAGCAGCAGGAGCCACAGGTAGTCAGGGATGGCGAAGGTCATGGCTCGGCCGTCACCTTGGCCCCGGCCGCGGCCAGGGGGAGGAGGAGGAGGCCCAGCCCGGCCCAGGCCAGGGGAGGGAAGGCCTCCTGATAGCGGACGTAGCGCTTCACCTTGAGCGGCGTCTTCTCCAGCCGGTCGATCTCGGCGAACACGCCGCGCAGGCTCTCGCGGTCCGTGGCCTTGAAGAACCGGCCGCCCGTGCGCGCCGCGATCCGGCGCAGGAGCGGCTCGTCCACCGGCACGCGCATCAGGGTGCGCTGGAGGGTGACGCGGCCGAAGACGTCGCGGACCGGCAGCGGCACCGGCACCGGTCCGCCGTTGCCGCCCACGCCGATCGTGTAGACCCGGATGCCGTAGCCCGCGCAGGCCGCGGCGGCCGACTCGGGATCGATCTCGCCCGCGTTGTTGGCGCCGTCGGTGACCAACACGGCCACCCGGGTCTTCGCCTGGCTGTCCTTGAGCCGGGCGGCGCCGCTCGCCAGGGCCACGCCGATGGCCGTGCCGTCCGGCAGGCTGTTGAGCTCGATCGAGTCGATGAGGATGCCGAGCATGTCGCGGTCGGTGGTGAGCGGCGCCCGGGTCATGGCCGCTCCGGAAAAGACGGTCAGACCGATGCGGTCGCCCGGCCGGGCAGCCACGAAGTCGCGCACCACCTGCTTGGCCACGGTCAGCCGGTCGCGGGGCTGGAAGTCCTCGGCGCCCATGCTGCCCGAGATGTCGAGCACGATCTGGATGTCGATCCCCTCGGTGAGGCTCTCCTCCCAGGCATAGCCGAGCTGCGGCCGGGCGAGCGCCGCGATCAGGCAGCCGAGCGCGAGCAGCCGGGCGTAGAACGGCAGGTGGAGGCGCCAGGCGCCGCGGCTCGCTCCCGGGGGCAGGCGGCTGTAGGTGAGCGCGCCGAACGCATGCCGCCGATACCGCCGGTGGTGCAGCCAGGCGAGGAGCGGCAGGAGCGCGAGCAGCAGGAGCCATGCCGGGTCGGCCACGTGCGGGAACGTCCGGGTGATCATCCCGTGGCCTCCAGGACGGGTGCCGGCCGCGTGCGCTCGTCGATCTCCATTCCGATTCGGCGCGCGGTGTCGAGGCGGTCACGGGAGCGCTCCGGGTCTACCTCCTGGCGCGCGAACTTGACGAGGTCGCAGGCGCGGAGGAGATCGACCGACTGGCGCACGAGCGGCGCCGGCAGGCGGCCCGCGAGGAGATGGCGCTGGATCTCGGTCGTGGTGTGCTCCTCGGCGCCGAAGCCGAGCGTCCGGGCCAGGAAGTGCCGAAAGGCCAGGCTGAGCCCGGTGTGCAGGCGCACGGCCGAGGGCTCCTTCGCCAACCGGTCGAGCGCGACGGCGAGCTCGGGGAAGGGAGCGAGATCGGGCCGCGACGCCTCGGCGGGCTTCTCCGCCCGGCGCTGGCGCAGGATCAGGAAGGCGAGCGCGAGGCAGGCCGCGAGCATGCCGGCGAGCGTCCACCAGAAGGCGTCGCCGATCGGCAGCGGGACCGGCGGCTTCGGAGCCTTGGGCTTCAGTTTGTTCTTCGGCTCCTGCGGCAGGACGGAATGCATGTCGATCGAGAGGCCCGAAGGCGTGGAGGCCTGGACCGTCCGGGAGCGCAGGGGCACGGCGATGTCCATCCCCGGCAGAGGCACCTTGCCGGTCTGGAACGCGGCCAGGGTTAGGTGCTGCCGGTAGACGACCCCGCCATCGGCCTCCAGGCTCTTCCGCGGCGCGGAGGTGGCGAGGATGTCGGCCCCGCCCCAGGTGCGGCCCCAGACCGGGAAGCGCGGTTCCGCGGCAAGCTCCTGCGCCACCCTGGGGTCCATGCGCAGCTCGATCACGGCCTCGATCCGGTCGCCCACCGTGGGCTGGGTCCGGTTCAGGCTGACCTGGACCTGCTGGGCCTGCAGGGGAACGGCCGCGATCGCGACCAGGAAGGCGATGCGTTTCACCGCCGCATCCTCCTTCGCCTCTGCTCGAAGAACGCCAGCAGCGTCTGGAGGTACGGCCGGTCGGTGCGCAGGACGACGTGGTCGACCCCGGCCCGCCGGGTGGCGCGCAGCAGGGCGTCGCGCTCCTGGCGCCGGGTCTCCAGGTACCGCCGGGCCTCGCGCCGGCCTCCCGCGATGGCGATCTCGCCGGTCTCGGCGTCGCGGATCACCACCGGGCCGGTGTCCGGGATCTCCTGGTCGCGCGGGTCCACCACCTCGACCACGATCAGGTCGTGCCGGGCCGCGGCGGCGCGGATGGCCCTGGTGCAGGGCGAGCCCAGGAAGTCGGAGATCAGGAAGAGGACGGCGCGACGCTTGAGGGTGGAGAGCACGGCTTCGAGGCCGCGCTCCAGGTCCGTGCCGCCTTCGGCCGGCCGGTCCAGGATCTCGCGCACCAGGCGCAGCACATGGGTGCGGCGGCGCTGGGGAGGGAGGAACAGCTCCAGGCGGTCGCTCACCAGGGCGGCGCCCACTCGGTCGTGGTTGCGCAGGGCCGCGAAGGAGAGAAGAGCCGCGATCTCCGCGGCCAGCTCCCGCTTGAGGATCGTGCGCGAGCCGAAGGAAAGGCTGCCGGAGACGTCGATCACCAGGAAGATCGTGAGGTCGCGCTCCTCGACGTACTTCTTCACGAACGGCGAGCCCATGCGGGCGGTGACGTTCCAGTCGAGGGTGCGCACGTCGTCGCCGGGCTGGTAGGGGCGGACCTCGGCGAACTCCATGCCGAGCCCCTTGAAGACCGAGTGGTAGTCGCCGGCTACCCCTTGATCCACGAGCCGGTTCGTGGCGATCTCGATCCGCCGGACCTTCTTCATGAGGTCCGCCGGCAGCTTCTTGGAGGGTTTCCCCGGGCCGGTCGGCTCG
Source organism: Thermoanaerobaculia bacterium (assembly GCA_036266195.1). Taxonomy (GTDB): domain Bacteria; phylum Acidobacteriota; class Thermoanaerobaculia; order Multivoradales; family UBA5704; genus DATMER01. The sequence continues at coordinate 6,050 of DATANP010000526.1, read as the reverse complement.
GGCTTCGGTTTGCGCGCGAACAGGCGGAACACCGGGCGCGTCTCCGTCTAGGGGACCCGGATCCGGTCGAGCAGGCGGGCGACGACGGCGTCGGGCGTGACGTCCTCGGCCTCGGCCTCGTAGGTGAGGATGATCCGGTGCCGCAGCACGTCCGCGGCCAGCTCCTTGACGTCCTCGGGGATGACATAGCCGCGGCCCCGGACCAGCGCCATGGCCTTGGCGGCCCGGGCCAGGAACAGGGTGGCGCGCGGCGAGGCGCCGAACGAGATGAGGTCCACCAGATCCGGGATGCCGGCCACCCGCGGGTCGCGGGTCGCCAGCACCAGGTCGAGGATGTAGCCCTTCATCTTGTTGTCCAGGTAGACCGCGTCCACCACGCTGCGCAGGGCGAGCAGGCGGTCGCGGTCGATCACCGGGGTGGCTTTCAGGCCGCGGTCCACCAGCATGCGGTCGAGGATCTCGCTCTCCTCGGCGCGCGAGGGATAGCCGACCCTGAGCTTCATCATGAAGCGGTCGATCTGGGCCTCGGCGAGCGGGTAGGTGCCCTCCTGCTCGATCGGGTTCTGGGTGGCAAGCACCATGAACGGCTCGGGCAGCGGCCAGCTCCGGTCGCCCAGGGTGACCTGGCGCTCCTCCATGGATTCGAGGAGCGCGGACTGCACCTTGGCGGGCGCGCGGTTGATCTCGTCCGCGAGCAGCAGGTGGGTGAAGATCGGCCCCTTGCGCGGCAGGAAGTCGCCGCTGCGCTGGTCGTAGATCAGGGTGCCGACGAGATCGGCGGGGAGGAGGTCGGGGGTGAACTGGATGCGCTGGGTGTCGACGGCGAGGGTCTGGGCCAGGGTCTTGATGGCCAGGGTCTTGGCCAGCCCGGGCACCCCCTCGATGAGCACGTGGCCGCGCGCGAGCAGCCCGACCAGCAGGCGGTCGAGCAGGTAGTCCTGGCCGACGATGACCTTGCGCAGCTCGGCTTCGATCCGCTTGAGGGCGAGGGTTTCGCGCTCGACGTCCCGGTTGAGGGTGGCAATGTCCAGTTCCATAGGCTCTCCGGGCCTGCGGAAGTGCAAGCAAGGTGCCACGTAAATCATTGAAGCTGCCCCTGTTGGAGCACGCCCGGGGAGGCTGGTAGCGCGCCGTTTCGGGAGCCAGGGCGCCAATCTGGCACGATCAGGAAGGGAGCAGCTCGATCGGGATGTTGGCTCGGACGAGCCCGAAGTCCTTGCGGTCGGTGGTGGCGATGCGGCCCAGGCCCAGGATCTCGGCCGTCGCCAGCACGGCCGCGTCGACGAATCCAAGCTCGAGGTTCCGGTATTTCCGGTTCAGCTCGTAGTCTCGGAGGTAACCCTCGGGCGGCAGGCCGGCGAGGATGTAATGCCGTTCCAGGAGAGCCTGATAGAAAAGGATCTGCGCCTCGATCCCGAGGCGCTGGCCGAGGAGATGATCGACTTCGGGGATCACGGGTGTGGGGACGACGAGGCCACCCTTCTCCTGTTGCGCCAACTCCAGGGCGGCGCGGTGCCAGGCGTCCCGGCGGTCGTAGAGTGCGTACAGAATCCCTGAATCGAGGAGGATCGCCACTCAGCGCCGGCTCTCGCCGAATCCGGTCTCCCGGAGGATTTCCTCGGCGCGCTCGGCTGTGTCGGAATGCCCGCTGTCGAACGCGCCGACCCCGGGAGGCAGGTCTGGGGAAAGAGTCCGCGCCATTGCCTCACGGACCTTCGCCCGGACGCTCTCCAGGGAATCCTGGCGGCGCAACGCGTCGAGCCGGAGGAAGACCTCCGAGTCGGGATCGAGGTGGGCCGCTGCACGTTTCATGGCGATTAGAGTAGCGTGAAAGCGCGCCGCGCGCAATAGGACTCAATGATACCGTTCCCTCATGCGTCCGCCCCTCCTCAAGAAAGCCCTCGGACAGCACCACCTCGTGGATGGTGCGCTCTGCGGCCCGCTGGTCCGGTTCCTGGAGCCCATAGGCCAGCGGGTGTTGGAGATCGGGCCGGGCGGCGGCGTGCTCACCGCCGAGTTGATGGCTGCCGGCGCCCGGGTGCTCGGGTGGGAGCTGGACCTCGAATGGGCGGTGGAGCTGCGCCGCCGGCTGCCCGGGGTTCAACTGGTGATCGGCGACGCCCTGGAGATCGCGTGGAGCCGGCTGCCGGTGCCCACCCTGGCCGCCGGCAACCTGCCGTACAACGTGGCGACCGCGATCCTCGAACGGATGCTGCCCCACCACGAGCGGGTGCCGCGGGCGGCGTTCCTGGTCCAGAAGGAGGTCGCGGACCGGCTGGTCGCCAGGCCGGGCGACGAGGCATTCGGCGCGCTCAGCCTGCTGGTCGCCGCCTACGCCCATACCCGGCCGCTCGGCCGGGTCCGGAAGGGGAGCTTCCGGCCACCTCCCAAGGTGGAGGGGGGATTCGTCGGCCTGGAGCTGCACCCTCCACCCCTGCCTCCCGGGGAGATGCCGGAGCTGATCGCCCTGATCCGGCTGGCGTTCAACCAGCGGCGCAAGACCCTGCGCAATGCCTTGGCCGCAGGTTGGGGGCGAGAGCGCGCCGAGGCCGTGATCATGGCCGTCGGCCTGCCGGAGAAGGTCCGCGGCGAGGAGCTGGGGCTGGAGGTCTTCCTGGCGATCCATCGGCAGGCTCAGGCGATATGCTAGACTTCATGCGTATTTGTCCAGGGATTGTTCATCCTGTACCTGAGCTGAGCGAGCGAGAGGAAGCCGAAGAGAAATTATGTCCCTGGCCGTCGTCAAAGCCACCAAGGGCCGCACGCGTCCGACCATTTCGCCGGAGAAGGGCAACGAGCTGCTCGGTCTCCTTCTCCTGGCGTTCGGGGTGATCCTCGCCTTCAGCCTGGCGACCTACCATCCGGGCGACCCCAGCATCTTCCACAGAGTCACGGACTCCCACGTCCGCGCCCGCAACTGGGTCGGACCCTTCGGCGCGCACGCGTCGGCCGTGGCGTTCTCCTTCCTCGGCCTGACCTGCCTGCTGGTTCCCCTGTTCCTCGTGGTGGCGGGGTGGCGGCGGCTGCGGCGCAGCGGCGCGGTCAAGGTGGTCGGCCGCGGCGTGGGCTCTCTGCTGCTGCTGGTGTCGACCCCGGCCCTGCTCCAGCTCACGCTCGGCCGGATCGCCTGGCAGGACGGCTCGATCGCGGCCGGCGGCGCGTTCGGCAAGCTGCTGGTCGGGTTCCTGGACGGCTACTTCAGCTTCGTGGGATCGCTCCTGGTCCTGGCCGCCGTCGTGGCCTGCGGCCTCGCCCTGGCCGTCCAGTCCACCCTCGGCGACATCCTGGCCGCCTGGCGCGAGCGCCTGCGGCAGGCCTGGGACAGCTACACGCTGGCCCGGGAGAACCGCCGCGCGCGCCGCGAGAAGGAGCGGGCGCGGCGCCGGGTCATCACCAAGCACCTCCAGCGCGTGGTCGAGGAGAAGCAGAAGAAGGCCGAGGAGGAGCCGCACATCCCCCGCGTACCCTCGAAGAGGATGATGCAGCTCGTCCAGCAGCCGACGGCTCCGACTCCCACTCCCACTCCGGCTGCTCCTCCGGACTCCGATCGCCTGGACCTGCCTTTGCGGCCCACCGGAACCCGCACGGCGCGGATCACCGAGCGCCGCGGCGAGGCCGAGTTCTCGGGCGTGCGCCGGGTGAGCGCCGCCGAGCTGCGCGAGGACGACGAGTTCCACGCCGTGCGCGAAGCCGTCCGGGCCACACAGGAGCCGGCCCCCACGATCGGTCCCATCGCTGCGGCCTCTCCCCGGAAGCGGGCCGAGCCCCAGCCGCCCCTGCCGTTCGTGGCCGAGATCGCGCCCGGCACGCTGCCGCCGGTCAACCTCCTCCAGATGGGCGACGGCAGGAGCGCCATGGACGAGGCCGAGCTGGTGCGCCTGGGCGAGAGCATCCGCAGCCGCTGCGCCGAGTTCGGGGTGGACGGCACGGTCGAGGCGATCAGCCCCGGCCCGGTGATCACCGTCTTCGAGTTCCAGCCGGCGCCCGGCGTCAAGGTGAGCCAGATCGTCAACCTCCAGGACGACCTGGCGCTTGCCCTGCGGGCCGAGTCCGTCCGTATCGACCGCATGCCGGGACGCTCGACGCTCGGCATCGAGGTGCCGAACAAGGACCGCGCGATCATCCGCCTTGGCTCGCTCCTGGCCGACGAGCGCTTCAAGAAGTCGCCTTCGGTGCTCACCATGGCGCTCGGCACGGACATCAACGGCGAGCCCTACTACGCCGACCTCGCGACCATGCCCCACCTGCTGGTGGCGGGCGCGACCGGCGCCGGCAAGAGCGTCGGCCTGCAGTCGATGATCACCTCGATCCTCTACAAGGCCACGCGCGACGAGGTGCAGTTCATCTTCATCGACCCGAAGCGGATCGAGCTCGGCGTCTACGCCGACATCCCGCACTTGAAGTGCGAGGTCGTGGTCGATCCCAAGAAGGCCGCCAACGCCCTGCGCTGGGCCGTGGCCGAGATGGAGCGCCGCTACCGCCTGCTGGCCGAGGTCCACGTGCGCTCGATCGCCTACTACAACCGGGCGATCAAGGACCCGCAGGTGCAGGAGAGGCTGTCGCTCAACGAAGGCGAGAGCCCGTTCACTGCCGCCGATCTCAAGCCCCTGCCCTACTACGTGGTGGTGATCGACGAGCTGGCCGACCTGATGATGGTCTCATCCTCGGACGTGGAGACCTCGATCGCCCGCCTGGCCCAGATGGCGCGGGCCGTGGGCATCCATCTGATCGTGGCGACCCAGCGGCCGTCGGTGGACGTGCTGACCGGCACGATCAAGGCGAACTTCCCGTGCCGCATCTCCTTTGCCACGGCGAGCCGCCACGATTCGCGGACCATCCTGGATCAAGTGGGCTCGGAGAAGCTGCTGGGCAAGGGCGACATGCTGATGATGCCGCCGGGCTCCTCGCGCATCATGCGCCTGCACGGCGCCTACATCTCGGAGCAGGAGACCGCGGGTCTGATCCGCTGGCTCAAGAAGCAGGGCAAACCCGAGCTCGATCCCGACGTCCTGCGGGCAGCGGAAGGCGGCGAGGGCGGCTCCGGCGATCCGAGCGATCAGGACGACGACCTCTATCAGGAGGCGGCGCAACTCGTGGTCACCGAGCGCCAGGCCTCGGCGAGCTTCCTCCAGCGCCGCATGCGGATCGGCTTCTCGCGCGCCGCCCGCCTGATCGACATGATGGAGCGCGACGGCCTGCTCGGTCCCCCCCAGGGTAGCAAGCCGCGCGAGGTCCTCGTCCGTCCCGACTACTTCGAGGAGGTCGCGGACGCCCGGGGGGCGGTGGAGGATTTCGAGGGCTAGGACCGGGCGAGGGCCAAGTACTTCCCGTCCTCGCCCTCGAAGAGCTCCTTGCCGCCGATCTTCCAGGCCTGCGCCAGGACTTCTTTCGCCCCGGCCTCGTCGCCGGTCTCGTAGAGGACCTGGCCGAGGCGCAGCATCAGGAACTCGCTGCCGGGGATGTCCGGGCAGTCGAGGGCGCGTTCCAGGTGGCCGAGCGCTCCCTCGTAGTCGCCCAGGAGGAAGCAGCAGTCTCCCAGGGCGGTCAGTACCCATGTTGAAGCTTCCCAGTCCTCGATGGGCTCCGGGATCAGCGCCAGCGCGCTCTCGAAGTCAGCCAGCGCCTCCCGGTGCCGGCCGGCGTCGCTCCTGGCGTTGCCGCTGTCGGTGAGAGCCATGATCCGCCCGTACAGCTCGTCGTCCAGCTCGCGTGGTTCCATGGCTCTCACCTCCCGGTCTCTTCATACCATCAGTGGGCGAGCTTCGGTACGTGGATCTTGAGTTGGCTCCATTCATTTGCCAGGTACTTCTTCCGGGCTGCGCGAAAGGCCTTGCGCCAGGCGGCGAGCTTCTTCTTGTCGCCCTTCACCTTGTCGAAGGTATCGAGCACGGGGTCTTCGTACTTCATGGTGTGGCCCAGCTTGGCCCCCTTGCTCATGTTCAGGGAGCCATCTTCCAGGACGTAGTTGTCCGGGTCCAGCATCATGGCGCGGATGATCTTGTGCTTCGGACCGAAGAACCGGCCGGCGCCGTTCCAGAGCCGCACCGCGT
>DATANP010000525.1:0-10304 GCA_036266195.1 Thermoanaerobaculia bacterium | reverse complement strand
CTGGAGCATCCGGACGTAGACGTACAGGAACCAGATGAACAGGGTGATGTAGAGCGGCTCGGACATCAGGAGGAGCGCCGTACAGGGCGCCGCGAGCGCCAGCAGGACCGGCAGCAGGCGCGAGGTCGCTCCGTAGAGCCTCCGCAGCATCAGGGACGCGGCGACGACCGTGGAGGTCACGAGGACGTTGAGCAGCACGAGCGAGAGGGTGTAGACCTGCGGCGGGGTCAGGCCCACACGGTGCAGGGGCGCGATCAGGAGCGAGGCGAGCGGCGGATAGTAGAGGAAGTCCGGGTGCGGAACGCCCGGAGCGCCCCAGTGCGCGAAGTCCCAGGCCGTGAGCGTGTAGAGCAGCTCGTCCGGCATCAGCCAGATCGACGGCACGGCGAGCAGGACCGTCACGATCTTGACGATCAGGGCCGCTCCGAGCAGACCGGCCAGGAAGGCGGAGGCCCGGAGCGAAGGGAGCCCGGCCGGAAGGGGTCGCGCCTCTTCGATCTCCTCTACATGATCGTTCGCATCCCCGGCCGCGGCCGTGGCTAGGCGGAGGAAGACGCCCGCGATGATCGCCGGGAAGATCTGGAGAAGGAGACGGTCCAGCGATCCCGCGATGTGCCAGCGCTGATCATAGGGCGTGACCACGTAGATCGGAATCCAGGAGAGGACCGTCACCAGCATGGCGGCGCCCCAGAAGGAGGTCCACGGCCGGCGCGCGCGCCAGTGGATCCAGGCCACGAGCACGATCCCGAGCTCCAGCGCCGGCCAGGCCAGGAACCAGCCATAGGACTCCTTGAGCGGGATCAGCCGCTTCAGGATCTCTTCGACTGGAATCCACCAGCGCTCGATCGAGAGGACCCGCTCCGCCAGCTTGCCGCCGAGGAAGGTGTCCAGGCCGCTCTCTGGCGCCCAGAGCCTCTTGAAGAGGAAGACCGCGGCCATCCCCGGCACGGTTCCGATCCCGAAGCCGATCAGCGGGCGCCAGCGCTTCCCATCCCGCCAATCGTTCCAGCTTCTCCAGCCGCCTTCGCCGAAAATCAGCGCCCAGACGGCATAGAGGACGAGCAGCAGGAGGGTCATCAGGGTGCCTTCGTTCTTGGTCCAGGCGAGGAGGCCTAAGAAGACGCCCCCCAGGAGCGGCGGCAGAGGCAGTTGTGATGGCCAGCGGCGGCCCGGGATGTGGGAGGCCAGAACGGCGATGCCGCCCAGGAAGTAGTAGGCGACCGGGAGGTCGCCGCCCTGCGCGCCGCCCCACTTGAGGACCATGGTCGTGCCCCAGAGCAGGGCCGTGGCCAGGGCCGCATACGCCAGGAGGCCTGAGTCGGCCACCACGGCGAAGGTCAGGAACCCCAGCCCCAGAAGGAAGGCCAGGCCCGTGGTTTCCGGCACCCAGGCATCATCCTCCCCGGCGATCACGAGCTGCGTGGCCACCGCGCCGGGCACGAGCAGCGGGTAGTGCGGGTGCGAGGTGCGCTCGAACAGCTTGAAATCCGCGGGCACTTCCTCATAGCCGCGCTCCAGGAAACGGGCCCGCACGTTCCAGATCGCCACCGCGTCCCAGGTGCCTTCGGGCCAGGACCGGCTGAGCACCCGGTAGGACTCCAGCGCGCCCGCGGTCGCTATCAGGAGGGCGAGGAGCGCCGCCGCCCGCAGGGCCAGCGGTGTGCGGACCAGCGGAGCCGGCGCGGCAGGCTCCGCGCGGGTCCTTCTCCGGATCAGGACGGCGACCGCCGCCAGTCCGCCGAAGACGATCAGCAGCTCGACCAGGCCCGGCCGGCCCAGGCCGAGCAGGCGGCCGAAGAAGAAGGTCAGCGACACGACGCCCAGGCCGAGCCCGGGCCCGAATCCGAGCGCGTAGCGGAAGCACCGCCAGCCGGCCACTCCCCCGGCGCGCAGCCCGAAGGCCGCGAGCAGGCAGCCCGCGGCCGAGATCAGGATCGTGGTCCAGCCTTCAAAGCCCAACTCAGCCCTTTCCCTGGCGCTTTACCAGGCGCTTTTCCCGGATACTCACGACGGTCAGCTTGTCGGAAAGGTCGCGGCGCGCCACGGTCGCGTTCTGGCGCTCGGCCTCGGCGTCCAGGTCGCGCAGGAATTCATTCCGTTTGATCAGGTCGTCGAAGTTGAGCATCACGGTCGTACCGGCGAGTTGCCTCTGGCTCAGGTTCACGAACATGGGCCGCCACAGCATCAGCAGGCGCGGCGCGAGGTCGAACTGGGCGCAGAAGAAGCGCTCGGAGTTGCCGGGATCGGGCACTTCCGAGAGGAAGCCGACCGGCCCCTCCGTGGGCAGAGCGGACGCGGCGGCGGCGTAGTCCGGAAGCCCCTGGCACATGTCGGGCGTGGTCTCCGCCCAGCGCAGCATCTCCACGTCGCCGGCAAGACCCATCGCCCAGGCCACCGCGATCAGGAGCAGCCAGGCGTAGATCCAGCGGCGCGTGCCGGAGCCGGTTCGAGAGGGAGAGAACATGGGAACGAAAGTCTCGATCGGCGCGACTCTAGCACGATCCCGCAGGCCCGCTGTGCTAGGTTAGCCGCCACCATGGCGACCCGCAGCTCCCGAGTCTGGCTCGCAGCGGCTGTTTTCCTGCTCGCAGGTCTCCTGCTCGCCGGCTGCCGCCGGCCGGAGCCCCGGAATGTCGTCCTGATTGTGGTCGACACCCTGCGCCGCGACCATCTCCAGTTCTACGGCTACCCCCGGACGACCGCGCCCGCGCTGGGCCGGCTGGCCTCGGAGGGGGCGATCTTCGAGGGCTTCTCCCCCACTTCCTGGACCAAGCCCGCGGTGGCCTCGATCCTGACCGGCCTCCATCCGATCCAGCACCAGGCCCTGGGCTTCAGCGACGGCCTGCCCGAGCCCGCCCTCACCCTGGCCGAAGCCTTGAAGCGGCACGGCTTCTCGACGGTCGGCGTGGCCGCGAACCGCTGGGTGGTGTCAGGCGGGTTCGAGCAGGGTTTCGACGAGCTGCGCTGGGTCCAGCCGGAGGGCACCACCTTCGCCGACGCGCAGAGGGTGAACCGGAACGTCCGCGAGCTCCTGCCCAGGCTGCGCGAGCCGTTTTTCCTCTATGTCCACTACATGGACCCGCACGTCCCCTACGATCCGCACGCCCTCTGGGACGGCTCGCCGCTGCCCGAGCGGCTGGCCCGGATGGTCCCGCTCACCTCGGCCGATCTCCAGATGCCGGTCGTGATGAACCGGCCGCCGCAGGTCGTGCAGGACGCGGTGGACCTCTACGACGGCGAGGTCCGGCAGGCGGACGACGGCATCGCCGGGCTGCTCGCTCTCCTCAAGGGCGCGGGCAAGGCCGAGTCGCTCCTGGTCGTGGTGGTCGGCGACCACGGCGAGGAGTTCCAGGAGCACGGCAAGATGGGTCACGGCCGGTCTCTCTATGGCGAGGTCCTGCGCGTGCCCATCCTCTTCCATGCCCCGGGCGTGGTGAGCGCGCACGCCCGCCTCGGACGCGCCACGCTGCTCGACGTGTTCCCGACCATCCTCGACCTGCTCGGGTTCGACGTGCCCGAGGTCCAAGGCCACAGCCGGGCCGAAACGCTGCGCGTCGGAGCCCAGGTCGAGTCCGGAGGAGAGGACATGCTGTTCCACCTGGACTACCGCGAGGGACACGCCCTGGCGTTCGAGCAGGGCCGCCGCAAGCTCCTGCTCGCCAGGAACCCATACGCCCAGGAGCTGTTCGACATGGCGGAAGACCCGGCCGAGAGCCGGTCCCAGTGGGACGACCCGGCGCGCGACACGCTTGCGGAGGGTCTGGCGCGGTCCTACAACACGCTCTCGGCCCACGCCCTGCCCCGCCGGCTTGCCCAGGTTCCAGGCGAGGACGCGAAGAAGCTTCAGGCCATCGGCTACGTGGGTGCGCAATCGAAGGACCCCGAGCCGCGCGAGATCCCGCGCCGGGTCCGGCCCGCGTCGCCCGAGGACGGCGGACCGGTCGGCTGGGAGAACCTGTCGGCGCTCGCGGACTGCGTGGAGCTTCAGGACCCGGCGAGCGCCGGCCAGCTCCTCCGCGGCTGGTACGGGGTCGAGTCGGGCGGGCGCTGGACGGACGGACGCGCCACCCTCGTGCTCCCGGGCCACGGCGGAACGCTGAGCGTCGCCGGAAGCTCGCACCAACCCGGCAAGGTCCACATCCGGGTGCTGGCCGACGGCCGACCGGTCACAGGAGCCGAGGTGGACTCCGGCGTCATCTTCCTCCTCACGTCGCTCGTGAAGGCGCGGCCGGACGGCGCGCCGCACCTGGTGGCGATCGAGTCCGATCCGCCCTTCCTGCCATCCAGCGTCGGCAGCAGCGATCCGCGGAAGCTCGGCGCCTTCTTCACCACGATCTGTCTCGAACCATGACGACCCTCGCCCTGTCCCTCCTCTGGACCCTGGGCACGGTCGCGGCGCTGTGGCTGGCCCTGCGGCTCCGGGTGCGGCCCTGGATGGTATTCCTCCTGTGGCTTCTGCCGACCCTCCTGCTGGTCCTCGACTTCGATCGCCAGACCCTGTCCGCGCACGGCCTTCTCCATGCGAGCATCGTCTACGACATCCTTGAACGCGGCGCGCCTCCGGGTCATCCGCTGCTCGGCGGCGAGACCCTGCGCTATCCCTGGGCGCACCACTGGATCGCCGCGGCCGCGGCCCGGCTCCTCGGGGTCACCCCGGCGGCCGTGTTCGGCGCGACCGGGCTCCTGAGCCTCGCGCTCTTCGGCCTCTTCCTGGACCGGACCGCCGGGGAGATCGACCCGGATGTCCGCTACCGCATCCTTGCCGTGGGCCTGGCGCTGTTCGGGCCGAACCCGTTCAGCCACGGCCCCCTGGCCTCGGCGCTCGCCCGTGCCGGCGTCCCGCTGGAGCCCCGCGCCGTGCCCTGGCTCAAGTTCCAGGGCGTCAACAGCAACCACCTCGGCCTGATGTTCTCGGCCCTGGCCCTCCTCGCCATCCTGAGGGCGATCGGCCCGGAGACTCCCAGGCGGAGCGTCTACGTCCTGGCCGGGGTCTCCATGCTCGGGAGCGCCTTGCTCTACCCGATGTCGTTTCTCACCAACGGCGTCTGGCTGGTGGTGGCAGCGGCCTGGCTCACGTTGCGGAAAGAGCGAGCGCGCGCCTTCGGCCTGCTCGCCGCGGCCACGCTCGGCACCCTGCCCGCCCTTCCTTATCTATGGCAGGCCAGCACCGGACGGTCGGCGGCCGGCGCGCTTCAGATCGCCCCCACCCTCGGCTATGTCCTGCGGCAGTTGGAGATCGTGGGCGTGGCCGTGGCCCTTCCCCTCGTGCTGCTCGCGCTGTCCCGGCGATCGCTCAAGGACGATCGCGCGACCGTCCTCGTCCTCTGCGCCGTCTCGGCCCTGGCGGTGTTCGCCTTCGCCTTCATCACGCCGCTGGTGGCCTACAAGTTCCTGATGGCGAGCCTGATGCCGCTCGGCCTGCTGGTCGCGATGCCGCTCCGAAGGCTCTGGGAGACGCGGCCCGTGCCGGCCCTCGCCTGCCTGCTCGTCCTGTTCCTGCCCTTTGGGATGAGGATGGGGAGCGCCGTGGTGGACGGCTGGCCCGCGGCGCAGCCGCTGACCCATCGCGGCGCGTACCTGGAGCCGCTCGATCCGGCCGAGCGCGACCTTTGCCGCTGGATCGCGGACCATACGCCGAAGGACGCGCTGTTCGTGGACGACCGCCTGACCGTGCCGCCGTTCGGCCGAAGGCAGCTCTTCGTGGGCCTGTCCCAACCCGCACCTCCGCCAGGCACCCACGACGGGTGGGGGATGTCGAGCGAGCTGATCCTGGGCGAGGTGACCGGGGCGGACCCGGCGAAGGTGGAGCTGCGGAAGCGGATCGCCGGGGAGCTGCTCGGCGGAACCGGACCTGTGGGGGAAGAGATTCTGAAGAGCTTGGCGGCCGAGGCGGACGGGCATCCGGTCTATGTGATTGCGCGCGGCGAGGATATCGCCGCGCGCCTGTCCGGAGGCTCAGCCGTCCCGTCGGGGGGACTGCGGCCGGTCTACCGGAGACCGGCCGCCAGCGTCTTTCAGCTCCAGCCTGTTACGGCGCCGGGGCGAAGTAACCGGTGACGTCCAGGATGAGGTGGGTCGAGCTCGAGCCACCAGCGCCCAGGAACGTGAAGACCGACAGGTCGTTCGTGTTGGTGGACAGCGACACGACCGCGCCGTTGGCGATCACGACTCCGCTCTGGAAGTTGATCGTCGAGATCGTCGGCAGCGTCGCCCCGGACGGGAAGAGACGCAGGTGGCCGTTCGACGTGGGCCCGAACACGGTGACGTTCAGGGCCGCGGCCTTCGCGCCGACCGGCACGCCGCACACACCCTGGACCTGGAAGTCGCGGGTGGAGTTGGGGGTGAGCACACCCCCGAAGCCCGTCCGCGTATCCACGAGGCGGCACGGGGTGATCGGATAGAACCGGAACGGCCCATCCGCCAGGGCGGGCATGGCCACGAGGAGCAGGAGCGCGACGAGCAGGAGCTGACGGACACTGAGTCGGTGCATGGACTGAGACCCTCCTTTTTCGGACACTTTACCACATCTTGGGGGTGATGGGCGAGCCTCCGCAAGCCCTTTTCCTTCAGAATGTCATCCGGCAGGAAAACATTTCACCCCCTTACCCGAGCAGCCGGGACCTCCGGATGCCCTTCACGTGCAGCTTATAGTCGGTAAGCACCCGCAGTATACCAAAACCATACCGCATGCTGCGCCAGAAGCCGATCTGCGACGCCTCCGGAAAGTAGCGGGTGCGGATCGGGATCTCGCGGATCCTCATCCCCTTGTAGACCCCCTGCGAGATGATCTCCGTGTCGAACACGAAGTCGTCCGAGTTGCGCTCCACGTCCACCGTCTCCAGGAAGCGGCGGGAGTAGGCGCGCAGGCCCGAGTGGTACTCGGAGAGGAAGACGTAGAAGGTGGCGTTCGCCAGCATGGTCAGGAACAGGTTGGCGAAGTACTTCCACTTGGGCATCCCCCCTTCGAGCGGCCGGCCGCCGAGCATGCGGCTGCCGAACACGGCGTCGGCCTCGCCGCGCAGGAGCGGGGCGATCAGGTCGGGGATGTGCGCCGGGTCGTACTGGTGGTCGGGGTGGACCATCACCACGATGTCCGCGCCGCGCGCGAGCGCCTCCCGGTAGCAGGTCTTCTGGTTGCCGCCGTAGCCCCGGTTCTTCGGATGGACCAGGGTGTGCAGCCCGAGCCCGCGCGACACCTCCACGGTGCGGTCGGCGCTGGCGTCGTCCACCACGATCACGTCGTCGATCAGCTCCATGGGCAGATCGCGCCAGGTGCGCTCCAGCGTCTTTTCCGCGTTGTAGGCGGGCATGATCACGGAGACCTTCGGCTTGTGCCGGGGCTCCGCGGAGGGCTTGGGGTCGGCCATGGGCGTTGTAGTGTAGCCTACGTGCCGGCCATGAAGGTCATCGTGCAGATCCCCTGCTTCAACGAGGAGCGGACGCTCCCCCAGGTCATCGCCGACATCCCGCGGCGGATCGAGGGGGTCGATCAGGTCGAGGTCCTGGTGGTGGACGACGGCAGCACCGACGCCACCGCCGAGGTCGCCCGGCGCTGTGGCGCCGACCACCTGGTGCGCCACACGGTCAACCAGGGGCTCGCCCGCGCCTTCCGCAGCGGCCTCGACGCCGCTCTCCTCCTGGGAGCGGACGTGATCGTCAATACCGACGCCGACAACCAGTACGCCGGCAGCGCCATCCCCGACCTGATCCGGCCGATCCTGGAGGGCCGGGCCGACGTGGTGGTCGGCGACCGGCGGCCGGCCACCCTCGCCCACTTCTCGCCGCTCAAGCGCCGCCTGCAGCGGCTCGGCAGCTTCGTGGTGCGCCTCCTGTCCGGCACCCGGGTGCCGGACGCGGTGAGCGGCTTCCGGGCGATCTCGCGCACCGCGGCCCTGCGCTTGAACGTCCTCTCCTCGTTCAGCTACACCATCGAGATGCTGATCCAGGCCGGCAATGAACGCATGGCCGTGGCCTCCGTGCCGGTGCCGGTCAACCCGCAGACCCGCGAGTCGCGGCTCTTCCGCAGCGTGCCCCAGTTCCTCGGCCATTCCGTGGTCACCACGGTGCGGACCTACACGCGCTACAAGCCGCTGCGGGCCTTCACCTACCTGGGGGGCACCCTCGTCGCGCTCGGCGCCCTGCCCGTGGCCCGCTTCCTCTATTACTACGCGATGGGCCTGGGGAACGGCCACGTCCAGTCCGTGGTCCTGGGCGGCGTGCTGCTGATCTTCGGCTTCGTGTCGCTGATGATCGGCGTGGTGGCCGACCTGATCTCCTTCAACCGCATGCTGCTCGAGATCCTCCTGACCAAGATCCGCACCCTGGAGTCCGAGCTGCGGTCGTCTTCCGACGGGAACGAGTGATGGAGCGCCATCCGGTCTACGGCCTGGCCATGCCCGAGAAGGGCTGGGTGCCGGCGCTGCGCTACGCCCTGCGCCGCGACCGCGTCCTGCAGATCGCCGCCGGCCTGCCGGCCCGTCCAGCTGGCGCCGATCGCCGAGCCCTGGAAGTGGGCTGCGGAGCCGGCGCCCTGCTCCCCGACCTCGCCGCCCTCGGCTTCGAATGCGACGCCATGGAGACCTCCGAGAGCGCCTTCGAGCTGGCAACCTACGTCAACCGCGACCTGCCCCAGGTGCGGATCCACCGCGAGCCGCAGCCGGACTGGGAAGGCCGCTTCGACCTCCTCCTCGCCTTCGAGGTCCTGGAGCACATCGAGGACGACGCCGGCACCCTGGCCCAATGGCGGAGCTGGCTGCGGCCCGGCGGCCGGATGCTCCTCTCCGTGCCGGCGCGCATGGCCCGCTGGAGCCCGACCGACGTCTGGGGCGGCCACTTCCGGCGCTACGAGCGCCAGGGCCTCCTCGACCTTCTCCGCCGGAGCGGCTTCGAGGTCGAGCACCACGAGTGCTACGGCTTCCCGGTGAGCAACCTCACCGAGCGGGTGCGCGCCTGGGTTCACGGCCGCGACCTCAAGCGGACCGCGAACCGGGCGGAGCAGGACAAGACGGCCTTGGCCGAGAACACCGCCCGCAGCGGCACCCAGCGGGGCATCGAGAGCCGGCTTTACCCCATCCAGGCGAGCCTTCCCGGCACCCTCGCCTTCCGCGCCGCCTGCTGGGTCCAGGAGCGATTCCTGGACCGCGAGGCCGGCACGGGCTACCTGGTGCTCGCGAGGCGGACGTCCTGATGCCTCGCTGGATCGGAGCCGCGCTGGCGGTCTTCGGCCTCGCCTACCTGGTCGTCTTCGGGATGAACCACGCCGCGGACCTGCCGGAGATCTCCTGGGATGCCCGGCGGGTGGCCGGTCTCGCCTCGGCCGTGGGCCTCTACGAGCTGACGCTGCTCTCCGGCGCCACGGCCTGGCATCTCCTCCTGAGAGCGCTCGGAGAGCGGCCCCGCTTCGCCGCGGCGCTCGGCATCCTGGCCGTCTCTCAGGCCGCCAAGTACCTGCCGGGCAACGTCGGCCACTACATCGGCCGGGTGGCGCTGGCGCGGGAGAGCGGCCTCGCCCCGGCGCCGGTCGTCCTCACCCTCGGCCTGGAGACGGCCTGTGCCATCCTCGCCGGGCTCGCAGTCGCCGCCGCAGCGCTGCCCCTCGGTGTTCCCGGCGCCCCCTGGCGGATCGCGGTCGCCGCCGTGGCCGCGATCTGCGCCCTGGCCGCGACCCTGGTCCTGATCCGCCGCGAGCCGGTGAGGCGGCGTCTGCGCCTGCCCGAGCCGCCGCCCGGCGGCCCCACCAGGCAGCTCGGCGCCGGACTCGCCTGCCTGGGCCTCTGCGGTTTCAATTTCCTGGTCTTCGGCGCCTGCGCCGCGATCCTGGCTCGCACGGTCTTCGAAACACCGGCCTCCCTGCCGGCCCTCACCGGCCTGTTCGCGGCCGCCTGGGTGGCCGGCTTCGTGACTCCCGGAGCCCCGGCGGGCCTTGGAGTGCGAGAGGCCGTCCTGGTGGGTGGATTGAAGCCGATCGTGGGACCGGGCGTCGCCTTCGGGCTGCCGATCCTGTTCCGGCTGGTCACCACCGCGGGCGACGGCGTCGGCTTCGGCCTCGGCTGGCTGCTGCGAAGGAGAGCGCGTGGCTAGATGCCTCGTCACCGGCGGAGCCGGCTTCATCGGCTCCCATCTCGCCGACGAGCTCCTGCTCCTGGGCCACGAGGTCGTGGTCCTGGACGACCTGAGCGGCGGCTACCAGGACAACGTCCCGGAGAAGGCCCTCTTCGTCCAGGGCTCGATCGAGGACGTGCCCCTGCTCGAAAACCTTTTCGAACGCCACGGCTTCGAGCACGTCTTCCACCTCGCCGCCTACG
>DATANP010000524.1:0-15032 GCA_036266195.1 Thermoanaerobaculia bacterium | reverse complement strand
CGGGATGAAACGATTGGTGTGTTTGCCGCAGGTAGGCTCCGTCGAGATTGCCGGGATCATGTCACCTGTCCTCCAAAACGCCCTGCAGGCGGCTGCGAAATGCGCGCCGCCAGGGTTCTGATTCACTCAAGGCTACCGTTGCCGAGAGTGTATGCGATTTTCCCTTCCATGTCGATGCCTCGGCAGGCTCAGCGATCCCCCCGGAACAGGCAGGTGACCCGGGTGCCCTTGCCGGCGCCGGTCTCCAGGTGGAAATCGCTGGTCAGTTTCTTCACCGCCAGCAGCCCCTTGCCCATGCCGCGCTGGGACTTGTAGGTGCCGGCCCAGATCTCCTCCAGCTTGCGCGCCTCGATGCCGGGGCCCTGGTCGCTCGCCACGATGTTCAGCGTGGGGCCGCGGTCGTCCTCGCTGGCGACCAGCTCGACCGTCCCCTTGCCGGCGTAGAACACGATGTTGCGCGCCAGCTCCGATACCGCCGTGGCGACCTTGACCGCCGTGAACTTCGAAAGGCCGATGCGCACCGCCTCCGACCAGGCCTCCAGCCGGGCCGTGGCGATGTCCTTCTCCTGATCGACCGCGAAGGTCTTGCGGACCGCCTTGCTCGCGGCGGTAGCCACCCCTCCGGACGCAGTTCCGGATGCCGTGCCGCCGCCGGTGCTGCCGGAGGAGGTTCCGGAGCCCGCGGACGAGGCCGTTCCGGGCTCGCCCAGGGCGCGCTCGCAGGCGGCCATGAGTTCGCCGCTGCTGCTGCGCGCGAACAGGCGCAGCGAGCTCTCCAGCTCCTTGAGGATCGTCTGCCTCTCCGTGGCGCCGAGCTGCGCGACCGGCGTGCGGGCCAGTCCGCCCAGCCGGTTGAAAATGCTGCGCTGGGTGATGGCGGATATCGCGCCTGAGAGGACCGCCCCGATTGCGTCCTCCACGGTTCTCACTGGAGAAGCTCGAGCCTTTCCAGGGCCAGATCCAGGTTCAGCGCGGTGCTCACCGAATCGAGCTCGACCCCCATCTCGATCAGCGTCATGGCCACCGCCGGGCGGATGCCCACGATGTAGCACTCCGCGCCCATGAACCGCACCGACTTGCCGATGTCGTTCAGGATGCGCGTGATGTAACTGTCGATGATCTCCACGGCCGAGACGTCGAGGATGACCCCCCGCGCGTCGACCGTCCGGACGCGCTCCATGAGCGCCTCCTGGAGGTCCAGGGCCAGCCGGTCGTGCAACTCGGCCTGGATGCTCACCAGGAGACAGTTCCGGATCTGGATGATCGCCAGGCTCTGATCCATCACGCGGGCGCCGTCATGACCCGCCGAACCGGCCGTTGCTCGCTTCACGATATCCTCCGAGAAGATAAACGGATTCTTGCACTACCGGAGAAATCCCGCAAGCATCTTTTATATGGGTGCATGAGCGGCATGGAGCCTCAGGCTATGGGCGGACTGGTCCCGCAGAAACGCCTGCAGGGCGTCGCGCAGGTTGCGCATGGTGCGGATGCCGGTCAGGTCGACCCCGATGTGCGTCAGGGTCTGGGCGATCGCCGGATTGATGCCCGAGAGGATGCACTCGGAGCCGAGCAGCCGGACCGACTTGGCCATCTTGATGAAGTGGTCGGCGGTCTTCGTGTCCATGGCGTCGATGCCGGTGATGTCGATGATGGCGATCCGCGCCTGCTTGTTGACGATCGCCTCGAGGAGCGCCTCGGTCATTTCGGCGCTGCGCACGCTGTCGACGATGCCGACGACCGGCAGGCAGAGCACGCCCGACCAGACCTCGATGAGCGGGGTGGAGAGCTCGCGGATCGCCGCCTGCTGGCGCTCGATCGTCTCCAGCTTCGCCTCCAGCTCGCGGTTGGAGACCTCGGCCCGGGCGAGCGCGCCCTGGAGGTCGGCCTTGATGATCTTGAGCTGGCCGAGGAAGTCGCTGAACCCTGCCTCCAGCCAGGCGAAGGTGTCGGAGCCGTCGTCCCGCATCAGCGACATGCAGGCATCGAAATCGTCGATGGCCGCATAGGCGAGAGCCTGGATCAGGTCCTCGAGTCGTTCGTGGCTGAATTCGACTATGGTCTGGGGATCATCTGGTTGCATGAATATGGACCTCGTGTTTCCTACCGGTAGAAAGTCACGATGATGGCCTTGCCGTTTTCCTCCGGCTGATATTCGAAGAGATCGGCGAACCGGAGGACGGCGCCGAGGCCGGTGCCGAGGCCGCCGCGCCGGAGCACGAGCGCCGGATCGATCGGACCCGTGTCGTCGCAGCCGTCCTGCACCGCGACCTCCAGGTTGCGGATCGGCGGACCCACGTCGCGCGCCACGACCCGGATCTCGCCCTTGCGGCCGCCGTCGGGGTCGGTGACCAGGATCACCTCGCCATGGATGCCGTACTTGACGATGTTGGTGGCCAGCTCGGACACGGCGATCGCCAGCTCGGTGGCGCGGCGCGAGCCCAGCCCGAACTGGATTCCCAGCTCCTGGGCGCGCTTGCGGGCGATGAGCACGTCGCCCATGGCGCGCACGGGGAACTTGCGCTCGACGACCTGCGAGGCGATCGGATCGGCCATGGTTTCCACCTGCCGCCGGAGATCAGACGAGCCGTTCACCGGCGTGGCGGGCCTCGGCCTTGCGGGCGAGCTGCTCGATCTGCTGCGTCTCCCGCAGGTGGAACTGGAGCGCGTCGCGCAGGTTGCGCATGGTCCGCACGCCGGTCAGATCGACCCCGATGTGGGTCAGCGTCTGAGCGATGCCGGGGTTGATGCCGGAGAGGATGCAGTCGGCGCCGAGCAGCCGGACCGCCTTCGCCATCTTGATGAAGTGGTCGGCGGTCTTGGTGTCCATCACGTCGATGCCGGTGATGTCCACGATCGCGGTGCGGGCCTGCTTGGCGACGATCATCTCGAGCAGTGTCTCGGTCATCTCGGCGCTGCGCTGGCTGTCGACGATGCCGACGACCGGCAGGCAGAGGACGCCGGCCCAGACCTCGATGATCGGCGTGGAGAGCTCGCGGATGGCGGCCTGCTGCCTCTCGATCGTCTCCAGCTTCGCTTCGAGATCGCGGTTGGCGACCTCGTGCTTGGAGAGCGCCTCGGTGAGCGCCCCCTTGGCCGCGCGCAGCTCCTTGACGAAGATCATGAACGCGGTCTCGAGCTCGGTGAACGTGTCCTCCTGCATGTTCGCCTCGAGGAGCGCGAGGCAGGCGTCGAACTCGTCGACCGAAGCATAGGAAAGCGCTTCGATGACGTTCTGGAGGCGCTCGTGCGTTATGCGTACGAGCGCGTCATCATCCTTCTTTGCCATCCCATTTCTCCTCAGCGGCGCCGCGGCGCCGCGCTATCAGCAATTCCGTGTCCCTCTACAGGAGGGCGTCGGCCTGGTAGCCCATGACGAGGGCCGTCGCGTCGTCGTGGTCCCGCCCGAACTTCTCCACGATCCGCTTCGCGACCTCCTCCGGCGCGCCGGGCAGGCACGACTTCAGGTTGGCGCGGCTCGAAACGCCGTCGCTCAGGACGCAGTAGATGTCCCCGGGCTTCATCTGGAACGACATGACCTTCGAGGTGCGCAGGTTGTGGCCCACGATGCCGGCCAGGCAGAACACGCTCGGCGCGCCGCCGCTCATGGCCTGCACCTCGATGTTGCCGACGCCGCAGAACTGGCCGGCGCCGTCCTCCTCGACCTTGAGGATGCCCACCGCTGCACCGCGCGTGGCGCGCAGCTCCTTGTGGCACCGCATCAGGATCGGCTCGACCGAAAGGTCGAGGTTGGCGCGGATCACCTCGGCCGCCTTCTCGGCCGCGACCCAGGACTCGAAGCCGTGGCCCAGGCCGTCGATCACCGCGGCCAGGAAGGTGCCGTTGCGCTCTTCGATCACGAAGCTGTCCCCGCAGACCGACAGGCCTTTGAAGGGACGGCTGAAACCTGCTGACTTCATCTCTCTCCTCGGAACAGGCAGGTGACGGTCGTGCCGCGTCCCGGACCGGTGTCCAGGTGGAAATCGTCCACGAGCTTCTTGACCGCCACGAGGCCTTTGCCCATGCCTCGCTGGGATTTGTAGGTGCCGGCCCAGATCTCCTCGAGCTTGCGTGACTCGATGCCGGGACCCTTGTCGGACGCCACGATCTGCAGGGCGGGACCGCGGTCGTCCTTGAGCGACCGCAGCTCCACCGTGCCCTTGCCGGCATAGAAGACGATGTTGCGCGCCAGCTCGGACACCGCCGTCGCCACCTTCACCGAGGTGAACTTCGACAGCCCGATCCGCACCGCCTCCGACCAGGCTTCGAGCCGGGCCGTGGCGATGTCCTTCTCCTGGTCGATCGGCATGCGCTTCGGCGCCGATTCGGCCGGTGCGGCCGCCCGAACCCCCCCCGCCCCTCCCGGCGATCCCGCCGGCTCGCCCGCGGCGCCGAGCGCCTGGGCGCAGGAGGCGATCAGCTCGGCGCTGTTGCGCCGGGCGAACAGCCGCACCGAGCTCTCCAACTCGGCCATGATGGCCAGCCGGTCCTGCGGGGTGAGCTGGGTGATCGGCCGCGCCGCCAGCCCGCCCAGCCGGTTGAAGATGCTGCGCTGGGTGATGGCCGAGATGGTCCCGGCCAGGATCATCCCGACCTCCGTCTCCACGGTCTTCATGACTGCAGCAGCTCGAGCCTCTCGAGAGCCAGGTCCAGGTTCAGGGCCGTGTTGACCGAGTCGAGCTCCACGCCCATCTCGATCAGCGTCATGGCCACGGCCGGCCGGATGCCCACGATGTAGCACTCCGCGCCCATGAACCGCACCGACTTGCCGATGTCGTTCAGGATGCGGGTGATGTAGCTGTCGATGATCTCGACCGCCGAGACGTCCAGGATCACGCCCTTGGCATCGGTGGTGCGGACACGATCCATGAGCGACTCCTGGAGCCCCAGCGCGAGCCGGTCGTGCAGCTCGGTCTGGATGCTCACCAGGAGACAGTTCCGGATCTGGATGATCGGCAGGCTTTCATCTTTCACGCGGACTGCCCTCCTTCGCCGCAAGGCGAACGCCGTCTCGGGGTTCCCGGGCGCTCCGCGCCCAGCCCTTACCGGCTACAACCGGCATTCGGCATCAGATTTGTGCGTTACTTGTAGCACATTGACGAAGGCGAGTCCATCGATGAGCTGCCGACGGGCTCCGGGGGGTGGAGCGAAGGGCGCGGCGGGGCGCGCCCTCGGTCTCCATGCAGGGGCGTTCAGGGGAGTGGCGTCAGGCCGCCTCTGCGAGGAAGTCTTCTGCCAGGAGGGCGTACTGGCGCAGCGCGGGCGGCTGCTCCGGGATCTGCACGCCGACCGACGCCGCGCCGTTGTTGTCAGCCGGGGTCCGGTTGCGATCACCCATCTCCATCAGGCCCCAAACCACCAGCGCCAGGAGGACCAGGCCCAGGATCCAGGGCAACAGGCTCCGGCGCTCTTTGCGCTCGACTCTGATCTCAGCCACGATTGCCTCCTTCCGAGTTGACTTACCGGTTGAGGGGCTCCGAGGCCGGCTCATCGCCCCCGCGGGCAGGGGCTACTGCAAGGACCCTGCCCGGAAACCTGGCCGGGAAAAACACGTAGACTGGAAGCACCATGAAAAGGACAGCCATCCTCCTCCTGGCCGCCCTGGCCATCCCAGCCCTCGGTTTTGCCCAGAACCCACCGCCGCCGGCGTCTCCGAGTCCTTCCTTCGATCCGGTCGCGGCCACCGAGGCGTACCTGGCCCGCCTGACTCCGGAGCAGCGGGAGAAATCCGACTCCTACTTCGAAGGGGGGTATTGGCTGATGCTCTGGGGCTTCCTCTACGGCCTGGGCGTGGCGGCGCTCCTCCTGGGCACCCGGATCTCGGCGCGGATGCGGGACCTTTCCGAGAGGATGATCGGGTTCCGGCCGCTCCAGATCTTCCTCTACTGGCTCCAATACCTGCTCCTGACCACGATTCTGGGCTTCCCCCTGACCCTCTACGACGGCTACTTCCGGGAGCACAAATACGGCCTCTCCAACCAGACCTTCGGCGCCTGGATGAACGACCTCCTCAAGGGGCTCGGGGTCGGTGCGCTCCTCGGCGGCATCGCGGTGGTGGCGGTCTACACCATCTTCCGCCGCCTGCCGCGCACCTGGTGGATCTGGGGCACCGCGGCGGCGCTGGTCTTCGTGGTGCTCGGCGCCCTGATCGCGCCGGTCTTCATCGCGCCGCTCTTCAACACCTACACCGAGCTCAAGGTCCCGAACCTGCGCGGGCCGATCCTGGCGCTGGCGCGGGCCAACGGCATTCCGGCGAAGCACGTCTACGTCTTCGACGCCTCCCGCCAGACCAAGCGGGTCAGCGCCAACGTGAGCGGCGCCTTCGGCACCATGCGGATCTCGCTCAACGACAACCTCCTGAACCGGGTGTCGCCCGCGGGGGTCAAGTCAGTCATGGGCCACGAGATGGGGCACTACGTGCTGAACCACGTCTACGAGTCGATCCTGTGGTTCGCGCTGGTCTTCCTGCTCGGCTTCGCGTTCCTGCGCTGGGCTTTCGACCGGGCCGTGGCGCGCTGGGGCCAGCGCTGGGGCGTGCGGGGGATCGCCGATCCGGCCGGTCTGCCGCTCCTGGCCGCGCTCTTCTCGGTCTACTTCTTCGTGATGACCCCGTTCAACAACACCTTCATTCGCACGAACGAGGCCGAGGCCGACATCTTCGGGCTCAACGCCGCCCGCGAGCCGGACGGCTTCGCGGAAACCTCTCTCCTTCTGGGCGAGTACCGCAAGCTCCACCCCGGCCCGGTCGAGGAGTGGATCTTCTTCGACCACCCGAGCGGCTACAACCGGATCCTCATGGCCATGAGCTGGAAGAAGGAGCACGGCCCGGGCGGAGAGCTGGAACCGTAGGACACGAGTGTCGGCGAGCCCGGCGCCGGCGATCAGCCGAGGTTGTGCTGAAGAACGGCTGCGACGATTGGCTTGGCCCACTCCGGCGTTTGCGACAGATCCTTGGGACCGAGGATGCGTCCTGCTCTCACGTGCAGCACGAGTCGTGGGGTGGGCTGCCCGCCGGCCGCAAGGTCCGTATTGTCACTGTTGTCATACAGCCGCAGCTCGGTGAGAAAAGGCAGGAGCTGCACGAGGTTCAGGCGGCTCCGTTCGTAGCGCTTGCGGATCATCTCCTCGGGGATTGCGTGGCCTCCCTGGCGGACACGCGCGGCTACCCGTTCGATGTGCAGCTCGGGACTCTCGAGTCCTGCATACCAGACAAGGATCTCGATCCCGCTTCTCGCTGCTTCCCCGAGCAGGCGGGGGATCGTGTTCCCGCCGAGCGTGGTTTCGAAAGCGAAGTCGAGACGCTCCCGGATGGCGCGCTCCAGCAGTGCGCGACCGTTCCGCCAGGCTGCCGCATTGGTTTCTGTGGCGTTCAGCTCCGGCCGAGCCGCCCTCAACTCGCGGGCGGCCTCGTCCGGGTTGTAGTACTCAGCACCATGGGCGCGGAACGCCGCGCCCCCGATGCTGCTCTTCCCAGCTCCGTTCACTCCGGCCAGAACGTAGATGCGCGGGCGATTCGACAATCAGCGCCGCCCTCGTGCCGCTCTGGCGGCAGCCTGGCCGAGAGCTTCCGGGTCGGCATTGAATGCCGCTTCCATCCCCTTCCGGGATTCCGGTGTCTGCATGCGCTGCAGCAGATCCTCGAATTTCGTGCTGAGCGCGTCCAGCGTTTCGGCGCGCAGGCTGCTCAAGGACTCGAATTCCTCATAGGAGATCAAAACCGCCTTGGGGGTGTCGTGGCGGGTGATCGCGACCGCGCCTGACGCAGCGACATGATCGAGGAGCTCTCCGAACGAGTTCTTGGCCTGGGTGGAAGCGACCACCGGAATCTCTACCAGCTCGCCCATGCGGTTGCGGAAGGTATGTCTTGCCATTGGACCTCCTGGCTTGAGACCCTAGAGTAGCATAAACAGCCACTTTGTCCATTTTGTCTATTCGAGTCAGGCGGGGTAAGCTCCTTGCCTGAATGAACGTCGGCGCCCTCGACCTGGTCATCCTGGTCGGCTACATGGCCGGCATGGTGGCGCTCGGCTCCTGGCTGGGCCGGGGGGCGCGCGATGTTGCCGAGTACGCGGTCGGGGGGCGCGACCTGCCGTGGTGGCTGATCCTCTTCTCGATCCTTGCCACCGAGACGAGCAGCGTCACCTTCCTGAGTATCCCGGGCTTCGCCTACGAGCGGGACTTCACCTGGCTTCAAATCGCCGTCGGCTTCATGATCGGTCGCTTCGCGGTCGCGGCCCTGCTGCTGCCCGAGTACTTCCGCGGCGCGCTCTTCACCGCGTATGAGGTCCTCCACCGGCGGTTCGGTGGCGCCACGCGGCAGGCCGCGTCGGCGCTGTTCCTCGTCACCCGCAGCCTCGCCGACGGCCTGCGGCTCTTCCTCTCCGCGCTCGTTCTCCAGGAGATGACCGGCATCTCCATCCCCTGGGCCGTGGCGGCCATGGGGATCACGACCATCGTCTATACCTACGTCGGCGGCATGCGGGCCGTGCTCTGGACCGACCTGATCCAGTTCGTCCTCTACATCGTGGGAGCGCTGGTGGCCCTCTGGGCCATCCTGGCCCGCCTGCCAGGAGGATGGGAACAGCTCGTCTCCATGGGCCAGGCCGCGGGCAAGTTCCGGATGCTCGACTTCCGGCTCGACTGGAGCGAGCCTTACGGCTTCTGGGCGGGTCTGATCGGCGGTGTGTTCATCACGCTCGGCTCGCATGGCGTGGACCAGCTCATGGTCCAGCGCTACCTCTCGGCCCGCGGGCTGCCGCAGGCGCGGCGCGCGCTCACGGTGAGCGGCGTCGTTGTGGTGGCGCAGTTCGCGCTCTTCCTGCTGATCGGAGTGGGGCTCTGGAGCTTCTACCAGATCCACCCGCCCACGGTGCCGTTCGACCGGCCGGACCGTATCTTCGCCCGCTTCATCCTGGACGAACTGCCGGTCGGCATGATCGGCCTGCTGCTCGGAGGCATCTTCGCCGCGGCCATGACGAGCTCCCTCAACTCCTGCGCGACCGTGGCCGTGAACGATCTCTACCTGCCCTGGGCCGGAGACGTCCCGCCGGAGAAGCAGTTGCGGCTCACCCGCGTGCTCACCGCGGTCTTCGGAGCGGCGCAGGTCGCGGTGGGGATAGCCGGCCAGTGGCTCAGGTCCTCGATCGTGAGCAGCGTCCTCGGGATTGCCGCCTTTACGACGGGCATCGTGCTCGGGGTCTTTTTCCTCGGCATCTTCGCGCGCCGCGTGGGACAGCGCGCGGCGCTCGCCGGATTCGTGTTCGGCATGGCGGCCATGACCGTGATCTACTTCGGTACTCCGCTCGCATGGCCCTGGTATGCCCTGGTCGGTTCGCTACTGACGTTCTCAGGCGGGCTTGCCGCGAGCTATTCCACGACTCTCAGCGGCGCGCCTCGCCCTGGAGCCGATCCGCCAAGGTCCGGACGAAATCCGGATCCTTGAGTAGCGCCGCCTTGATGGCCTTAGTCTGATCTGGCCGCAGCTCTTCACCCAACATGGCCTTGCGCAATGTCTGGTTGATCTGGGTCTGGTAGGGCAGGGCACCCGGCTTCGCGGCCTCGGCCTTGAAGTGCTCTACCAGATCCTGATCCAGAGTAATGGTGATCCGGACCT
Organism: Thermoanaerobaculia bacterium; assembly: GCA_036266195.1. Taxonomy (GTDB): domain Bacteria; phylum Acidobacteriota; class Thermoanaerobaculia; order Multivoradales; family UBA5704; genus DATMER01. The sequence goes on along the minus strand of DATANP010000524.1, from coordinate 5,422 downwards.
TCATGGGCCGCCCGGCGGTGTCCTGAAAGGCGGGCAAAGGCCCGCGCCGCTTGATCTTCAGCTTGCCAAGCTCATATTCCTTTTTCATAGTCCCGAGTCTCGAACCACACTGAGTATGCATAGCATGCATAGCGGCTTCAGAGCAAATCTCTGGCCGGCCTAGAGCGCCCGGACCACCGCATCGGCCACCGCCGGCCGGACCTCCCGGATCAGGTTGTTCTCCCGTGTGGGATGGACACGGTTGGTGAGCAGGATCACGAAGAGCTGCCGGTCCGGGTCGATCCAGATCGAGGTGCCGGTGAAGCCGGTATGACCGAAAGAGCGGGTGGAGAAGAGGGTCCCGGCCGACGATCCTTCGGCCGACTTCGTATCCCACCCGAGCGCGCGGTCGGAGTCCGGGATGCCGGCCTTTTTCGTGAACATCTCCAGGGTTTGACTTGAGACGATCCGGCCGCCTCCGTTCAGGAGCATCTTTGCGAATCGCGCCAGGTCGCCGGCCGTGCTGAACAGCCCGGCGTGAGGCGCCACGCCTCCCATGGCGAAGGCGTTCTCGTCGTGGACCTCGCCCTGGACCATCCGGCCGCGCCAGGGATCGTTCTCGGTCGGAGCGATGCGCGGCCAGAGAAGCCGCGGCGGCCGGAACCCGGTGTGCTTCATGCCGAGCGGCAGGAAGATTCTCTCCTGGGCGAAGACGTCGAGCGGCCGGCGGGCGGTCCTCTCCAGGATGTCTCCCAGGAGGATGATGCCGAGGTCGCTGTACACGGACTTGCTGCCGGGCGGGTAGGTGAGGTCCATGGCCGCGATGCGCTCGACGTACGCCGCCTTGCCGCGGATTTCCTGGAAGAGCGGCGCCGTCGCGGGCAGGCCGGAGGAGTGGGTGAGCAGATGGCGCAGCGTGACCTCTTCCTTGCCTGGACCCTGGAAGGCGGGCAGGAAGTCGTGGACCGGCTTGTCCAGGTCGAGCCGCCGCTCGTCCACCAGGATCATCGCCATGGTCGTGGTAGCCACCACCTTGGTGAGGCTGGCGAGGTCATAGAGCGTGTTGGCTGTGACAGCCCGGGCGTCCGGAGCATAAGAGAGGCGGCCGAAGGGATGGAGATGGATGAGGCCGGTTTGGTTGCCGACTGCCAGGACGCCGCCCGGAAAGGCGTGGCGCTCGCGGTAGGTTTCGAGGAGACGGTCGACTTCGTCGAAGCGGGTCGAGGGAGCGATCGCAGGCTGCAGGCAGCCGATGAAGAGAAGAAGGACAACGACAGGGGTGAGGACCTTCACAGCCAATACCCTCGAGCCACCGCCCCATAAGCCTCCACCTGTCCTTTTTCCCAAACTGCATCCCGCCCGAGCTCGCCGGCCATGAGCCGGGCCACCGCGGGCGCGGCCTCGACGCTCGCCCGAGCGTCGAGGAGAAGCGCCCGCGTGCGGCGGGCCAGGACGTCCTCGACCGTGCGTGCCATCTCGTGGCGGGCCGCCCAGACCACCTCGCAGGCGCGGTAGGGGAGGCGCGGATGAAGAGGCTCCTTCCACTCCGGCCGCTCCTCGGAAAGGCGCGTGAGGGCCACCGCGTCCGAGCCGTAGACCGCCCAGTCTGCCGTGGACTCCACCTCGGCCGACCAGCCGTGGAGGCGCAGATCCGCCGTGCTCGATGGAAACTCCGGCAGACCCGCGAGGACTGCGGCCTGGGTGACCGTGTCCTCGCCCATCTTCCGGTACGTGGTCCACTTGCCGCCCGTGATCGTGACCAGGCCCGACGGGGAGATCAGCAGCGTGTGATCCCTGGAAAGAGCCGCCGTCCGCGCCGCCTCGCCGTGCCTGACCAGGGGCCGCAGCCCGGCGAAGCAGGAGAGGACGTCCCCGGGCGACGGATCGCGCGTCAGGTAGCGCGCAATGTGGGTCAGGAGAAACTCGATCTCTTCGGGAAGCGCTCTCGGTTCCGGCGAGATCCGGGAGACGGAGGTGTCCGTCGTGCCCACGATGATCCGCCCATGCCACGGGACTGCGAAGAGCACGCGGCCGTCGTCGGTGTGAGGGACCAGAATGGCGCTCTCGCCGGGCTGGAACGAGCGGTCCAGGACGAGATGGACGCCCTGGCTCGGAGCGAGGATCGGCTCGCTGCCCGGCTCGTCCATGCGTCGCAGGCCGTCCGAGAAAACGCCGGTCGCATTGATCACCACCTTGGCGTGAACCTCGCGCTCGGCGCCGGTCTCGGCGTCCCGCACCACGGCTCCGCGCACCAGGCCGTTCTCCTTGAGGAGAGAGATCACCGGCAGATAATTGATCGCAACGCCGTCCAGGTCGAGCAGCGTCCGGAGCAGCGTGATCGCGAGCCGGGCGTCGTCGAACTGGCCGTCGTGATAGATCACGCCGCCGCGCAGGCCCTCGGGCTCCAGCGTCGGAATGATTTCCAAAGTCTCGTCGCGCGAAAGGAATCGCGATGGACCGAGACCCATCCGGCCGGCCAGCATGTCGTAGAGCTTGAGGCCGGCGCCATAGAACGGGCCTTCCCACCAGTCGTACGCCGGGACCACGAAAGAAAGGTTATGTACCAGGTGCGGAGCATTGCGAAGAAGGAGCCCGCGCTCGTGGAGGGCTTCGAGCACCAGCGAGATATTGCCCTGCTGGAGATAGCGGACGCCGCCATGAATCAGCTTCGTGCTGCGGCTCGACGTCCCCTTGGCGAAATCATGGGCTTCGACCAGGAGCGTCCGGTAGCCTCGGGACGCCGCCTCGACCGCCGTGCCGAGGCCGGTCGCGCCGCCGCCGACCACCAGGAAATCCCAGGGCTCGCCGAGGCGTTCCAGGAGAGGAGCCCTCACCCCCCGGCCCCCTCTCCCGCTCCGCCCTTCACGCCCTCCCCGGGAGAGGGGGAGAGCTGTGCCCATCCCTTGGCCTTTTCGACCGCCCTCTGCCAGAGAGCGCGCATCTCTTCGACCCGGCCGCGATCTGGAGAGGGCTCGAACATCCGGTCGACCTGCCATTGGGCGGCGACATCTTCGGGGCTGCCCCAGACTCCGACTCCGAGGCCGGCCAGATAGGCGGCGCCGAGGGCGGTCGTTTCGGTCACCTTCGGCCGCGCCACGGGCACGCCCGCGAGGTCGGCCTGGAGCTGCATCAGGAGGTTGTTGGCCGCGGCGCCGCCGTCCGCCCGCATCTCGGAGACGGCCACGCCCGAGTCCGCTTCCATGGCCGAGACCACGTCCGCCACCTGGTGCGCGATCCCTTCGAGCGCGGCGCGGGCGAGGTGCGCGGCCGTGGTGCCGCGGGAGATCCCGACCAGCACGCCGCGCGCGTACGGGTCCCAGTGCGGCGCGCCGAGGCCGGTGAAGGCCGGCACCAGCACGATGCCGCCCGAGTCCGGGACCGTCTCCGCCAGCGCCTCGCTCTCCGCCGAGGTCTCGAGGATGCCGAGCCCGTCGCGGAGCCACTGCACCGCGGCCCCGCCCACGAACACGCTCCCCTCCAGGCAGAAATCCGTGTGGCCGCGCAGGCGCCAGGCCGGCGAGGTGAGAAGCTCGTGCTTCGACCGGATCGCGGTCCGGCCCGTGTTCATGAGAAGGAAGCAGCCGGTCCCATACGTACACTTCGCCATGCCGGTGCGCAGGCAGGCCTGCCCGAACAGCGCCGCCTGCTGGTCGCCCGCCACCCCGGCGATCGGGATCGGCCCGCCGAACAGATCGGGGGAGGTCTCGCCATAGACCTCGCTCGACGACCGCACCTCGGGCAGCATCGAAGCCGGCACGTCGAGCGCGCCGAGCAGCTCCTCGTCCCAGCGCTCCCCATGAATATTGAAGAGGAGCGTGCGCGACGCGTTCGTGACGTCCGTGGCATGGACCGCGCCGCCGGTCAGGTTCCAGATCAGCCAGGAGTCGATCGTGCCGAAGGCGAGCCGCCCGTCCTGGGCGGCCGCCCGGACGTCCGGCACGTTGCGGAGCAGCCAGGCGAGCTTGGTGCCGGAGAAGTAGGGATCGAGCACCAGGCCGGTCTTGCGTCGGAACGAGGGGAGATGACCGCTGTGCCGGAGCCGCTCGCAGTCCTCGGCCGTGCGCCGGTCCTGCCAGACGATGGCGTTGTGAAGAGGCCGGCCGGTCCGCCGGTCCCAGACCACCACCGTCTCGCGCTGGTTGGTGATCCCGATCGCCGCGATCTCGGAGATGTCCCGGGTGGCGAGGCCGGCCCGGGCAAGAGCCGCGCAGGCCGTGGCAAGCTGCGATTCCCAGATCTCGTCCGGGTCGTGCTCCACCCATCCGGGCTTCGGGAAGATCTGTCGAAACTCCCGCTGGGCCACGGCCCGGATGGCGCCGGACTCGTCGAAAACGATGGCGCGAGAGCTGGTGGTACCCTGGTCGAGCGCAAGAATGTGGGCCATGGCGAGGTTCTCCCGGGGGAACTCTACAACGTGAGACGGTGTAAGCTCCCCGTCCGTGAGCACCCCGAGAGCCAAGCCCGAGCCTCTGCGTCCGCATCCTCTTCTGACTCGGTACTACGCCGACGAGGCGCAGCGGCGTCAGCGGGTCGGAACCTGGTTCGACGAGGCGGCGCCGGACTACGACTGGGTCAACCGCGCCATGAGCTTCGGCTCGGGCCGGTGGTACCGGAAGGGAGCCCTGATCCGCAACGGCCTCGCCCGGGGGATGACCATGCTCGATGTCGGCTCCGGCACGGGCGTCATCGCGGCCGAGGCGCAGCAGATCGTCGGCGGGGGTGGATGGGTCGTGGCCTTGGACCCGAGCCTCGGCATGCTCGGCCAGGCCGCGCGGCGAGGCGTCCGCACCCGGATCCGCGGCGTGGCCGAGGCGCTGCCGTTCGCCAGCGGGACCTTCGACTTCCTCTCCATGGGCTACGCCCTGCGCCACGTGCCCGATCTGCGGGCCACCTTCGCCGAGTACCGGCGCGTCCTCAAGCCGGGCGGCAAGCTCCTCATCCTGGAGATCACGCCGCCACGGTCCCGGATCGCCTTCCACCTGCTCAGGATCTACCTCGGACGCCTCGTGCCGCTCGTCGCCGGCTTCGGGAAGGGCGGCCGGACGTCGCGCGAGCTGATGGAGTATTACTGGGACACGGTCGAGAGCTGCGTGCCTCCGCAGGTCATCCTGGACGGCCTGGCGGAGGCCGGCTTCACTCGCCCGCACCGGCACGTCGTCCAGGCGATCATGTCGGAGTACACGGGCACCGCGTAAACCTCGCTGCCCGACGCTGAGGCGGCTTCAACTGCTGGAGGGAAAGCCTCTTTCCCTGCAGTCGGCGCCTCGCCGACTCGGGGGAAAGCCTCTTTCCCTGCAGTCAGCGTCTCGCCGACTCGGGGGAAAGCCTCTTTCCCTGCAGTCAGCGCCTTGCCGACTCGAGGGAAAGCCTCTTTCCCTGCAGTCGGCGCCTTGCCGACTCGGGGGAAAGCCTCTTTCCCTGCAGTCGGCGCCTTGCCGACTCG
>DATANP010000523.1:0-12885 GCA_036266195.1 Thermoanaerobaculia bacterium | reverse complement strand
AGAGATCTCCGTCACCCGATCCGCCATTGCGAGAGACATCATCGGGGGGAGGGACCGGGTCCCATCCGGAGGGGAGGCTCTGAGCAGAATTCATGCAAATCGACTCCAATGACCTGTTGTTTCGCTCTCGCTCAGGTACGGTACACCGTTTCGAGGGACGGCAAACCAGGGTCATGCTCGCACATCCCGTGCCGGGTCTCAACTTGGAAGCTGACTAAAACTTGGACACGTGGATCACCTGGTGACCGTTGTCCGACTCCTCGGGCTCCTACTTCCGGGTCCAGTCGAGATCCCAGGCCTCGCGGCGCTCGACGAGGCCTGTGATCCGTCCGTCGGTGCCGCGCCGGAAGATCCAGCGGTAGCGCGGCTTGCCGGGGATGAACAGGACGTCCGGCGCCTCGGCTTTCATCGCCTCCCAATTGCGGCCGGTCTGCTGGCCTTCGAGGCCGTCGGCCGTGCGCCGGATGTTGTAGGAGACGTCCGGGCTGAGCTGGTAGCGTCCAACGTACTCGTCCATCTGTGCCGGAGTGAGCGCCACGGCCGGAGGATCGGTGCGCACCGCGAGCACCTGGCCGGCGATCAGGCGCCAGCCGGTCGAGGTCTTGATCCAGGTGTCCGTCGTCCGGTACTGGCAGTGCAGCTCATGGCCGTGGTAGGTCTCGTGCTCGTCGTTCAAGTAGTTCGCGATGGCGACGTCCCCGTGCAGGGCCACCTTGAAATCGGTGACCTTGATGGTCCCCGAAACGCCTGGGGACAACGGCTTGATCCCCTCCACGAGCTCGGCCTTGGTCAGGACCGAACCGTCTTCCGCGGTATAGATGACCTTTTCGTCCACGTAGCGGTCCCAGACCTGGGCCCCTCCGGAGGCGATGGCGTCGACCATCTCCTGGGTCTGCCGCTGGAGCAGCGCGGAGACGTCTTCCTGGGCACGGGCGGCGAGCGGGAAGAGGATCAGAGCGGCGAGCAGGGAGGCTTTCTTGATCATGGGAGGATTATCCCACCGCCTCCCATAGAATCCGCCGATGGACCGCGACCTCCTCGCCCGCATCCGCCAGCTTGAACGCGCCGCCCGGCCGCTCGAACCCGGCCCCACCCGCCGCAGGCAGCTCCGCAATGCGGTGGTGGCCTCCTCCGAACGGTTCCTCCGGGATCTGGAGACCCTCAAGGGATATGAGGAGACGGGCGCGGGGCTCCGCCTGCTCGGGACGCCCATCGCGGAGGATGGAATCCCGATCGAGACCGCGATCGAGGTGCTGGATCAGGACGTGGTCCGTCCGGGCGCGGCCACGGCCTCGGGCGCCCACCTGGCCTACATCTCGGGAGGCGGGATCTACCACTCGGCGCTGGCCGACTACCTGGCCGCGGTCAGCAACAAGTACGCGGGCGTCTTCTTCACCGGCCCGGGTCCGGTCCGCATGGAGAACCTGCTGATCCGGTGGACGGCGGACCTCGTCGGCTACCCAGCCGAAGCCGGAGGCAGCATCGCGTCGGGAGGCAGCCTCGCCAACCTGACCGCGATCGCCACGGCCCGCGACGCCCGCGGTCTCAAGGGAGCCGACTACGCCTCGGCGGTCGTCTATCTGACCAACCAGGCCCACCACTGCATCGAGAAGGCCCTCAAGATCGCCGGCATGGTCGAGGCCCCCATCCGCCAGATCCCGATCGATGAAAAGTTCCGGATGCGGACCGACGCCCTGGAGCAGGCCATCGCCGAGGACCGCGCCCAGGGCTTGAATCCCTGGCTGATCGTGGCCGCGGCCGGCACCACGGATACCGGCGCGGTGGACCCGCTCGACGCCATGGCCGACATCGCGGAGCGCGAGGGCTGCTGGTTCCACGTCGATGCGGCCTACGGCGGCTTCTTCCTGCTGACCGACCACGGCCGGAGCGTGCTCAAGGGCATCGAGCGCTCCGACTCGGTCGTCCTCGATCCGCACAAGACCCTGTTCCTCCCCTGGGGAGCCGGCATCGTACTGGTCCGCGATGTCCGGCACCTCGCAGAGTCCAACACCTACACCGGCCACTACCTCCAGGACGCCCTGCGCGAGCCGGGCGAGATCTCGCCGGCCGACGTCTCGCCCGAGCTCACGAAGCCCTTCCGGGCGCTCCGCCTGTGGCTGCCGCTCGTCCTGCTCGGTACGAAGCCCTTCCAGGCGGCGCTCGACGAGAAGCTGCTGCTCGCCCGCTACTTCCGCCAGGAAGCCCAGGCGCTCGGCTTCGAGGTCGGGCCGGAGCCCGACCTCTCGATCACGACGTTCCGGTGGGTCCCGCCCGGCGCTACCCTGGAGCAGGCCAACGAGGCCAACCAGAAAATCGTGGACGACTTCCGACGGGACGGCCGGATCTTCCTGTCGTCCACCTTGATCGACGGCCGGTTCACACTGCGCATGGCCGCCGTATCCTTTCGGACCCACCGCAAGACGATCGACCTGACGCTCAAGCTCCTCCGCGAGCAGGTCAGGCCCACAAGCCTTTAGAAACGGAATTCTCCAGGACGTCACATGTAAGTGGTTGGCCAACCACTGGGCGAATCGCGAATCCGCAGTTCGTCACATAGGAACCACGACGTTCTCAAGGAGTTACAACATGCGTAAGGAGCTCTTGGTTTCGATGCTCGCGTTATTGCTGCTCTCGCTGGCATCCCCGCGCCCTTCCCACGGCATGCCCGGCGGCACCTGTGCCGTTCAGTGTCCCGATGGAAGCTGGTCATCCATAGCCTGCAATCAGAATGAGAATGCCTTCTGCACGTGCACCGGGTCGCCGGTCCAGGCGGACCCCTACTGCGAAGCAGCCGACCCCTGCGAAACGCATCCCTGGAGGCCGGAATGCGGCCCGATGTGTCCTTTGCTCGTGCAGACCGGCCATGGTCCGTGGTCGCTCACCGATCCGGACAACGGCGTTCTGTTCGACATGGACGCCGATGGGAGGCGCGATCGCACGAGTTGGACCGCGCCGGACAGCAGCCTCGCGTTTGTCGCACTCGATCGCAATTACAACGGCAGGATCGATGATGCCTCAGAGCTCTTCGGCGAGCACACGCCGTTGCGCGACGGCTCCAAGCCCCTGAACGGCTTTGTCGCGCTGAAGGAGTACGACGACAACGGCGATGACGCGATCGACGACAAGGACGCGGTCTGGCCGTTCCTGCTTCTCTGGACCGACAGCGATCACGACGGGATCTCACAGCCCACCGAGCTCAATCCGATCGCGTCGAGCGACATTACGTCGCTCTCGACGGCCTATCGCTGGACCGGACGCCGCGATCAGTACGGCAACCTGTTCCGCTATGCCGCCACGTGCGAGGCCGACAGCTCAGCGCCGTACTACGACGTTTATTTCCGCATCAAGCATTGACCTGCCCGGTTACGTCCCGGGCCCGGCTCCGCCGGGTCCGGGCTCCTTCGCGAGCAGGTCAGGTCTGACCGCTAGTCCTCCCGCTCGTCCGACCCTTTGAGCTTCTTGCCGATCCAGTGGAAGGGCACACGGTAGACCGACCGCGGAAGAACAAACGTCAAGCCGGTCTGAACGAGCCGCTGTGACCTGTACTCGCCGGTCAGGGGCACTCTCTTCAGCTCCTTGTTGATTCCCAGATGCAGGAGAAAGAACCCGAAACCGGCCTCGACGCCATAGTCGATCGGATACGTCACGACCCTGCCACCGCCAGGCAGGTCATAGTACCGGACCCCGTAGGAGACCGAGGCCTGCAGATCGATGCGCGGTATGGCAAACAGATAGCGCACATGAAGTCCCTTCGAGTCGTTGTTCCCCTGGGTCCACGAAGCGCCATAGAGCAAGGACATCGCAAACCAGCTGAACCGCTGGACCGGCCTCTTCATCTGCTGCTGCCGGCACTCGCCGAGATTCACAAACCGGAGAGGCACAGAGGATGTGAGCAGGCTCTCGACGGCGATCTCCGAGCTGCCTGCGCGTCCCTCGATGCCGGACGAGTTGGAAAATTCGTTGTAATAGCTGAGCATCAGCACGTCGCCCGGCTTGAAGACCGAGGACAACAGCTTGTGGCGCGAGCCTTCATACTCCCCGAAAGGCGTCCTGGCCCGCTTGAGAGGCCCGACCGTCTTGGGAATGGGCTGACCTTCGCACGTCAGGTTGCCGGCGCAGAAACCAAAGTACCAGCATACGGGGACAAAGCTGTTCCTGGCGGCCGCATCTCCCCGAGCTGCGTCGAGAACGTCGAGCACGGAGCGGGCCGAGAGGATGGCCAGGTACGCCGCCTGCAATTTGTTGCCCCGCAGCAGCGAGTCGCCCAGGAATCTCTGCGGAGGGCCATCCAGCGCCGACTTCAGCGCCTCGAAGTCCCTGGCCTCCAGAATCAACGCATCGGGCATCCCCTTGTGCGCCAGGGCCTTGAAGTCGAGCCCGGCAGCCACCTTGATCAGATCCGCCAGCTCGTGCTTCTCGCCGTCGCGAATCCTGAAGTCGAGGCCCGCCGAGTTGAACTTCTCGTGCACGGCAATGGCAACGTAGTCCGGCAAGGCGGAGCGGGTCGTCGCGACATGCCCCGGCGCGTGGAAGTCCTCCAGAAAATGGAGACCGTACGCTTCGAGCACCAGCGCCCGGAAGAGCCTTCCGCTGCGAGCCATCAGGATGGCGGAGTCGTGATGGTTCAGGTGCGCCATCAGGGCGCCCTGCTGAAAATGGCTCTCGTTGACATGGGCAGCCTGGAGAAATCGCAGCCGGTCGCGCTTCAGCTCGGGCACATGCTGCCAGTCGAAGGCCTGATAGGAATCCTTGCTGGGATCCGACTCACCGTTCCTCTCAAGGATCGCCTCCACGTCGTGAATGTAATCACCCAGGCCCACGATGTCGCCGAACGAATAGCCCTTCTCGATCGCATCCCTGGATACCAGTCTGAGCAGATCGTCTTCAGGCAGGCACCGGCCCTGGGACGCTTTGAGGGCAAGCAGAAACCCGACGTTCGAAAGGTACTTGTGCTCGTCATAGTCGAACGCATGGACGCTCGGAGCGGTTGACAACAGGAGAAAGGAACTGAGGCAGGCGCATGCGGCTGCACGGATTTGCATTGGGGATGTTACCTCTGGGTCTACTCATCATAAACGGCCAGAACGCTCCGCGCCAGGTCCAGGACTCGCTCCTTGAGGATCGGCGGGTCTACGACCTCGACGTTCGGCCCGAAGCTCAGGACGAACTCCGCGGCTTCCTGCTCAAACTGGAAGCGCATCTCGACTCTCATCCAGCCGTCCTCGTCCGCCTCCCCGACCTTCTCGACGCGGGCAAAACGGCCTCCGTACGGAAGACGCCACACGGTTTCCGGATGGACACGCAGGGTGGCCGGGTACCTCGGCAGGTTTGCCCGGAAATCCTTCGACGACTGCTCCCACCAGGCCGCCAGATCGAAGCCCTCGGGCCGGACGCACCGCTCGTCCGTCATCCGCGCATCCTGGATGCGCGAGATCCGATAGGCCCGGACGTCTCCATCCACCTGTCCAGCCAGATACCAGGCGCTCCCCTTCGCCACCAGTCCCAGAGGATCGACGAGACGGTGGACGGCCCAGTCGTCCTTCCGCCCGCCGTATTCGATCTCCAGACGCCGTTCCTGCCAGACCGCGTCCTGGACGACCTGGAAGCACGGGATGGCCTCGGGCGAGGAGGACCAGCCGCCGACGTCCACGTGGATCTTGCGGCGGGCCTCGTCCGCCCGGTGCCGGAGCAGGGCCGGCAGGCCGGCCAGGAGCTTCAGGATGGCGCCTTCCGCGGCGCGGTCCAGGTTGAGGTCGGACAGCAGCCGCGGCGGGATGGACAGGGCGAGCGCCTGGGCCTCGTCTTCGTGCAGGCCGGTCAGTTCGGTCCGGTACCCCTCCACCAGGCTCCAGCCACCGCCCGCGCCGCGCTCGGCGGTCACCGGCACACCGGCCGAGCCCAGGGCGTCCATGTCGCGGAGGATCGTCCGCTCGGAGACCTCCAGACGCTCTGCCAGCTCACGGGCCGTCAGCCGGCGGTGGATCTGGAGAAGAAGAAGGATGGAGAGGAGACGGTCGGCGCGCATGATCTCCACTTTAGCGGAGATACCTGACAACAGATGTCAGGAATGCGGTGCGAACCTCGCTTCAGGAGGTGGCACCATGGCCAAGAGACTCGAAGGCAAGGTGGCGGTAGTGGCCGGCGCGACCCGGGGGGCCGGGCGCGGCATCGCGTGCGGGCTCGGCGAGCAGGGGGCGATCGTCTACTGCACGGGTCGGAGCGTCCGCGGACAGCTCGCCTCGGGCGACAAACGGCCCGAGACGATCGAGGAGACCGCAGAGAAGGTGACGGCGCTCGGCGGCGTGGGCATCCCGGTGCGGGTGGACCATACGATTGAAGACGAGGTGAAGGCGCTGTTCAAGAGGGTCAAGAAGGAGCAGGGCCGGCTGGACGTGCTGGTGAACGACATCTGGGGCGGCGACGCGCTGACCGAGTGGGGCAAGTCGTTCTGGAACATGTCCCTGGAGAAAGGCTTCCTGATGATGGACCGGGCCATCCGGGCACACATCATCACCAGCCGCTGGGGCTTGCCGCTCATGATCCCGCGCAAGCAGGGCCTGGTCGTCGAGATCACCGACGGCAAGGCCCGGTACTACCGGGGCAGCTTCTTCTACGACCTGTGCAAGGACACGGCGATCCGGCTGGCCTGGATGATGTCCCAGGAGCTGAAGAGGAAGGGGATCACCGCCGTGGCGCTCACGCCGGGCTTCCTGCGCTCCGAGTACATGCTCGACCACTTCGGGGTGACCGAGGCCAACTGGCGGGACGCGGCCAGGAAGGATCCCCTCTTCGCTCACTCCGAGACGCCGCTCTTTATTGGGAGGGCGGTCGCGGCGCTCGCCGCGGACCCGGACGTGTCGTCCAGGAACGGTCAGGCGCTGGCGACCTGGGATCTCTATAAGGAGTACGGCTTCACGGACGCGGACGGCACCCAGCCGGACATCTGGCCGCATCTGCAGGAGCACCTCAAGAAGATGGACCTGGAGGAGATGGCGAGCTGACCCGCCCACCCGCCCCCCGTGGCTCGCAACTTGCACCGGGGGGCGGGTGACATGCCGAGACGAACGACCTCTCTGATGAAGAGCTTCGCAAGCCGCGCCCTGAAACATGGATATCCCCGGCCCCTCCTCCAGCGCGAAGGCTGGACCAGCCTCAACGGGCCGTGGGACTTTGCCATCGATCCGGACCAGCAGTGGGGTACTCCCGAAGAGGTGACCTGGAAGGCCACGATCATCGTCCCCTACACGCCCGAGACGCCGGCGAGCGGGATCGGCAACACCGGGTTCTACCGGCGGTGCTGGTACCGGCGGACGTTCGAGGCTCCGTCCCTGGCCCATGGCGAGCGCCTCCTCCTCCATTTCGGAGCGGTGGACTGGAGCGCCACGGTCTGGGTCAACGGCTCGGTGGTGATGGGCCACGAGGGAGGCTATACCCCGTTCTATGCCGACGTAACCGACGCCCTCCGCCCGGACGGCCAGCAGGAGGTGGTGGTCCGGGCCGACGACGACCCGGCCGACCTCGGCAAGCCTCGGGGCAAGCAGGACTGGCAGCTCGAGCCGCACTCGATCTGGTATCCGCGGACGACCGGCATCTGGCAGACGGTATGGCTCGAGAAGGTGCCTTCGACCTGGATCGACAGCCTGCGCTGGACTCCGGACCTGGCGCGCTGGGAGCTGAGCTTCGAGGCGTGGATGGGCGGCGAGCCGCGTGAGCGCCTCCGCCTTGGCGTCAAGCTGCGGGCCGGCAACCAGGTGCTCGCGGATGACACCTACACAGTGGTGGCTGGCGAGGTCCATCGCCGCATCGCGCTGTCGGATCCGGGCATCGACGACTTCCGCAATGAGCTGCTCTGGAGCCCAGCGAGCCCGACGCTGATCGAGGCCCAGATCCAACTCTGGGCCGAGCGCGGCGAGCTGCTCGACGAGGTGGCAAGCTACACCGCGCTGCGCTCGATCGCGGTCCAGGGCGACCGCCTGGTCCTGAACGGCCGGCCCTACTACCTGCGCATGGTGCTCGACCAGGGCTACTGGCCCGAATCAGGCCTCACCGCGCCGGACGACGACGCCCTCCGGCGCGACGTGGAGCTCGTCAAGGCCATGGGGTTCAACGGCGTGCGCAAGCACCAGAAGATCGAAGACCCGCGGTTCCTCCACTGGGCCGATCGCCTGGGACTGGTCGTCTGGGAGGAGATGCCGAGCGCCTACCGCTTCACGAAGCGATCGATCCAGCGCCTGACCCGCGAGTGGATGGAGGCCATCCGCCGCGACTACAGCCACCCCTGCATCATTGCCTGGGTACCGTTCAACGAGTCCTGGGGCGTGCCCAACCTGCCCGACAGCCAGGCCGAGCGCCACTGGGTGCGTGCCCTCTATCACCTGACGAAGACGCTCGACTTCAACCGGCCGGTGGTCGGGAACGACGGCTGGGAGAGCGTGGCCACGGACATCATCGGCATCCACGACTACGACGCGGACCCGCGCCAGATCGCCCGTCGCTATCACGCCGAGGACATCCTCCCCCGCCTGCTCCAGCGCGAGCGGCCCGGCGGACGCCTGCTGCTCCTGGAGGAGGACGCCCACACCGGCCAGCCGCTGATGCTCACCGAGTTCGGCGGTATTGCCGCGTCGGACGCCCGCGGCACCTGGGGCTACTCGCGGGCGACCTCCGGCGAGGATCTGGCCGTGCTCTACACGGACCTGCTGACCGTGGTGAGCTCGCTGACGCTCTTCGCCGGCTTCTGCTACACCCAGTTCACGGATACCTATCAGGAGGCGAACGGCCTCCTCCGTGCCGACCGCACGCCCAAGTTCCCGCTCGAGGAGATCGCCGCGGCCACCCGCGGCGAGCACCGGCAGAGGCGGGGCAAGCGGCGGAAGTCCGCGGAGGGGGTGAGCGGCATCGGCACACGGCACGTGCCCGAGGCGCCGCCGTTCGACGACGACTGATGCACAAACGGACTCTCACCAAGCCGGACGGCCGCTCGCTGATCCTCTACGCCCGCCACCCTCTGGACGAGGATACGGAGGCGCCGAGCCCGAGCGTCACGCCGCCCGGCACGAAGTCCCACCTGCGCTGGCACCCTCTGCGCGGCGAGTGGGTGGCCTATGCGAACCATCGGCAGAACCGCACGTTCCTGCCGCCGCCCGAGTACAACCCCCTGGCTCCGACCGTGGACCCGGAGCATCCCACCGAGGTGCCGGCCGGCAACTGGGAGGTGGCCGCGTTCGAGAACCGCTTCCCCACCCTCACGCTCCAGGCCGAGGAGCCGGCGCCGGAGTCGATCGTGGATACGCGACCGGGCAAGGGGGTGTGCGAGGTGATCGTCTTCACCCAGGACCCGAAGGCTTCGCTCGGCGGTCTCCCGCTCGACCGCCTGGAGCTGATCTTCGAGGTCTGGGCCGACCGCTACCGCGAGCTGGGCGCCCGGCCGGAGGTCCAATACGTGTTCCCGTTCGAGAACCGGGGCGTGGAGGTGGGGGTCACGCTCCATCATCCGCACGGCCAGATCTACGCCTATCCGTTCATCCCGCCGATCCCGGCGCGCGAGTTGGAGCAGCAGAGCGCCTGGCAACAGGAGCATGGGACCGGCCTCCTGGAGGACCTGATCCGCCGCGAGCTGGAGGACGGGAAGCGCACGCTCTACGTGGGAGACAGGGCGCTCGCCTGGATGCCGGCCTTTGCGCGCTACTCGTACGAGGTCTGGGTAGCGCCGCGCCGGCCCGCGCCGTCGGTGGCCGATCTGGACGACGAGGAGCGCGCCGACTTCGCGCGGGCGCTCAAGACGGTGCTGCTCAAGTACGACAAGCTCTGGGACAAGCCGTTCCCCTACATCCTGCTGTTCCACCAGGCTCCCACGGACGGCCAGCCGCACCCCGAGGCGCACGTCCACATCGAGATCTACCCCGCCTACCGGATGCCCGGCCGCCTGAAGTATCTCGCCGGGAGTGAGATCGGTGCCGGCGTATTCACTGCGGATACACTGCCCGAAGAGAAGGTAACCGAGCTGCAGGCCGTGGAGGTGAGCCTTGCCTGACACCATCACCGAGAGGGAGAAGACCGAGGGAGAGAAGATGGAGCGCACGGACCTGCCGGGATTCGAGACGCTGTTCGGGAGGGAACCCACCTTCGCCGCCGACGCGCCGGGGCGGGTGAACCTGATCGGCGAGCACACGGACTACAACGGCGGCTATGTGCTGCCCATGGCGATCCCGCAGCGCACGCGGGTGCAGATCGGGGCGCGGATTGGAACGCTGGTCCGGGCCTGGAGCGCCGACATCCGCGAGCCGAAGATCGAGGAGTACCGCCTGGAGGAGGAGGCTCCGGGCCGCGGCTGGCTCGACTACGTCCAGGGCGTGACGCAGGTGCTCCGTGAGGCCGGTCACCGGTTGCGCGGTTTCGACCTGCGGATCGAGTCGGATGTTCCGCTGGGAAGCGGTCTCTCCTCCAGCGCCGCGTTGGAGGTCTCTCTCCTGCGTGGCCTGCGCGAGGCGTTCGGCCTGGAGATCGACGACGTGGAGATCGCGCTCGCCGGCCAGAAAGCGGAGAACGATTTCGTGGGCGCGCCGGTGGGGGTCATGGACCAGATGGCCGCCAGCCTGGCGGACGAGGGCAAGGCGCTCTTCATCGACACCCGGACGCTCCGTTTCGAGCGCGTGCCGCTGCCGGCCGCGGCGGAGCTGGTGGTGATCGATTCGGGCATCTCGCACCGCCACGCCAGCGGCGAGTACCGGGTCCGCCGGCAGGAGTGCGAGAAGGCCGCGGAGCTGCTCGGCTTCCGCCAGCTCCGGGACCTTGACAACCAGGACCTCTGGCGCCTGGTGGCCCTGCCCGAGCCCTTGGACCGCCGGGCCCGTCACGTGATCACCGAGAACTCCCGCGTCCGGGCCGCGGTCGCGGCCATGCGCGACGGGGACCTGGAGCGTCTGGGCAAGCTCCTCAACCTCTCCCACCAGTCGCTGCGGGACGACTACGAGGTGTCCATCCCGGAGATCGACCTCCTCGTGGAGCTGGCCCAGCGGGAACGGGACGTCTACGGAGCCCGCATCACCGGAGGAGGCTTCGGAGGCTCGATCGTGGCGGTCGCCCGCGCCGGCACCGGCCGGGAGGTCGGAGACCGAGTGGTGAAGGAATTCGCCAGGCAGAGCCAGGGCAAGGCGCAGGTGCTCGTGCCGGCCTAGGGTGAAACCCGCCCCCGGGCCAGCCGGTCCACCTCTTCGGCGCGGGGCCAGCGCAGGAGCATCGAGAAGAAGCTCGCCAGGCAGAGCACCAGCCCGTAGAAGGAAGACCCTGAGAGCAGCGCCACGAGGAGGCCCATCAGGGCCGCAAACTCCAGCATTGCGAAGCTGACCAGGGTCGCTCTCTGGTAGGCGGGGATCAGGCTGCCCAGCTCCACCTGCCCGCTCACCAGGTTCCGGGTCAGGCCGCTCTTCAGCATCGCGGTCCGGATGCGCGAGCCCAGGAGAATCAGGACGGCGGCCAGGAAGGTCAGGGAGAGCGGGACCGCGTCGGGGAGACGGCCGAACAGGTGGAGTTGGAAACCCTCGATCAGGAACCAGCCGGCGATCCCATAGGCGAGCACGGACCCGGCCAGCGCCATGCAGACCACGCGGGTGCCGCGCAGCCGTTCGCCGATGAAGCGCTCGCGTTCGTCCAGGTCGAACATCATGGGGAATCTATCGCGGCGCGCACCGAGAGCACCAGATTTCCGGCGCCGTCCACCCTCCCCTGCCATCCTTCGGCCACGACCGTGGCGCTGTGGCTCTCGAAGACCAGCGCCGGTCCCTGGAAGGTATCTCCCGATCGGAGAGAGCCGCGGTCGAACACCGGAACGTCTCTCCAGCCGCCGAACCAGGTCCGGCGCGCGCCGGACGGCTCGGCCTTACGCTGCTCCGAAAGTTCGGAGACGACCGGCATTTTCTCTGGCGCCGAGGAGGCCACCACGCGGATCGACTCCAGCTCGATGGCCCGGCCCTCGGGCGCGTAGCCGTAGATCTCCCGATAGGCCGCGGCGAAGGCCTCCTCCACCGGCTCTCCTTCGATCGGCAGTGCCTCATCCTGACCCACGAAGCGCAGGTTGAGAATGCGCCGGCGGACCGCGCCTCGAACGCCTTCTCCCGCCACAGCCTCGGTGGCTTCACGGCCAAGCTCGTCCAGCCAGTCCGCGAGACGGTCCTTCACCTGGTCCAAAGGCTCCAGAACCTGCCGGTGCGCGAAGCGCTCGACCACCGCGGCCCCGAGCCCCAGGGCGGAGAGCAGGCCAGCGTCCCGGGGGACCACCACGTGGTTGATCCCCAGGAGGTCCGCGAGGGCGCAGGCGTGCTGGGCCCCGGCGCCTCCGAACGCCACGAGCGCGTACTCGGCCGGGTCGTATCCACGGCGCAGCGAGATGCTGCGGATCGCCTCGGCCATGCGCTCGTTGGCGATCTCCAGGAAGCCCTCGAGCAGCGCCTCCCTCCCCTGTTCCACACCGAGGGCGAGCTCCGCGGCTTCGAAATCCAGGGGGATCTCGAAGCGGGATGGATCGAGCCGGCCCAACAGCAGATTGACATCCGTGAGCGTGAGCGGACCGCCCGCGCCGTAGCAGGCCGGACCGGGCCAGGCGCCGGCGCTCTCGGGCCCGACGTGGAGCTCGGCGCCATCAAAAGCGCAGATCGATCCCCCTCCGGCAGCCACGCTCTCGACCGCGAGCGCCGGGGCGACCAGGTGAGCGTCGCCGACCCGGTGCTCGAAGAGGTACTCGAAATCGCCGTCGTAGCGCGCCACGTCCGTGCTCGTCCCCCCCATGTCGAAGGCGATGACTCGGGAAAACCCGGAGCGCCGGCCGGAGAGCGCCGCGCCGACCACCCCTCCGGCTGGACCGGAGAGCAGGCTGTCCTTGGCGTGGAA
>DATANP010000522.1:0-8897 GCA_036266195.1 Thermoanaerobaculia bacterium | reverse complement strand
TTGCCGTTGCCGCCGGCCGAGCCCTCGGAGGCGTGGCCCGAGCCCTCGATGTAGGCGTCGGCGACGCGCGAGGCAAAGAGGCGGATGGCGCGGATGGCGTCGTCGTTGCCCGGGATGATGTAGTCGATCAGCTCCGGGTCGCAGTTCGTGTCCACGATGGCGATGACCGGGATCCCGAGCTTGTTCGCCTCGGAGATGGCGATGGCTTCCTTCTTCGGGTCGACGACGAAGAGCGCGTCCGGCAGCTCCTCCATGTCGCGGATGCCCTCGAGGTTCTTGACCATCTTCTCGCGCTCGCGGTCGAGGCGCAGCTTCTCCTTCTTCGTCAGCGGACTGTTGCTGTCGTTGAGGCGGGACTCGATCTCCTTGAGGCGCTGGATCGAGGTGCGCAGGGTGACGAAGTTGGTCAGCGTGCCGCCGAGCCAGCGGTTCGTGACGTAGAACTCGCCGCAGCGGGCCGCCTCCTCGCCGATCGCTTCCTGCGCCTGCCGCTTCGTGCCCACGAACAAGATGCGCTTGCCCTCGGCCGCCAGCGACTGAACGAACTCCACGACCTGCTCGAACAGCTTGACCGTCTTCTGCAGGTCGATGATGTAGATCCCATTGCGCTTGCCGAAGATGTAAGGCTTCATCCGCGGGTTCCAGCGCCGGGTCTGGTGCCCGAAGTGGACACCGGCCTCGAGCAGCTCCTTCATCGTGACTTCGACCAAGGAAATTCTCCCTTCTATTCCTTTTAACGCTTGCTGAACTGGAAGCGAGCGCGGGCGCCCTTCTGGCCGTACTTCTTGCGCTCCTTCTTGCGCGGGTCGCGCGTCAGGAGACCGGCCGACTTGAGGCGGTCGCGCAGCTCGTTGTTGAACGTGAGCAGGGCGCGCGAAATGCCATGGCGGATCGCTCCCGCCTGGCCCGCGCTGCCACCCCCGGCGACGGAGACGACGATGTCGAAGCTCTCGACCGTCTCGGTCAGCATCAGGGGCTGCTTGATGACCATCTTGAGGACCTCGTTCGGGAAGTACTCGTCGAGGGTCCGTCCGTTGACCTTCACATGGCCCGCGCCGGGGCGCAGGTAGACGCGCGCCGCAGCCGTCTTGCGCCGCCCGGTTCCGTAGTACTGGTTCTGGTTCACTTCGATCTCTCCTGGGCTATCTCGAAACGAGGGGGGCTCAGAGGGTCTCGGCCACGTCGATGACGGTCGGCTGCTGCGCCTGGTGCGGATGCTCGCTGCCGGCGTACACCTTGAGCTTCCGGATCTGGCGCCGGCCGAGCGGGCCCTTAGGGAGCATGCCCCAGACCGCTTCCTCGACGAGCTTGGCGGGCCGGCGCTGGCGCCGCTTGGCCGCGGTCTCGCTCTTCATGCCGCCCGGATAGCCGCTGTGGTTGTAGTAGACCTTCTGCTCTTCCTTGCGCCCGGTCAGCACGACCTTCTCGGCGTTGAGGACGATCACGAAGTCGCCGGTGTCGATGTACGGCGCGAACGTCGGCTTGTGCTTGCCGCGCAGCCGCGTGGCGATCAGCGTCGCCAGCCGCCCGAGCGGCACCCCGGCGGCGTCCACCACGTACCAGCGGCGCTCGATCTCGGCGAGCTTCGGGCTATAGGTCTTCTTCATCAGCATCGTTCATTCTCCGTCTGAGCTCGCGGATGACGTCGCCCTGGCAAACGGGAGTCGCCCTTGCGACGCAAAGGACCTCGAATGGTAGGCGGAGCAGGCAGACTTGTCAAGAGGCGGGCGCGCCAGCGCGCCCCGCACCGCGAGAGGTAGGCAGTATAGCATGATCCCGTTCCCCCTCTCCCCAGCCCTCTCCCCCATGCTGGGGGAGAGGGAGCTTGCCGGGGCTGTTAGACTTTCACCGTGACCGAAGCCCCTTCCGCTCCGCTCGACAAGTCCGGCCGCGCGATCCAGGACATGTTCGCGGGCGTGGCGCCGCGCTACGACCTGCTCAACCATGTGCTGTCCGCCAATCTCGACGTGGTCTGGCGCCGCAAGGCCGTCGATGCTCTCGATCCTTCCCCGGGCGCCGAGGTGCTCGACCTCTGCTGCGGCACCGGCGACCAGTCCATCGCCTTGAAGAAGCGCGGCGCCGTGGTGGCGTCCGCCGACTTCTGCGTGCCCATGCTCGCCATCGCCCGGAAGAAGTTCGGACGCCTCGGCTCGCCCAGGCCGGCCCCGCTCGCCGCCGACGCCCTGGCGCTCCCCTTTCCGTCCGGCCGCTTCCATGGCGCCACGGTGTCGTTCGGCCTGCGCAACGTGGCCGACCTCGACGCCTCGCTGCGCCAGCTCGCCCGCGTGCTCCGTCCCGGCGGACGCCTCGTGGTCCTGGAGTGCGCCATCCCGGAGCTTCCGGTCGTCCGGCAGCTCTACCTGTTCTACTTCCTCCGCCTGCTGCCCTGGATCGGACGGCTGATCTCGCCCCGCGGCTCGGCCTATTCCTACCTGCCGAATTCGGTGGTCAGCTTCCCGCAGCGGCAGGAGTTCCTCGACAAGATGGCCGCCGCCGGCTTCACCAATCTGTCCTGCCAGGATCTTTCCGCCGGCACGGTCTGCATCTACCGTGGAGACATCCCGAAATGAGCCTGCTTCTCGAAGGCAAGACCCTTTCCGCCGAGCTTCGGGCCGGCGTGACCGATGCCGTCCGTGAGATGACGGCGGCCGGCCTCCGCCCTCCCGGGCTCGGCGTCATCCTGGCCGGCGACGATCCGGCGTCCAAGGTGTACGTGGGCAGCAAGGTGAAGGCCTGCGGCGAGGCCGGCCTCGCCAGCCGGTCCGCCATCCTTCCGGCCGACGTTCCGGAGGGCGAGATCCTCCGCATCCTGGACGACTTCAACCGCGACGAGACCCTGGACGGTATCCTGGTTCAGCTCCCGCTCCCCGGCCATATCGATGAGCGCCGGGTGCTGGAGAGCGTCCTGCCGGAGAAGGACGTGGACGGCTTCCACTCGCACAACGTCGGCAACCTCTGGCTCGACCTGCCCGGCTTCGCGCCGGCCACGCCGTCCGGGGTGATCGAGCTGCTCAAGTTCAACAAGATCCCGATCGCCGGCCGGCGGGCGGTGGTGGTCGGCCGCAGCCCGATCGTCGGCAAGCCCATGGCCGCGCTCCTCCTGCGGGAGAACGCGACGGTCACGATCTGCCACTCGCGCACCGCCGATCTGCCCGCGGTGTGCCGCGAGGCCGACATCCTGGTGGTGGCGATCGGCCGCCCCGGGTTCATCGGCGCCGAGCACGTGCGGGAGGGGGCGGTGGTGATCGACGTCGGCGTCAGCCGTCTCGAGCAGCGCGCCGAGGTGGAGCGGCTCTTCGGAGGCAACGAGGCCCGGCTGCGGGCATTCGAGAACCGCGGCTCGGTGCTCGCCGGCGACGTGGACTTCCACCGGGTGGCGCCGAAGGCCTCGGCCATCACGCCGGTGCCGGGCGGGGTGGGCCTGCTCACGGTTTCGATGCTCCTCGTCAACACGCTCAAGGCCGCGCGCCTGAGACAGGGATTACCGGCCATGGTCGAGGTCGCATGACACGAGCGCTCCGGGTCGGCCTGACGGGCGGGCTTGCCGGCGGCAAGTCGACCGTGGCCGGCTGGCTGCGCGAAGCCGGTTTCACGGTGATCGACGCCGACCGGCTCGTCGCGGACCTGTACCAGCCCGGAGGCAAGGGGGCCGCCGCGGTCCGCCAGCTCTTCGGTACGGAGGCGATCGACGCCGAGGGCGGCGTGGACCGGGCGAAGGTGGCGGCGCGGGTCTTTGCGGACCCGGAGGCCCGGCGCGCCCTGGAGAAGGCCGTCCACCCGCTGGTCCGCGAGCGCTTCGCGGAGATCGCGCACACCGCGCAGGGGGTCGTGGTCCTGGAGGCCACGCTCCTGGTGGAGGCCGGCTACGGCCCGATGTTCGATTTCATCGTGACCGTGGAGGCCGACGCCGAGACGCGCCTGCGCCGCGCCATCGCCAGGGGTCTGGACGAGGCCTCCGCCCGCGCCCGCCTGGTCGCCCAGGGGGATGGCGAGGAGAGGAAGGAGGCCGCCCACCGGGTGATCGACAACTGCCGTGACCTCTCCTATCTCCGGCGCCAGGTGGACGAGCTCATCGAGGAGCTCTCCCGGATGGCCAGAAGAGAACGGGAAGATTGAGCCCCGCGCCGTTCGTCCTGGTCACCGCCAACCGCGGCAAGATCGCCGAGGCCCGCCTCGCGCTCGGGATCGAGGTCGAGGCCGTGGAGGTGGACCTCCCCGAGATCCAGTCGCTCGATCTGCTCGAGATCCTGGAAAGAAAGGCCGAAGCCGCCTGGCAGGCGCTCCGCCGGCCGCTGGTGGTCGAGGATGCCGGCCTCGGTCTCCTGGCCCTGAACGGCTTTCCCGGACCGCTGGTCAAGTGGATGCTCTTCGCGGTCGGCGCCGAGGGTCTGGCGCGGACGGCCCACGCCCTGGGGGACGCCCGGGCGGTGGCGCGCTGCGGCCTCTTCTATAAGGACGCGGACCGCACGGTGCTCGCCGATGGGATCACGACCGGCACGCTGGTCCTCCCCGGCCGTGGCGAGCACGGCTTCGGGTGGGACCCCGTGTTCCTCCCGAACGGCGAGACCCGGACCTTCGCGGAGCTGACCGGCAAGGAGAAGGACGCGGTCAGCCATCGAGGGAAGGCTTGGCGGGAGATGAGGGCGAAGCTCGGGCTGAGAGACATTTCCCTGTAGCAGGCATCCGCGGCCTGCGGCCCTCACCCCCGGGCCGACGATCCGCTAGCGTTGGCCAAGGGTCGGCAGTCGGTTGCGGAGGTTCGGCAGAGCGTTGCCGACGATCCGCAGGCGTTGGCCAACGGCCCGCAGATCGCCGCGGATGACTGGCAGAGGGTTGCCGGCGGTCCGCAGACGTTTGCCGATCGTCCGCAGGTGGTTGCGGATGACTGGCAGAGAGTTGCCGATCCTCGGCAGACGCCGGCCGATCACCGGCAGGGCGTTGCGGACGACCCGCCAAGAACCCGTGCGCACCGGCCGGTCCGGTGAGGATCAGGCGATGTCGTGGCCGGCCATCGCCCAGAGAAGGATGGCTTTCTGTACGTGGAGGCGGTTCTCCGCCTCGTCGTAGATGCGGCTCTGCGGACCGTCCGCGACCTCGGCCGAGACCTCCTCGCCGCGGTGCGCGGGCAGGCAATGGAGGAAGACCGCGTCCTGCTTCGCGCCCTTCATCAGCGCGCCGTCCACCTGGAAGCCCTGGAAGGCCTTGAGGCGCTCCTGCTGCTCCGACTCCTGGCCCATGGAGGCCCAGACGTCGGTGTAGATGCAGGACGCACCCTCGGCGGCTTCGCGGGGGTCGTTGGTGAGAGTCAGCTTCGTGCCCGCGGCCTGGTGGTCCTGGCGCGCCAGGTCGGCGTAGTGCGGCTTCACCTCGTAGCCCTTGGGCGAGGCAATGGCCACGCCCATGCCCACCTTGGCGCCGCCGAACATCAGCGAGTGCGCCATGTTGTTGCCGTCGCCGATGTAGGCCAGCTTGCGGCCCTTGAGCGCGTCCAGGCTGCCGAAGACCTCCATCAGGGTGAAGTAGTCGGTCAGCCCCTGGCAGGGGTGGAGGTCGTCGGTCAGGCCGTTGACCACCGGCACGGTGCCGTACTTCGCCAGGTCGAGCACGGTCTGGTGGGCGAAGGTGCGCGCCATGATGCCGTCCACGTAGCGGGAGAGCACCTGGGCGGTGTCCGAGATCGGCTCGCCGCGGCCGAGCTGGATGTCGCGGCTCGACAGGAACAGGGCGTGGCCGCCCATCTGCACCATGCCGACCTCGAAGCTCACGCGCGTGCGGGTCGAGGACTTCTCGAAGATCATGCCGAGGCTCTTCTGCTGGAGAGCGCCGGCGTACTTGCCGGGGTTGGCCTTGACGTCGGCGGCCAGGCGGTAGAGACCGGCCACCTCCGCGGCGGACAGGTCGTGGATCGAGATGAGATGACGGGTCATATCGGTCTCCGGAAGGGAAGAGTCAGAGGGGATCGCGTTCCAGGGGCATGGTCATGCAACGCGGGCCGCCCCGCGCCCGCGACAGCTCGCTGCAGTCCAGGGCCACGACCGCCGGGCCGCCGCCGAGGAGATCGTGCTTGCCGTCGGCGGCCTCGCGCTCGTCGAGCACCCGCCAGCCGCGCTTCGCCAGCTCCTCCAGGGTCTTGCGGTTGCGCCGGTAGAGCAGGATCAGCCCCGGCGCAATGGCAAAGGCGTTGGCGCCGTCCGTCCACTGCTCGCGCTGCTGGTCGATCGCTCCCTGGGCGCCGCCGCAGGGCACCACGTCCAGCTCCAGGCCCAGCTCCTTCAGCTCCTCGAGAAGCGAATCCTTCAGGGTGAAGGTGAGCTGCTTCGCCGTCAGGTCCACGTGGTAGATGTGGGCCGACTCGGTGCCGCCCGGCTGGATCACCGGCAGGTAGGCCAGGCACAGGTTGCGGTCGATGAAGGTGAAGACCGTGTCCAGGTGCATGTAGGAGCGCTTGCGCGGCAGCTCCACCATGATGAGATGCTTGAACGGGGTCTCGCGCCGCAGGTACTCGGCGAGCACCTCGATGCCGCGCCGGTTGGTGCGCTCGGTCAGGCCGACCAGGACGACCTCCGGGCTCGGCACCAGCACGTCTCCCCCTTCGAGCGACGGGTACGGGAAGTGGGGGTTGTGCTGCGGCGCGCCCGAGGGCGGTACGTCGATCTCGAAGAGCGCCGCGAGGCCGGATGCGGAAGGATGGTTCTCGAAGATGGTCCGCGCCAGCAGCGGCTCGCGCTCGCGCGCCGCGGTGGCCATGGAGGAGATCACCACCCGGTTGCCGAGCACGACCTGGGGGTCGCGCTGGAAGAAGTAGTTGGGCACCGGGTAGACGTCGAAGAAGCGCTGGCGGTCGACGTCCGAGACCTCGCCGGGGGTGCGGATGCCCTCGATGAGGGTGCAGGCCAGCTCGCGGTCGGGCAGCTCGTAGAGCTGGCGCACCAGGCTGTAGGGCACGCCGTACTCGGCCTCCAGCTCGTCGAGCAGGCGCTTGCGGACGGCCTCGTCGCCGACCACCTCGGCCAGCATGCCCTGGGCATCCAGGACCTCGACGCCGGCCTGCCTCAAAACTTCCTGGAAACCGTCGTGCTCCTCCCGCGCCTCGTCTCCGTCGAGGATGTCGTCGAAGAGCAGGCTCCCCATCATGTCGGGGACCATCCAATCGATCTCGCGTCCCGGTCTATGGACCAGGACGCGTCGCAGGCGTCCGATTTCCGAATCGACTCGTAAGGTCATGGTGGCTCCCGATGGGGCCCGGTGAGGGGCTCGGCAGGCTGGCGGCGGCGGATTGTACCAGACCCGGATGCGAGCGATAGAATCCGCCCGCCATGGCCGACTCCCTTCCAGATACCCCCCAGAACCCGCTCTACGAACGCTATGCCTCGCGCGAGATGGCCCGGATCTTCTCGGCCCGCCACCGCTTCGGCCGCTGGCGCGAGCTGTGGATCGCCCTCGCGGAGATCCAGCGCGAGCTCGGCCTGCCCATCACCGGCGAGCAGATCGACGCCCTGAAGAAGACCGCGGGCGACGTCGACCTGGAGCGGGTGGCGGAGCTGGAGCGGCGCACCCGCCACGACGTGGTCGCCCACCTGCGGCACTACGCGGAGCAGGCGGACCGGGTCCACCCCGGGGCCGGCGGCATTCTCCATCTGGGGGCGACCAGCGCCTTCATCACGGACAACACGGACGTCCTCCTGTTCCGCGAGGCGCTGGAGCTGCTCGCCGGGCGTATCGCAGCCACCGGGCGCGAGCTGGCCGGCTTCGCGCGGCGCACCCGGGCGATCCCCTGCCTGGCCTACACCCACTTCCAGCCGGCGCAGCTCACGACCGTGGGCAAGCGCGCCTGCCTGTGGCTCCAGGACTTCCTGATGGACCTCGCCGAGGTGCGGCACCGGCTCTCGACGCTGCGCTGCCGCGGGGTCAAGGGGACGACCGGCACCCAGGCGAGCTTCCTGACCCTCTTCGGCGGAGACCATGAAAAGGTCCGGGAGCTGGACCGGCGGCTGGCGCAGCGGTTCGGGTTCGCGGAGAGCTTCCCGGTGACCGGCCAGACGTACTCGCGCAAGCAGGACACGCAGATGCTCCAGGTGCTCGCCGGGATCGCCGAGTCGTGCCACAAGTACGGCACGGACCTGCGGCTGCTCCAGGGGGTGGGCGAGCTGTCCGAGCCGTTCGACGCCGAGCAGGTGGGATCGTCGGCCATGGCCTACAAGAGGAACCCGGTGCGGGCCGAGCGCATGTGCGGCCTGGCCCGGAAGCTGATGACGGACTCGCTCAACGGTCCGCTCAACACCGGCACGCAGTGGCTGGAGCGCAGCCTGGACGACTCGGCGAACCGCCGCCTGGTGCTGCCGGACGCCCTGCTCTGCGCCGACGCCATCCTCGGGCTCGCGGCGCACATCGCGGCCGGCCTGACGGTGCGGGAGGAGATGGTCGCGGCCCGGGTCGCCCGCGAGCTGCCGTTCATGGCCACGGAGACGCTGCTCATGGAGGCCGCGCTCCGCGGCGGCGACCGCCAGGAGCTGCACGAACGCATCCGGCAGTACAGCCTGGACGCCCAGGAGAGCCTGGCCCGCGGCGGCGGCAACCCGCTGATCGGGCGGATCGTCGCGGACCCCGACTTCCGCCTGACGAAGGGGGAGGTCGAACCCTGGCTCGACCCGGTCGGCTTCACCGGCCGCTCGGCGGCCCAGGTGGACGACTTCCTGGCCGAGGTCGCGGAGCCGGCCCTGGCCGGGTTCGCGGCGGCGGAGGTAGCGGCTCCCAGGGTCTAGACGTTCACTTTTATCGATGTGCTAAGATGGCTTCCCAGCGCAAGCTGTTTCAGCGCTACTGAGCCTAGAGCTCTCACGAAGATGGCTCCAACCACCTTACGGAGAACAGTAAGCCCATGCGCCAAGCGAACAACT
>DATANP010000521.1:0-10519 GCA_036266195.1 Thermoanaerobaculia bacterium | reverse complement strand
TTGGATGTCAAAACATCGTCTCACAGCAATACTACGACGTCTGCCTCTGATTTCCGACTCGCGGTAGGAGAGCGACCGGTGGGATCGTGCCAACCGGTCGCCCTCACCGCGACAGGTGCTATTCGGAGCTCGGCACCGTCAAGCCGACCAGGTCGGCCCGGACGCGGACGGAGCCGGTCGCCCCGGCTGGAGGCTCGATTTGCAGACAGTACTCGCCAGAATTCACCTCCAGCGCCAGGATTCGCCCGGCGCTCCCGATCCCCTCTTCGTCGAGGAGTCGGGGCTCACCCCTGGCAGGGTCCAGAGCATAGACGAAGCCATGGGCCTCGGGCCCTTCCGCGCTGACCAGCAGGAGGCCCGGCTCGCGCACTATGATCCTGATGACGTCGCTATTCCACTCGTCGCTCCCCTTCGAGCTCACGACCGAGGTGTCGAGAGTCAGAGGCAACTTGTCACCGGCCGTGGCCGAGCAGCCGGTCTGGCTCTCGGCGGTGGCCGAGACGGCGCTCAGAAGACCGATCGCGAGGAGAGCGACGCGGAGGCGCTGGATGGAGGTGGACGGGACGTTCTTCTCGATGGACATGACTTCTCCCTTTCAGGCCGATGGGCCTTCTTTTCGAAGCTCTGCTTGGATTTCGGGTGCTGCCGATCGGCGCCGAGGCGGACCTTTCCGCCTCTGGAAAGGGGTAACGGAGGTCTTCCGGAAATTGGCGGCATCCTGGGTATCTGTGATGAAATAGGATCTTCGGAAGATGAAGAGACTGTTCAGGACGCGCTGGACGGGAAAGAGGGCTACCGAGGGTGCCTTCACGAGGCATGTTCGCGCCCTGGAGAAGAGGGAAGCGGACGCCGAAGGCTTCGCGGAGCTTCACCAGGCTTTGCGCCTGGCGCTACGGACCGAGCTCCGGCGGCGCGGCCTCTGGAACAGCCCGCCGTCCTACCTGGGCGTCGTCGGCTGGGGAAACTGGGACGAGCGATCGGCCTCCGGCGAAGACGCCTTGGACGAGCTGTGTTCGGATGCCTATCCCTTCGTCTTCATCGACCGCCGTCGGAGCCTTCGGGCTCACCTGGAGATCAAGCCTGATATCGACGGTATGGTCGTCCTCGCGCTGCATCAATTCGTGCAGGAGCGGCAGGAGAAGCACGACCCTCTTGGAGCCCAGGTGTTTGCCGTCCTGCGGTCGGCCGTGCGGGAGGCGATGAAGGCCGGGGAGCTTCATCTCCTCCGAGGGAGCGACCGGATCGGCAACGACACCGTCCTGGGTTTTGCGGCCGGGACGGAAGCCGAGCCGCGGGCGGTGGACTTGCGGCCACTGGTCGCACGATGGAACGGCCTTCTCATGCCGGGTCTCGTCACAAATCGGGGCCGGCTCCAGGAGGAGGTGGTCCGCCGCTTGCGGGATCTGCTGCCCGAGATGCAGGACGAGGGGGTCGAGGTGTTCCGCTTCAAGGAGCTGATCGATCCACTCAAGGCCGACGTCCGAGCCCGGTGGGCCTTCGCGTTCGAGCAGGAAGGTGGTGAGACGGGCATGGATGAGAGAGAAGGGGAGGAGATCCGGCGGGTGCGTCTCGTCCAACCCGATCTCAGGGTGGAGGAGCGGCAGTACCTCCAGAAGGTGATCGCTTGTGTGCTGGAGTCCGTCGCCCATCTGGAGGTGAGCGAGGCGACGCGAGGCTATCTGTACCGGCTCTGGCAGTTCCGGCGGATGCAGGCGGTCTCGGGCGACGACCTCATGCCTTCGGCACGCAAGCTGGGGGAGCTGCTGAAAGTCCCCCGGGAGCGCATTGCCGAGCTCCTCCGAAAGCTGGACGAGCTGGTGGAGCAGTGCCGCGTCGCCAATCTCGGGAAGCTCGCCGTTACCTCTTTACAAGGGATTTCTGTCCTTGGCAACTCATGAGGATCGTACCGTGAAGGGTGTTGTTTCTCCCGGGGGCCGGCGGCCGGAGGTAGGAGAGCTGGTCCTCTTTCCGGAGACTGCGGATCTCCCGGTCGAATGGGCGGTCCTGGGGCGAGATCCTGACCGGCCCGGGCTCGTCCTGGTCGTTCCCGCGGACACTTACACCAAGGCAGGGACCACGGACGTCGAGGTATCGGAGGGCTCTCCGGTGGCCCCTCTGACTCTGCGCTGCGCTTTCGGAACCTGGATAGGAGAGGCTCGCCTGAGCACGGCCCGCCGCACGGGAGACGTCCTGGATTCGCAGGACGTCTCCGCGGCCAGGCGGGTGTGGGAGGCCCGGGAACGAGGTGAGCCTGTGGGCTCTTTGCTGGCCGAGGAGGTGGACGCCGATCCCGAGTACCAGGACTGGATCGAGGACGTCCTCGTCCCCGCCCGTGTTGCGCTCGCTGCGGCTCCTGTCGTCCCTGCTCGCCGTCGTCCGACTTTCTTTGGGAACCCGCTCGCTCTGGCAGCCTCGGTCCTTCTGATGGTGAGTCTGGGCTTGACCGGGGGCCTGATCTGGCAGGACCGGAGGCTGGAGGACCTTGCCTCCGAGAGAGCGCGTGCCCAGGAAGAGTTCCGGCACGAGACAGAGAGGCTCACCAGGGAGCTGCGCCGGTCGGAGGACGCACACCGCCGGGAGATGACCGAGGCGGAGCAGAGAGCGGAGGAGGTCCGCCAGCGGGATCGGGAGCGGATCGCCAAGCTCGAGCAGCGTTTGGAGGACATCCGGCGTCCGGAGAGCCTGCTCAACGTCCCCATCGTCGGTCTCTCCCCGAGACCGGTCCGGGGAGAGATCAGAGAGGTCGCTCTCCCCGCGAAGGCCGGTCTCTTCTTCCTTCTGCTCTCCGTGACGGACATGCGCCGGTTCCCGAGCTACCGCCTGGAGGCCGTGAACAAGGACACCGGCCTCGTGTCCTGGAAAGGCGAGGGCCTCAAAGCCAACGAGCTCAATGAGGTGAGCCTGGCTCTTCCGCGGGACGCTCTCGCCCCGGGCAACTACCGGCTTCGCCTGTATGGGCTCAAGGGCGGCAAGGCGGAGTTGGTGGAGGAGTACGAGTTGAGGATCAAGCATGAGTAAAAAGAGGCGGCGCCCAAGGCGCCCGGAGGGACGCCGCCTTGAACCTGAACTACCGGAGAAGACGCGAGGTCCGGAGGGCGAAAGGTCCACCCGTGAGAGGAGGGGATCATCAAGCTCTGTTAGGATGTGGGTTGACCCATGTCTCCGTCAGACTCCGATCTCACTCGCCTTCTCCAGTCCTGGAGCCAGGGCGATTTTGCCGCGCTGGAGCGGCTGGTCCCGCTCGTCTTCGACGATCTCCGCCGCATGGCTCGCCGCCATCTCAAGGGAGAGCGGGCCGGCCACACCCTCCAGCCTACGGCCCTGGTCCATGAGGTCTGCCTCAAGCTCATGGGCCAGCGTGAGCCGGACTGGCAGAATCGGGAGCACTTCTTCGCCATCGCCTCCCGCATCATGCACCGGATCCTCCAGGACTATGGCAAGGCACGGCAGACCGTCAAGCGAGGCAGGGACGTGGTCATGATCCCCTTGACAGAGGCTTCCGGGGTGCCTGGGGGCCAGGGGGTGGACCACTCGGCCCTGACCGAAGCCCTCGACCGCCTCAGGGAGTTGAATGCCCGCCAGGCGCAGATCGTCGAGCTCAAATACCTTTTCGGGTTTGAGCACGAGGAGATCGCCGAGACCTTGAGCATCTCCGTGACGACCAGCAAGCGCGAATGGGGGACGGCCAAAGCCTGGCTGTACCGCGAGCTCACCCGCAAGTAGTCCTGAAGAGACCCACCGTAGGCATTTCTCGCGTCTGTGAACGACGGACCACCCACTGGGCAGGGACCCCGGAAGGAGGGCGTGGTGACACCCGACCGCTGGGAAGAAGTGAAGGCCGTGCTGGAACAAGCCCTGGAGCGGGATCCGGCCGACCGGGCCTCGTTCCTGAGCACAGCGTGCAGGGCCGACCAGGGGCTTCGGGACGAGGTCGAGTCGTTGCTCGCCACGGACGTAGAAGCCGGAGATTTCCTGAGCGAGCCGGTCTTCGGACCCTACCGCGGCGAGCCGTATGGCCTGGAGGAGGGCGCGCGACTGGGCTCCTACCGGGTGCTCCGGGAGATCGGTCGTGGAGGCATGGGCTCGGTCTATCTCGCCGTTCGGGTCGACGACTACGAAAAACAGGTCGCCATCAAGGTCATGGGGCTGGGAACCGCGGCGGAGATCGTCCGCCGCTTCCGCGCCGAGCGGCAGATCCTCGCCAATCTCGGCCACCCCGGCATCGCCAAGCTCCTGGACGGGGGTACGACCGAGAACGGACTGCCCTACCTCGTGATGGAGCACGTCGAAGGCCGGCCCATCGACGTGCATTGCTCCGGCCTCCCTCTGCCGGAACGGCTCGAGCTGTTCTGCGATGTCTGCGCGGCGGTCCACTTCGCCCATCAGAACCTGGTCGTCCACCGCGACCTCAAGCCGGCCAACATCCTGGTCACGCCGGAGGGGGCTCCCAAACTGCTCGACTTCGGCATCGCGAAGCTCCTCGATCCCGAGCGGTACGATCCGGCCTTCACAGAGATCGGGCTGCGCCCCATGACACTCGACTTCGCGAGCCCTGAGCAGGTCCGGGGAGAGCCGATCACCACGGCGAGCGACGTCTATTCCCTCGGAGTGCTGCTGTATCGGTTACTGACCGGCCGCTCCCCCTATACCGCAGCGGCAGGAGACCGGGAGGGTTTGTCGCTCGCCGTCCGTGAGCTCGAGCCGCCGCGGCCGAGCGACGTGGTGGACGGGAAGGAGGAGTCCCGGCGGCTGGCCGGCGACCTGGACACCATCGTGTTGCGGGCGATGGGCAAGGAGCCGGGGAGGAGGTACGCCTCGGCCGAGCAACTCGCGGCGGACGTTCGGCGACACCTGGACGGTCTCCCTGTGCTCGCCCGCCCGGATACATTGATCTACCGCACCGGCAAGCTCGTTCGCCGTCACCCCGTCGGAGTGACCGCCTCGGCTGCAGCCCTGCTGATGATTCTGGGCTTTAGCATCGCCATGACCGTTCTCTATCGAAAGGCCGTGGAAGAGCGGGAGCGTACAGAGCAGGAGCGGGCACGGGCCGAGTCGGTCTCGGATTTTCTACAGGACCTTTTCGCGATCCCCAATCCAAGCGTGTCTAGGGGGGAGGCGATCACCGCCCGAGAGGTCCTCGACCGAGGGGCCGCCCGTATTGTCAAAGATCTCGGAGATCAACCGGAGCTCCAGGCCGAGCTCATGGATACCATGGGCAGGGCCTACCGGGACCTCGGCCTCTACACACCGGGCCGGGACCTGCTGGAACGCTCTCTCGCCATCCGGCGAGCGACCCTGGACGGGGACGATCCGCGGATCGCCGAGAGCCTCAACGCTCTGGCCTTCCTCCTCCGCAAGATGGGGAACGATGCCGACGCCGAGCCCTTGGTGCGAGAGGCTGTGGACATCCAGCTTCGGGTGTTCGGTGAAGAGCATCCTGAGACCCTGATCAGTCTCAACAACCTGGCCTCTCTCCTGGAAGCGAAGGGAGAGCTGGGCCCGGCCGAGGCCCTCTACCGGCGCATCCTGGAAGTGAAACGGCGAAGCCTCGGCAGAGAGCACAAGGATGTCGCGCGCGGGCTCAACAACCTGGCGCACCTGCTGTACGTCAAGGGGGACCTGGCCGAGGCCGAGCCGCTCTATCGCGAGGCGCTGGCCATCCGGAGGAAGGTTTACGGCGGAGGGCCCCATCCCGAGGTCGCCTCGAGCTTGAACAACCTCGCGGCCCTGCTTGCCGACCAGGGCGACGATTCGGGTGCCGAGGCGCTTTACCGGAAGGCTCTGGACATGCGCCGGGCGCTCTACCACGAGCCACATCTGGATGTAGCCCGGAATTGCAACAATCTAGCGTTGCTGCTTCAGAGCCGCGGGGATTTTGCCGCGGCCGAGCCGCTGTACCGCGAGGCGCTGGCCATTGCGGAGGCGATCCCCGATTTGGGGCGGCACCCGGACCGTGCCGTCTTCTTCCGCAACTATGCATCTCTACTTGTGGAGACCGGAAGGGCGGCGGCCGCTGAGCCGCTGGCGCGCGAGGCGGTCGCGATTTTCCGGGAGGGCCATCCTCCCTCGGCCCTGCGGATCGCCGACGCCGAGAGCGTTCTCGGCGGCTGCCTGGCCGCTCTGGGTAGGGTGACCGAAGCCGAGCCCCTGCTCCGAGGAAGTTGGGAGGTGTTGAAGGATGCCCAGGGCGAGAGCGCCCGCTACCGGGAGGAGGCCCAGCGCCGCCTCGCGGCTCTCGAGACCGCCAGGAAGCGAGGCTGAGGGCCGGCGGAAGGTCTTCGCGACCGGTTTTTCTCGCGTTGGATGCTCAGGAGGGCTCCATCCATGCCCAGGGTTTGGTTTCCGCACCGCTCCGCGCTCGTCTTGTTTCTCTTTTTCCCGTGGTTTCCTGTTCTTCCGGTATCGCCTCCCGAGGCTGAGCCGCCAATTACCGCACCCGCTCCCGAAGAGCCTCTGGTGCTGCCGGGGGTGGTAATCGAGGAGATTCCGAAGGGCTCGGCGTTGGAGAAGGCAGGCGTACAAGCGGGGGATGTGATTCTTGGCTGGGAACGGCTGCCGAACCCGCCAGCCAATCCGGAGGCTGCTCAAGGCAAAC
The DNA here is from genome assembly GCA_036266195.1 of Thermoanaerobaculia bacterium. GTDB lineage: Bacteria > Acidobacteriota > Thermoanaerobaculia > Multivoradales > UBA5704 > DATMER01. Next base: position 3,924 of record DATANP010000521.1, on the reverse strand, counting down.
TGACTTCGTTCTCCGACTGGCTGAATCTGGTGGTGGAGCAGGTTCCGCGTGGGACAGTCGTGCTTCGTGGTCGAAGAGGTGGGGAGCCCCTGGAGCTCAAGGTGGAGCCAGGGACCTGGGAGACCGAGGTGCGGCCCGTCCTGGCCCCGGCGTACGAAAAGATCTACCTGGCCGGCAAAGCTCAGCTTGCCTCTGGGGACATCGAGGCCGCGGTCCGGACGTGGTGGACGCTCGCAGACAGCTCAGGGGTCGAAGGCAACGGAGATTTGAGGGGTTGGCTCGCTCTGAGGATCGGGGCAGCTTGGGGAGAAGCGGGGACGTGGGGAAAGGCTGCCGAGGTGTTCCGTGAGGCCCTCGAAGCAACCAAAATCCCTTTGGTCCAGATAGCTATCTGGGAAGATCTCGGTAGAGCCAATGAGATGAGAAACGAATACGACGCCGCCGAGAAGGCCTATGTCTCAGCTCTCGAAATAAGCCAGAATCTGAATCCTCGGGGCATCCTTGTATCTGATAGCCTAAACCGCCTGGGCGAGTTGGCATTGACTCGCGGAGACCTGGATCATGGACAAGAGTATAACCTCCGAGCGCTCCAGATCCGAGAGCAACTCGCCCCCCAGAGCCTCGAGGTTGCAGAGAGTCTGAACAACTTGGGTCTTTTGGCCGGTGATCGTGGAGAGTTGGACCGCGCCCAGGAATACTACCTGCCGGCTCTCAAGATCGAAGAGCAGCTCGCACCCCAGAGCGTCTTGTTAGCTATCACTCTGAGCAACCTGGCAGTGCTTGAACGGGAACGCGGAGAGTTAGGAAATGCCGACAGCTATTCCCTCAGAGCTCTGAAGATCTATGAGCAACTCGATCATCCTGTATCTCTTATGGCCGCCGCCTGTCTGAACACCTTAGGAACTGTGGCCCGTTTGCGCGGGGAGTTGGACCGGGCCCGAGACTACCACCTTCTTGCCTTGACAATCCAAGAGAAGCTCGCCCCCCAGGGCCTCAGGGTTGCAAGCAGTCTGAACAGCTTAGGAGCTGTGGCCCGTTTGCGCGGGGAGTTGGGCCGCGCCCGCGATTATCACCTCCAGGCTCTCCGTATCTCCGAGCGACTCGCCCCGCACAGTCTTTTTGTATCCAGAAGTCTCGACCGTTTGGGGGATATTGCGTTGGATCGGGGGGAATTGAACCGCGCCATCGAGTACTACCTCCAAGCTTTGCGGATCGAACAAGAGCTAGTCCCCCAAAGCGTTACTCTAGCCAATACCCTGCGCAGACTGGGCAACGTGGTTCGGTTGCGCGGTGATTTCGAGCGCGCCCAAGCCTACTACCTTCAAGCTCTACGACTCTACGAGCATCTTGCGCCTCAAAGCTTCGAGATGGCCACAAACCTCAAAAGCCTGGGGAAGGTCGCTCGAGATCGCGGTTTCCTGGACCACGCCCTTGGATACTACAAGCAAGCCCTGGAGACCCTGGAGCAACAGGTTTCGAAGCTGGGAGGCTCCTATGACGTCGAGGGTGGATTTCGAGCGCGGAACGGTGACTTCTACCATGACATGCTCAACCTCCTTTTGGCCGAGGGCCGCTTCGACGAGGCGTTTCACGTCCTGGAACGCTTCCATGCGCAGACCTTCCTGACCATGCTGGCTGAGCGGGATATAGCATTCACCACGGATATTCCGGAGGAGCTCGATCGAGAGCGCCGGCGAATCACGATCCAATACGACCGTACCCTGAAGAAGATGGCTGGGCTCAATCCGCGGGATCACGGCAAGGAAATTGAGGCCAACCGCCGGGAGCTTCAGAAGCTGAACGAGGAGGCTGGGGTCGTCGAGGCCAGTATCCGCAAAGCCTCACCGCGGCTAGCCGCGCTCAAGTACCCCCGCCCCCTGGATGCAGCCGAAGCTGGGCAGGCACTCGACTCGGGAACACTCCTGCTGTCCTACAGCGTCGGGAAAGGGGAGACTGCGGTCTTCGCCCTCTCCCGCTCGGGAGATCTCGAGGTCAAGATCCTGCCGTTCGGGGAAGAGACGCTCCGATCCAAGGTGAAACAACTCCGCAGCCTCATCCGCGAGGCGGCGCAAGAGTCGTCGCTGGGAGCTTTGCGCCAACGGCAAGTGGAAGCCGTCAGCCGGGAGCTCTATACCGCGCTGCTCAAGCCTGTGGCCGAACGGATCGCAAAGAGCGAGCGCCTCTTGATCCTGCCCGATGGTCCCCTGCACGCCCTGCCCTTCGCGGCTCTCATCCGGGACGGAGCCGATGAAGAGTCGGACGGTCAGTACCTGGCAGAATGGAAACCGCTCCACGTTGCACTCTCCGCCACCGTCTTCGCCGAGTTGAAACAGAGACGCCGTCCCGCCAGCGAAAGCAACGCTCCCCAAGCTCCGGTCCAACTCGCCGCGTTCGGTGACCCGGTCTACCCACAGAGCCTCGTGAAGGTGAAAGGCGATTCCTCGGCTGCCCTCCCGACGATCGCTGGAGTCATCGCCCAGGTTGATGTTTCGCGCGGCGATCCGATCGTCCGCTCAGCGGTGGAGCGCGGTATCTTCGACTGGCAGCCCCTGCTCTACACCCGCCACGAGGTGGAGGGCATCGCCCGCCTCTTTTCCGCGGGGACCGCCCGCACGTTCCTCGGTCCCGAGGCCCTGGAAGAGAGGATCAAGAGCCTCGATCCGAAGATCCGCATCCTCCACCTCGCCGCCCACGGCTACACAGACGAACAGCTCCCTTCGAGCTCCTTCATCGCGCTCACCATTCCCGAGGACACGAACCCCGACGCCACCCCGGAACGCGACAACGGCCTTCTCCAGGTGTGGGAGATTTTCGAGCGCGTACGGCTCGACGCGGACCTCGTGGTGCTTTCCGCCTGCGATAGCGGCTTGGGCGAAGAGCAGGGCGGAGAAGGGTTGATCGGTCTCACGCGCGCCTTCCAGTACGCCGGAGCGCGCACGGTGATGGCGAGCCTCTGGAGCGTCGAGGACCGGGCGACCTCCGAGCTCATGATCCGCTTCTACAAGCACCTCCGTGCTGGCCTGTCCAAAGACGAAGCCTTGCGGCAGGCCCAGATCGAGCTGATCCGTGGTCCGATTGAAGTCGTCGATGAGAACGGCGGGAAGACTCTCCTCGATGCCTCGGCACCGTACTACTGGGCTGGATTCCAGTTGTATGGGGATTGGCGATGACCGGGGAAAGTGGTCCTTGCGTATTCGTTGACCCTTTCGGCGCGTGAAAGTCGCGACTAAAGACAGGAAGCCATGAGGCATGACGGGGGACTTCACGTAGGGCTCCACATTTCAACCTGCATCGCTCAAGGCTTTTGTCTGTTCATGGGGAGCAACATGGCCGATCGAGCCGGACGGGAGACGAACGATGAAGCACCCTGCCGCGGAGACGCTCCGGCGCTTCATAAGAAGAGAGGGTTCCCCCGCGGAGAACCGGGAGGTGGTGGCTCACCTCCTTCGTGGTTGCAAGATCTGCTCGAAGATCGTGAGGGAAGCGATCCTGCCGGGGAACCTATTTCAGGGGCGCGGGAAAGACGAACTGCCAGTTCCGCTCGGCCGCTGCAACTCTCGGACTTCATGCCTAGGAAGTCGGCCGGAGGAGGTCCCAAAGACCCCCTCCGGCCGCGTTGCGCCAAGGAGCGGCGGGCGGATAATTCGGCTAGATCACGGGCAGAGCTGACCTGGTGGGCAGCCACCGCCACAGTAAGGATCGCCGCAGCACGGGTCACCGCAGCAGGGGTCCCCAGCGCAAGGATCGGGCACACAGGCGGGATCAATGCACGCGAAATGGCCTTGCATGTCCCACTCTTCTCCATACAGGTAGTAAGTATAGGGGAAGGGTTTGCCCACGCCGCTTGAGCAGAATAGATTGTTGTTTATTGCTAGGGATGGCTGCCAAATGTCGTCGCTATCGTTGAGGAAACCAAGAGAGATA
>DATANP010000520.1:0-7743 GCA_036266195.1 Thermoanaerobaculia bacterium | reverse complement strand
GCGGAGAGGACCTCGAAGCCCGCCTCACGGAGCACCCGGGTCACCTCCTCCGCGGCCCGTTCGGCGGAGGCGACGCTCAGGTGGAGGCGGTCTCCGAACACCGCCACGCGACGCACGTCGGGCAGGCCGGCGAGGTGCTCGCGGGCGTCGCGGGCGCGCGCCACCTGGACCTCCAGGACCTCCTCGCCGGCCGCGGCCATGCCGCGCTGGAGCGCGCCGGGCTCGTCGAGCGCGAGCAGGCGGCCGCGATGGAGAAGGGCCAGGCGGTCGAAGCGCTCGGCCTCGTCCATGTAGGCCGTGCTCACCACCGCGGTCACCCCTTCGGCAACCATTTCGTGAACGATCAGCCACAGCTCGCGGCGCGACACCGGGTCCACACCGAACGTGGGCTCGTCGAGCAGCAGGATCTCCGGCTGATGGATCAGCGCGCACGACAGGCCGAGCTTCTGCTTCATGCCGCCGGAGAGCTTGCCCGCCAGCCGGTCCTGGAACGGAGCGAGGTTCGAAAACTGGAACAATCGCTCCAGCCGCGCCGGCCGCTCCGAGCGCGGCACGCAGTACAGGTCGGCGTAGAAAGAAAGGTTTTCGAGCACGGTGAGATCCGCGTAGAGGCCGAAGCGCTGCGACATGTACGCCAGCCGGTGCTTGACCGCCTCGGGCTCGCGCACCACGGAGAGCCCGGCGAGTTGGGCGTCGCCCTCGGTCGGCCGCAGCACGCCCGCGAGCATGCGGAGCGTCGTGGTCTTGCCCGCGCCGTCTGGCCCGACCAGCCCGAACAGCTCGCCTTTCCGCACCTCGAAGCTCAGCCGGTCCACGGCCGTCAGCTCGCCGAAGCGGCGGGTGAGGCCCTGGACCTCGATCATTTCGATTCCTCCAATTTGACATCCGCCGGCAGGCCCGGCTTGAGATCGAACCCCGGATCGCCGGTCACCCGCACCTTCACCTCGTACACGAGCCGCACGCGTTCCTCGGTGGTCTGCACGCTCTTCGGCGTGAACTCGGCTTCGGAGGCGATGAACGAGACTTCTCCCGGATAGGTCTTGCCGGGGTAGGTGTCGGCGGTGATCGCGGCCCTGGTGCCGATCCGCACCGCGCCCACGCGGTTTTCGGGGATGTAGATGCGGACGTAGCGGCTGCGCGGATCCATGACCGTGACCACGGGCGAGCCGGCGGGCACGATCTCGCCGGGCTCGCGGTGGCGGACCGTGACCACGCCGTCGAACGGCGCCGCGAGCACGGTGTTGCCCAGGGTCGCGTCCACGCCGCGCACCGCGGCCTCAGCCTGCGCCACCTGGGCGCGCGCGGCGTCCTTGGTCTCCCGGCTCGGACCGGCCTGGAGCAGGCGGAGCTGCTCGGCGGCCTGGGTCTGCTGGCTGCGGGCCACGTCCAGGGCGGTCTGGGCCTTGTCGAGCGCCTCGCGGCTCACCGCTCCCCCTTCGTACAAGCGGCGGGTGCGGGCGACGTCGCGCTCGGCGTCGGAGCGCCGTTCGGCGGCGGCGGTGTGGGCGGCGCGGGCCTGCGCGATCAGCTCCTGCCGCGAGCCGTGCTCAAGCTCGGAGAGATTGGCGCGAGCCGCTGCCACCTGGGCCTCGGCCTGGGCGCGCCGGGCCTCCAGCTCCGAGCGCTCCAGCCGCGCCAGCTCCTGGCCGGCCGTGACCCGGTCGCCCTCCCGCGGCGCGATCGAGACCACGCGGCCCGGCGCCTGGAACCCGAGTTGCGCGTCCGTGGCCTCCACGGTTCCGAAAGCCACGAGACCGCCGTCGGCCTTCGGCTTGCGGGACGTCGTGTAATACCAGACACCGGCACCCGCCGCGGCGAGCAGCACGATGGGGATGACGATCTTCTTCGGGCTCATCGGGAGGTCTCCGGATTCGCAACGATCAGGTTCTGGCGCAGCCATTCGGGAGTGAGAAGGCCGGCGGCGCGCGCGAGGTCCACGCGGGCGAGCGCGGCGGCATGGCGCGCCTCGGCGAGGCTTGCCCGGACGCCCAGCAGGTCGGCCTCGGCGTTCAGATAGTCGATCTGCGTGCCGGCGCCCTCGTCGAGCATGAGCTTCTGCACGCGCACCACCTCGGCGAAGCGCTCCTCGGCCTTGGTGAGGCTGGCGATGCGCGCCTCCGCCTCCTCGGCCGCGGCGGCGGCACGGTCTACGTCTTCTCTCACCTGGATCTCGGCGAGCCGCACCTGCTCTTGCGCTTCGGTCACGCCGGCCTCGGCGCGCGCGATCCGCCGCCGCGCCACGCCGCCGTCGAAAAGCGGTACCGTGAGCTGCAGCCCCACGTTCCATTCGCCGGTGAAGTTGCCTTGGGAGGACGTCCACTCGTTGTAGTTCCCGACCGCCCGGACGTCCGGCCGGATGATGCTCCGGGCCAGCTCGATGCCGGCTTCGGCCGTGGCCACCTGCGAGCGCGCCTGGGCCACCGCCGGGCTCGCCTCGATGCCGGCCGCGGCCAGCTCCTCGCGGGATGGCGGAGGTCCGGGCTCGGTTCGAACAGGCGCGAGACGGGCGGCCCGGGTCTCGTCGATCGGGGCATCGAGGAAGCGGGCCAGCTCGCGCTCGGAATTGTCGACGGCGGAGGAGAGCCGCACCCGTTCGGCCTCGGCGTTGGCGAGAGCGGCCTCGGCGCGCAGGATCTCCACCTTCGCGGCCCGGCCCACGTCGAACCGCTGCTGGACGCGCGACAGCTCGGCCTGGAGGGCGTCCAGCCGGTGGTCGTGCGCCGCGAGCACCTGGCTCTGGCCCAGGACCATGAGATACGCGGCGGCCACCCGGCGCGCGAGGAGCTGCTCGGCCGAGCCCACCGCCGCGCCCGCGCCCTCCAACTGCGAGCCCGCGGTGCGCTCTTGCGCGTCGATGCCGCCGTTGTCGAGCAGCGTGTAGCTCACCGTGAACGTGGCCTGGCCAATCGTGTCGTCGAATTCGGGAAACAGCCCGGGGCCGAAGCCGTGGATGGGCGTGACCACCATCGGCTCCTGGTACTGCGTGGCCGAGCCGGTCACCCGTCCCCGCGGCCTGCGCGAAGCCCGGGCCTCGCCGAGCGCCTCCTCGGCCTCCTGCTGCCGGGCCCGCGCCGCTTCCACGGCCGGAAACCGGGCGAGGGCCTGCTCGACGGCCTCGGGCAGCGTAAGCGCCTGGGCCGCGCAGGGGACTGCAAGGACGGCAAGGACTGCAGGGACCAAAGGTCTCATGAGCGATCCTCTTGAGGAGAGAGAAGCCGCCGAACGACGTAACTGGCGAGCCGGACGGCCTCTTCGCGGTCGAGATGCCGGCCGGGCAGCATCCGACGCTCCAGGGCCACGGCCGCGGCGAGGCCGAGGACCGGCAAAACGGCCTGCTCGATTGGCGGGGAGCCTTCGGGAAGCGAGAGCCTGGCGGCGTTCTTCGCGACGATCTGGAGATACGTTCCGGCAAAGCCGGCCATCTTCTTCAGGAGCCCGTCCTCGGACGAGGCCGTGGCCTCGGCGAGCAGCAGGATCGGGATGCCGTCCGTGTCGCAGATCAGCCCGATGTGATGGGCGACCATGCGCTCGATGCGCTCGATGGGGGAGAGGTCGGAGCGGGCGTCGATCTCGCGGATCGGCCCGAGGAACAGACTGCCGAGCCGATCGGCCACGCCGAGCAGCAGCGCCTGCTTGTTCGGGAAGTGCCGGTACATCGCCGGCTCGGTGAACCCGACCCGCTCCGCGACCTTCTTCATGGTGAGCCCGCCCAGGCCGCTCTCGCGGATCAGCTCGATCGCCCGGTCGAGAATCTCGTCCCGCCGTGAAGATCCCGCGTCCTGTGCGCTCACCGGCCCGGCCTCCCCGTCCCCGCTGTTAGTGAGGACTCACTAACACCAGGATACGTGGCGGCCCCAGGATGTCAAGAGGCTCGGTAAAAGGGGCGTGTCGCACCACGATTCAAGGAGGTCTGAGATTCATGGGAAAGAGTGCATACGCTGGGATTCTTCTACTCCTCTCCGTCACGGGTTGCGGAGAGGGTCCGTCCGCGCCGCTGGCCCGGCGCCTGATCGACGACTTTACGCCGGCCGCCGTCTCCGGCACTCCGAAAGCCGTTCCGGTGCCGCAGCCGGTGGTCTGGCGGTTCGACGGTCCGGCCGCGGGCGGGACGGAGTGGGAGGGGGTCCTGGGGATCCGCGACCTGCGCGTCGAAGGTGGAAGGCTTCGCGGGGAGACCACCAGCGCCTCCCCGGTCCTGCGCATCGGGCCCATCCCGCCGTTCGACCACGACGACCTGGTCCATGAGATCCAGGTGCGGATGCGGATCGAGGGCGGCCGGAATCTCGGCGTCCACCTCCTTTCGAACCCGCCCCAGCCGATCGACCCGGTCCTCCTCGGAGGCGCGCCCTTCCCCTGGCCCAACGAGGCGCCGGTGACCGCGGGCGAAGGCCTGACGACCTTCGTGGTGCGTCCGATGTTTCCGGCGACCGCAGGGTCCATCAGCGGTCTGCTCCTCAAGCCGGCGGATGCGCCCGGGGTGCGCTTCGAGATCGAGTCCGTGCGGGTCGTCTTCCGCCGCGAGCACCTGGCCTCGATCCCGTCCGGGATCGGTTTCCAGGGTATGGACGAGATCTACCGGGAGAGCGTGGTGGCGCGCTCGCCCGAGTCGATCCGGTGGCAGGTGGAGCTGCCGGACCGGCCCCGGCTCAGCCTCTCGCTGGCGACCCTCGACGAGAATCCGGTGACCTTCCGCGTCGCATTGCGGCCCAACGGCGGCGATCCCGTGGAGCTGCTGAGCCGCACGGTGTCGACGCCCAACCAATGGGACCCGGCGGGACTCGACCTCGCAGAGTGGGGCGGCCGCAAGGTGACCCTCGATCTGTCGCTGTCGTCCGGCAAGCCCGGGACGCTCGGCGTCTGGGGCTCGCCGGTGATCCGCCGCCGGGGCGAGATGCCGGCCGGGAAACCCCAGGGCGTGATCGTGGTGCTCACCGACACCCTGCGGCCCGACCGGCTCGACGCCTACGGCCATGGCCGTCCGACCGCGCCGACCGTCATGCGGATGGCGAAGGAGGGGATCCGGTTCCGCAACGCCCTGAGCCAGGCGAGCTGGACCAAGGTCTCGGTGCCGTCCGTGCTGACCTCCCTCTATCCGCTGACCAGCGGCGTCCGCGACTTCCCGGACCGCATGCCGAGCTCGGCCACGACCCTGGCCGAGGTCTACCGGAAGGCCGGCTACGCCACCCTGGGGTTCACCACCTCGGTCTTCGCCGGCCGCCTGAGCAACATGCACCAGGGCTACGAGGAGACGTACGAGCGGGAGCTGTCACGGCCCGGACGGAAGACGGCGCGCCGGTTCATCGGCCACCTCCTCGGCTGGCTGGAGGAGCACCGGGACGAGCCCTTCTTCGTCTTCGTCCACTGGTTCGACCCGCACTCCCCCTACCATCCCGAGGCGCCCTATGACCGGCTCTGGACCGACGCCGCCCGCATTGCCAGGAACGACGCACTGCGCCAGGCGGCGGCGAAGCTCATCCGGGACCCGGGCCGGCAGAACGGAAACTTCATCTCTCCTGCCGAGCTGCGCCAGGCGGGCGCGGACCCGGAGGCCTTCGTCCGGGCCGACCTCGACGCCTACGACGGCGCCATCCGCGGCATGGACACCGAGTTGGGACGCCTCTTCGAGAGACTGAAGGAATTCGGAGTCGACCGCCGGACCCTGGTCGCATTCCTGAGCGACCACGGCGAGGAGTTCTTCGAGCACGGCCTGCCGTACCACGGCCAGAGCCTGCATGGAGAGCTGACACGGGTTCCCTTGATCCTCCGCTATCCGGATGCCATATCGGCGGGCTTGGCCGGCCGCGTCGTGGACGAGCCCGTGGGCCTGGTGGACGTCATGCCCACCCTGCTGGCGCTGTCGGGCCTGGAGACGCCGCCGGAGGCCCAGGGCAGAGACCTGCTGGCGGAGGGCCGCCGCCCGCGCCCCGTCTTCAGCGACCGGCCCGCGGCTCCGCACTTCATCTCGCCCTATCCGCGCGCCCTGGAGTCCTTCAGCGTCGTCCACGAGGGTTGGAAGCTGATCTGGAACGTCCACCGGCCGGAGGCTTCCACCCTGCCGGTGTACGAGCTCTACGACTTCGCGCGCGACCCGCTGGACCGCGTGAACGTCGCCGCGGCGCATCCGGACGTGGTGAAGCGGCTCTCCGGGCTCATCGCCGCCTGGAGGAAGGACGCCCTGGCAAAGCGCCTCCCTTCGGACGCCGAGGGAGCCCGGGGCATGAGCTCCGAGGAGCGCGCGCGGCTGCGTTCCCTGGGCTACATCCAGTAGAGGCGCGTCACTGCGGCGGCTCCAGCACGAACGGCGTCGGCTTGATCTGGGCGAGGCACGAGGTGTCGAGCCCGTTCAGGCTGGCGCGGTCGATGAACGTCTGGGCGATGTCGACCGGGCAGTCGACCTCGATCCCGTGGCCCTGGTAGGGCACCTCCAGGAAGAGGCTGTTCGACAGGCTTGCGACGGTGCGGTGACCGAAGTCGGGCGGCGTGACCGGATCGAGCTGGCCGTCGATGACGAGCACCGGAACCTCGGAATCGAAGGGTTGGCGGTCGGCGGGATCGACCTTGGCGCGGGGCCAGAGAGCGCAGGCGGCCATCTGCCGTCTCACCCGGTCGTCGCGCAGGAAGCTTCCGGCGGTGCGCGCGGCGATCATCTCCTTGGTGATGTGCGGGGCGTCCTCCGAGCAGGTGACGGAGAAGAAGAGACCGTTCACGATTCCGTTGAGAAGACCATAGCGGGAGTCGATGATCACCTGGCCCAGGTGCTGCCAGTCGCCGGCCGCCGCCGCGTGGAAGACGATCGGCAGGGCCGCGTCGCCGTTCGCGTTGTAGAGAAAGGCGCGGATGCCCTCGCCCGCGACCTCGCGCGGGATCTTCACCTTGACGGGCTTCCGGGTCTCCGGGTGCAGGACCTCGACCTCGACCGACCCCTGATCCAGGCGCGCCATCACGGTCTGGAAATCCTTGCGGAACGGGAACTTCGAGTTGCAGGCCGGATCCTTCTCGCAAAGCTCGAACACGAGGTTGAGAGCGCGCTGCCCGGCCGCGGAGTGGGAGATCGGCAGCGCCTCGTCCATGGGCACGGAGCCCCAGAGTGTCACGGTGCGGACCGACTCCGGGTGGCGCCTGAGATAGACCTGGGCCATCCGGGTGCCATAGGAGTAGCCCACGAGGTTGAGCTTGTCGTAGCCGAGCCAGGCCCGGACCTCGTCGAGGTCGTCGGCGCCGATGGCGGTCGTGTAGAGCGTCAGGTCATATCTTCTTCTCAGCTTTTCCCGGCACTTGCGGACCGCGTCCAGGGGGAAGAGCTGATTGAACAGGCTCTGGAAGTCACCGGGCTTGCCCAGCAGGCACTGCATCCGGTCGGGGCCGCCGGTCCCGCGCTGGTCCACGAAAAGGAGGTCCCGCTCCTGGTTCGCCGCCGGACCGAGCGCGCCGGTGAGCTCGGAAGCCGGCTGCCCGGGTCCGCCCCCGAGAGGCACGATCGGGTCCGGCTTCGGGTTCGGGCTGACCGCCGGGATCACCAGGATCGGGAGCGTGATCTTGCGGCCGCTCTTCGTGGCCCGGTTTTCCCACACCCGGTACTCGCCGCACAGGGCGTCAACCTCGGCGCCGCCCCTCTGCGCCTTGCAGGGCTTGAGCTTGGACCGGTCCGCCGCGAAGCAGGGGAGAGATACCAGGAAGGCCAGGACAAGAACAGGAAGAAGACGATATCTGGGCATGAACTACTCCTGTAGTTGATTCTCCTGG
>DATANP010000519.1:0-7081 GCA_036266195.1 Thermoanaerobaculia bacterium | reverse complement strand
CGTTTTGTCCCAATCCATGGGGCCGCCCCTCTTGGGCGGCCTGTCCGCCGGGACCCGCAGAGCGCGCGTCCCGGCAGGAGGAATCATGATCCAGAGCAAGGTTTCATTCATCGCGGTGCAGGGCCTCGCTGCCCTGCTCCTCGCCGGCGCCGCATATGCGGGCGGCGGTCCCACGGTCAGCCCCAACGTCCAGGTCAACGACCCGCAGGGCGTCTTCCCGGCCGATCTGCCGAGCCGGAACACCACCACCCTCGCGGCGAGCGAGGACGGTCTCAATCTATTGGCGGGCTGGGACGACTTCCAGGGCTTCTGCGGCGTCCTGCGGCCCTGCACGCCGCCCGCCGTGCCCGGCCAGTCCGGCTTCGGCTTCTCGACCGACGGCGGCCTCACCTGGACCGACGGCGGCACGCCGTCTCCGATCGGCCCGGCGGCCACCGCCGGCCACTCCTGGGTGGACCGGGGCGGCGAGGCGGGCAATGAGGTCTTCTACTTCGTGAGCCGCATGCAGGTGGGCGCGCCCACGGGCTCGGCCGGCCTCGGCGTCTACCGCGGCCACTTCGGCGCCGGCACCTTCGTCTTCGACGACGCGCATCTCCTCGCCCCGACCGTGGCGGGCGACTACTTCAGCCGCGAGGCCGTCGCCGCGGCCAAGGACGACAGCGGCGCCGCCTACGTCGTCCACAGCAATCTCATCTACGTCTGCAACAAGCCGGCCTTCGGCGCCGGCCAGATCGAGGTCTTCCGCACCCACGACAGCGGCGACACCTGGGACGGCGCGACGGTCGTCAGCCCCGACAAGGTCGACATCAACGATCCGGGCAACCCGGCCTGCGGCAACAGCGGCACGCTCCAGGTCGCTCCGGCGGTCGCGGTCGGCGACCAGGGCGAGGTCTACGTGGTCTGGCAGCACGGTCCGCACCTGGCGGCCGACGGCAGCGCCACCCCCAATTCCCAGATCGCCTTCGCGCGCTCCCTCGACGGCGGCGTCACCTTCGACGCGCCGCAGTTCCTCGTCACCATCAACAACATGCGCGAGAACCCGCCGGTCGGCTACGGCAAGAACCGCATGAACGACCAGCCCCGCATCGCGGTGGCCACCACCGGCCCGCACCACGGGCGTATCTACGTGACCTTCTACCAGTCCGTCGTGCCGGTCACCCTGCCCGCCACCGTGCAGTCGACCGTCTCCTCGGACATCTTCCTCGTCTACTCCGACGACCAGGGCCAGACCTGGAGCGCCCCGGTGCAGATCACCACGCCGGTGCCGCCCACGGGCGTCAAGCGCTTCTGGCCGACCGTGGCCGTCCGTCCGGGCGGCGACGTGGACGTCGTCTATCTGGAGAGCCAGGAGACCCAGGTGACGCCGAACCCGACGGACGTCGAGTGCAACGTGCTGATCGGCGGCGGCCTGCGCAGGACCGGCCGGGTGAGCTCGCTGGTGGACACCTTCTGGATCCAGTCGCACGACGGCGGCGCCACCTTCGGCGACCCGGTGCGCGTCTCGGAGCAGACCAGCAACTGGTGCACGGCGACCTACCTCGGCGTGGGCACGCTCTACTCGAACTTCGGCGACTACCTCGGCATCGCCACCGGCGGCAACCGGACCTTCACGGTCTGGCCCGACAGCCGTAACGGCGTGGCCGACGTCTTCTTCGCCGAGATCAAGGGCAAGTCGAAGTAAGGAGCTGGCCGTAGGGGCGCAGCATGCCTGCGCCCCTACGCCGCTTCGTGGACCTCCTTCGCCGCCCGGTTCCCTGACTCCAGCGCCCCCTCCATCGTCCGGGAGAGCCAGGACGTGTGCTCGCCCGCGAAGTGGATCCGCGCCTCGGGCCGCGCCAGCTCCGGCAGCCATCCCAGGAGCTGCCCGGGCTTCCACACCGGATACCCGCCGCCCGCCCAGGGATCGCTGCTCCAGACGTACGACGCGCCGCCTTCCACGTTGCGCAGGAATCCGGGATGAACCTTCTCCATCTCGCGCGCCGAGGACGCGAGTCTCTCCGCCTCGTCCATGCCGGCCAGCCGCAGCGCCTTGTCCCCCTTCACATGGCATTCGAGGACTGACCGCGGCCCGGCGTCCTCCGCACGCGCGAACGGGTGCTCGGCCACCGCGCCGATCGGCAGGTCGGTCCAGGCGGCGCCTCCATCGCCCGCATCAGCCCAGAAGCGGCGCCGCGACTGGAGATACACGCGCGTCACCGGCGAGTACTCCAGCGACTCGATCGCCTTGCGCCGGGCCGCGCCGAGCTCGGGCGTGAAGCGGATCTTCCGCACCGCCGGCAAGGGAGCGGTGACGATCAGCCGGTCGGCCGTCATCCGCTCCTCCGATCCCCCCTGCCGGACGATCGCGGCCACGCCATTGGCCGTCTGCTCGATCGCCACCACCGGCACGCCGTAGGAGATCCGGTCGCGGAGTGCCCTGGCGAACGCCTGCGCCAGCAGATCCGTGCCGCCTGGAATCACATATGCCTTCTGGCCCATGAGGAACAGCGCCACGTCCGACGTCAGGCGGTGGAGCGCCGAGACCTCCTCCCACCCATGGCCCCACCACACGCTGTTGCCGAGCAGCTCGATCGCGCCGGGCGAGGCCCCCTGCGCCGCCATCCATTGGGCCAGCGTGACCTGGTCCCACTCCTTGAACGCCTCGGGCCGCCAGTCCGCGGCGGTCGGGTCGCCGAGCTTGTCCGCGAGCGTGAAGTACTTGATGAGCAGGGGGATGATGCCCTGGCCCTTCTCGTCCGCCGCGAGCTCGTAGGGCCAGTCGGGCTTCTCGCCCTGCTTCGGAGTCAGCCGCTTGCCGCGCAGGTGGAACACCGCGGGGCCGCGCGGCCCGATCGGCGCGCTCGGCAGGCCGAACGTCTTCACATAGCGCAGCATGTGGTGGAACGAGTCGGAGAAGCTGATCGCCCCGGCCTCCGCATAGAGCCCGTCCGAGAACGGGCTGCGCAGCGTATAGACGCGCCCACCCGGCCGCGTCTGGGCCTCGACCACGGACACCTCGTGACCGAGCTGGACCAGCTCATAGGCCGCCGCCAGCCCGGCGAGACCGGCGCCGACGACGATCACCTTCTTCTTCGGGCCGCCCGCTGCGGGCTGCTCCGAAGCGAACGAGAAGCGCGGGAGAGCGGCGAGCGCCGGCAGCGCCAGCGCGGCATTCTTCATCAGGTCGCGACGGGTGATTCCGGGACGGGATTCCATGGTCGGCAGGGCTCCTGGCAAAGGCGTCCCGAGCCTAACACAGCGCGTCCGGCGCGCCCCGGAGATCTGACGCGACTCCCGGGTTTTCTGACGCAACTCCCGGGAAGTTTGCGTCAAAAACCACCCGAGTCGCGTCAGATCCCTTGGGATTCGCGACAGATCCCAGGAGTTTCGTTGCGACAAACCTCCGAGTCGCGTCGAAACCCTCGTGTGTCGCAACGAAACACTCGTGAGTCGCGCCGGAAACCTCCCGAGTCGCAACGGATCGGGGCCGTTTCGTCGCGACTCGGCACCTTTTCGTTGCGACAATTCAGGGGGCTGACGCAGCCCCACGAATTGTTGCGTCAAAATCCGGCTCTTTTGCGACGGGAATCCCGCCTGCGGATCTCGGTGCCGGCAACGCGGTTCTGTGTCATGATGTCGCGGATGCCTGACAACCCGCTACCTTCGACGGCGGTGGCGTTCGCAGGTGCTCTGGCCCTCGCTCTCCCGCAGCCTGTGAATCCGGGCGTATGGTTGGCCGGAACCGCCGTAGGCTTGGTGCTCTCCTGGCTCGGCTTCGAGGCGGCTGCGCGCTCGCGTCCTCTCATCCCGGTGCGAGCGCCGCTGGAACGTCTCAAACTCGGCGGCTTCGCCGGAGCCGCCGGAGTCGCGCTCGGCCTTGTTCTGCTTGGATTGCTCGCGATCCTTGCCCGATTCGAGCCCGCGGTCCGGGCGCGGTTTGTCGGACGTCTCGACGAGCCCGCCTGGAGGCCCTGGGTGCTCGGGCTCGAGTCGTCGATCCTCGAAGAGGTGGTGTTCCGTCTCTTCCTTCTGAGTGGGGTGGCCTGGCTCGTCGGCCGTCTCCTCGGGAGATCGCAGAGCAACCGGCCGTTCATGGTCGGTCTGGTTCTCTCCACGGCGGCCTTCGGCCTCGCCCATCTGCCTGCCTGGGCGGCGGCCACGTCGGTCCACTGGCCGATGATCGTGGTCGTGCTGGCCTTGAACGGTCTGGGCGGCGTGCTCTTCGGCTGGATCTTCTGGCGGTGGGGGCTGGGATACGCCATCGTCTGCCATTTCACGGCCGACGTGGTCGTTCAGGCGCTCGGACCGCGCGTTCTGTCCTGATCGGAGAGAAACGGGTCCGGGAGAGGCATCCGGGGCTCGACGGTCTTCCTCCGGATCTCCGCCAGCTCCGGACTCGCGACGTAATAGCGGCCCCGGTTCTCGCCCTGTTTTTCGAGCAGCCCGGCCTCGACCAGCGTCTTCAGGTCTCTGCCGGCAACGGCCTCGCTTACGTCCGCGGCTGTCCGGTAGGTAGTGTTCCTGAGCCGGCGACCATAGGCCGCGTCGGTAAGCGCGGGGATCATGCGGTCCGGAAGACGCCTCTTCTGGATGAGTTCCTCGACGGCATCCCAGAGCCGGCTCATCTCCCTCGAACGGCGCAGCAGCGTCAACGCCTGGTGGTAGTGCGCGCGGAGATAGAACCGCACCCAGAGGCGGGCATCCCGCTCCGGATGCCAGGAGCCCGCGCCGACCTCGGCGAGCACCGAGTAGTACGCCAGTGACCCGCATCTCGGTGTCGTCCAGGTCGGGAGCACGGAACAGCATGTGGGATTGTCTCCTTCAATTCGACGTCAGGTCGGATATTATCCGACTTTGCGTCGGATTTAAATCCGACAATCTGACACGAACCCGGAGCGCCGCAGAAGGCCCTGAATCTCCTCCTGAGTCGCTCCCAGCTTGCCGGCGGAGTTAAGCAGGTCCTCAGGCTTGACCGGATACCAGTTGCGGCGCCGCCTGTCACCGAGACCGGCCACATCGATCGGTTCTATGGCACGATCGATCTGCTCGATCAGAGCCACCGGATCGGAAAGGCTCAAGGCGCTTTCGCAGCAGGCGCGAAGCTGCTGTCCGAACTGCGGGTGATCGCTCATCAGAAAAGCTCCGGCGAGCTCCGGACGGCCGAGGCGGCGGGCGATCTCGGTGTAGGAGGCTGCCGCGAAGTAGAGGAGCGACAGCGCAGAGAAGAGGGGGAAGTTGGACATGCTGGCGTAGAGTGCGGCGACCAGCCGCTCGGCGGAGAGCAAGGCTTCGGTCGTCTCCGCTTCGTATTCCGGTAGCTCCTCATAGCTTTCCTGCTTGATCATCCTGGCCAGACGGCTCACTCCAAGCAGGGTAAGCGGGAAACCCGTCGAGAGCAGGGGATCGATGAAGCCCGCCGCGGATGGCAGCAACGCCCATCGTTCGCCGACGACTTGGGCGCTGCGGTAGGCGAGCGGCTTGTGATGGATGAACGGAGTAATGGGCTCGGCCTCGGCAAAGAGCTCGGCTACACGCGGCAGACGCGCCAGCAACCGTTTCCAGGCAGGTTCGCCTTCGGACAGATTCAATTCCTGGGCGAGTTCTTCGGTCATGGCGGCTCCGGCGCTCGTGATCCCGTTGTTGAAGCGGAGCACCCAGATCCAGCCCCCGTCGAAAATGTGATGGACCGCCGCGTCGTCGACCGGAAAGGGAGGAGCTTCGTCGGGAGCCTTCAGCTTCCGTACGCCACGAAAATGGGCGTACAGACCCTCGGTGGCCGGGAGATTTTCAAATGGTGCCTCGGGCAGGTTCAGCGCTCGGTGGAGAAAACCTCTTGGTCCTGTGGCGTCCACTACGAAGCGGGCTCGGATCTTGAGGCCCCCGCCTTCGATCTCGCCAGGTGTGAAGCGTTCGATCGCGAACTGGTCGTAGTAAACCACTCCCATTCTCTGCACTTCGCGCACGAGAAAGTGATCGAAATCAGGCCGGTACCAGTGAGTGTCTCCGATCTCGTCGTGAGGACTCGCCGCGACCAGGAGCGGCCGGTCGGACGAGGGGTGATAGAAGGTGAAGCCGCGCTTCAGGCCGCAGCCGATCTCCGGATACTCGCGCTGCCACGGACCCCACTTCGTCAGGGGCCGGAGGCGTGGCAAGTCGTATCGAGTCGCCAACTCCTCCAGCAACAGATTCGCGAGCGGCGTGGATGATTCGCCGATCGCGAAGCGCGGATGCCGACCCTTTTCGAGCAGGACCACGGAGCGCCCGAGCCGGCGCGCGATCATCGCGAGCAGCGAACCGCCGAAGCCGGAGCCTACGATGGCTAGATCGAACATCGATCGCACGGTGGGAGCGGCGGTACGGTTTGAGTGAGATTCATGGTCCGGAGGCGCTCGGCGCGTACCGCGAAGCAGTGGGGGCAGTCGGAAAACCGTTCCAAGTCCCAGAGGTCGGCGAAGACGCGGCCTCGGCCACGCTCGATGCCGGTGGCCAGGGCGCTTTCGAGCGTGGCGAGTCTGGGCGGCGAAAACAGGCCCTGCTCGCCCAGCGATTCCATGGCGCCGTTGCCGAAGCGGGTCGGGATGAGCGCCGCGACGGTGGCGCCGCATTCGAAAGCGAAGTCGAGCGAGCGCAGGGCCCACTCCAGGCCCTCGACCTCGTCGAGGAACGGCGACTTGACCAGAATGAAGACGCGCAGGACCACATCATGATTCCGCAGGAAGTCCGCGACCCTTGCGAAAGCGTCGGGCGTCATTCTCTTGTTGAGGCGCGGACCGGCCTCCGGATGGACGGTCTCCAGCCCCATGGCAACTTCGAGGCGAGCCGGGCTCAACAGATCGCGCAGGCGGAGACATCTTTCACCTACGAGCGCCGGGTGCGACTCGACGATCACTCGCTCGAAGCGACGCACGCGCTCGGCGACCGCCTCGTCATCCTCGACCGGAATGGCGTTCGGATCGAAATAGCTGCCGCTGTTGTAAAGCTTGATCTGCCGCGCCGGAGGCAGGTTCGCGAGCGCGTGATCGATCTGCTCGGGAATGGCTCCGGGCGGCAGTTTTTCGGTGAGCGTGTTCTGCCACAGATCGCACATCAGGCAGTGCCATGG
>DATANP010000518.1:0-2762 GCA_036266195.1 Thermoanaerobaculia bacterium | reverse complement strand
GTGCTCGGCATGGAGGCCATGGCCCAGGCCGCCATGGCGCTGCTCGGCACGGACCGCATCCCGGTCTTCGAGGACGTGCAGCTCGTCCGCCCCGTGGCCGTGCCGCCGGGCCGCTCCACCACCATCCGGGTGGCGGCCCTGGTGCGCGGGCCGGAGACGGTTGAGCTCGTTCTGCGCGACGCCTCGACCGGCTTCGCCGCCGACCACTTCCGCGCCGTCTGCCGGTTCGGCACCGAGCCGGACCTCAGGCCTCGCCTGTCCCTGAACAACGGAGCGCGGCTCCAGCTCGAACCGTCCGACCTCTACGGCGGCCTGCTCTTCCACCGCGGCCGGTTCCGGAGGCTGGAGGGCTACCGCCATCTCGAAGCCACCGCCTGCCTGGCCGAGATCGGGGCGGACGGCTCCACCTCCTGGTTCGGCCGGTGGCTGCCGTCCGAGCTGGTCCTGGGCGACGCCGGGGCGCGGGACGCGGCGATCCACGGCATCCAGGCCTGCATCCCGCACGCGACCCTGCTGCCCACGGGCGTGGACCGGATCGTCACCGGCCTCCTGGCCGCGTCCGAGCCGCTCGTCCTGGCCGCCCGGGAGCGCTCGCACAACGGCGACGAGTTCGTCTACGACCTGGAGATCCTGGACGCCCTGGGCGGCGTGCGCGAGCGCTGGGAGGGGCTGCGCCTCCACGCCGTGCAGCGCATCGACCCGCCCGAGGCCTGGCGCGCCGCTCTGCTCGCGCCCTACGTCGAACGCCGGCTGGAGGAGATCCTGCCGGGCCGGCACATCCATGTGAGTATCAGCGGGGGTGGCTCGGGCTCGGGCGATCTCTCCCATCGGCCGGACGGCAAGCCCGACCGGCAGATCTCCCGCTCGCACGCCGGCGATCTGGTCCTGGAAGTGGCGGGAGACGGCCGCATCGGCTGCGACCTGGAGCCCGTGACCGGCCGCGGCGAGGAGGTCTGGCGCGACCTGCTGGGCGACGGCTTCGCGCTGGCGGAGCTGATCGTCCGCGAGCGCGGCGAGTCGCGGGACGCCGCGGCCACCCGGGTCTGGACCGCGATCGAGAGCCTCAAGAAGGCCGGCGTCCCGCACGGCGCGCCGCTCGTGCTCGACCGCGCCGCTGCCGCCGCTGCCGCCGATACCGACGGCTGGCTCCTGCTCCGCTCCGGCGACCTGCGGATCGGCACCTATCTCGGTCCGGTGCGGGAGCTTTCGGGTCCGGCCGCGCTCGCGGTGCTCCTGGAGGCCGCCGGTTGACGAAGGCCTACGAGTACCGCCACCGGGTCTGTTTCGAAGAGACGAACCTGGTGGGGAACGTCTACTACGTGAACCACCTGCGCTGGCAGGGCCGCTGCCGCGAGATGTTCCTGCGCGACCACGCGCCCGGCATCCTGGACGACCTCAAGCAGGGGCTCGCCCTCGCCACCGTCCGCTGCTCCTGCGACTACTTCGTCGAGTTGGAGGCCTTCGACGAGTTGCTGATCCGCATGCGCCTCGCCGATGTGGTGCAGAACCGCATCACCCTGCGTTTCGAGTACTTCCGGCTGAACGGTACTGGCGAAGAGGGCGAAGAGGGCGAGGAGCTGATCGCCCGCGGCGAGCAGCAGGTCGCCTGCATGCGCCGCCAGGGGCACGACACGGTCCCCACGCCGATCCCGCCGGAGCTGCGCGAAGCCCTGCTCCCCTACTCGGAACGGAGATAGCGCAGCAGCCGGCGCCGGCGGCGCCGGCGTTCCTGCGGCGTCTCCTTGCCCTCCCGCAGCGCCTTCTGGCGGGAGATCTCGTTGGCGATCTCCGAGTTGACCTCGCCCCCCATGAGGATCGCGAAGCCCGTCATGTAGAACCAGGTCAGGAGGAGGATCACCGCGCCGACCGAGCCGTAGGTCGTGCTGTAGACATGGAAATAGGCCAGGTAGAGCCGCAGCCCGAACGAGGCCAGCAGGAAGAGGCTCACCCCCGTCACCGCGCCCGGTGTGATCCATTGGCGATTGGCCGTCTCGCCGAGGTTCGGCGCGTAGTTGTAGACCATCTCGAAGGAGAGGACCACGAAGACCAGCACCAGCGGCCATTTGAAGAAGTGCCAGGCGACCGCGAAGAACGGGCCCACGTACTCCGCCAGGAGGTCCGCGATCGCGCCGCCGTAGAAGATCACGGTCAGGGCCGAGATGATGAGCACCGCGAACATGATGGTCAGCACCACCGAGATGATCCGCCGCTTCCACCACCGCCGGGTCTCCTTGAGGCCGCAGGCGATGTTGAGCGTCCGGCCCACCGCGATCATGCCGTTCGAGGCGATCCAGAGGGCCGCGAACAGGCTGGCGTAAAGCTTGAACCCGCTGCGCACCACCGTGATCTCGTTGAGCGTGCCGGTCAGGAGTGAGGTGACCTCCGGGCTCGGCGAGATCTTCGCCAGGTACCAGAGGAGGTTGAAGCGCAGCGACGCGCTCGCTCCCGCCATGTAGCCCAGCAGGGTGGTCAGGAACACGAGCAGCGGGAACGACGAGAAGAGGAAGAAATACGCCAGCTCGGCCGAGCGGCCGAGCAGCTCGTCCTGGTAGATCTGCCGCCACAGGCGGACGCCGAGCTCCCGCCAGGTGAGGCCGGCCCGCGTCCACAGCGATGTCATGGCTTCATTTCCTCTCCACCTGCCCGGCGGTGCTAGCATCGCCCTCCTGAGGGAGAGCCGCCCGGAAGGGCGATCCTATCAAGGGCTATCGAGGGGAGACCATGGACAGAGGGAAGGCCGCCGCGCGGATCTCCAAGCTCCG
>DATANP010000517.1:0-9151 GCA_036266195.1 Thermoanaerobaculia bacterium | reverse complement strand
CCCTGGAAGGCATTGAGCCTCCCGGGCCTCGCTACCTATCACCCCGGCGAAACGGCAACTGCACCGATAGAGTCTTGTACGAGCGAGCCTGCCGTTCCGTCGCCTCGCCCATTCTACGCAGCCTCACGCCGGTTGGTGCCTGTTACTGCCAAATTCGTAGGTAGTTACAGAAATCAGCCCTCTCAAAACGGGCTTGGCGGGCGCGACGAGGCTTTGACCCTCCCGGAGGCCGGGAAAACTGCTGGATGGCGTTGTCACCTTACATTTCGCCAAGGCACCTTACATTTCGCCAAGGCACCTTGCATTGCGCTGGGGGAGTTGGCAACGGCCTGGGGCACTTTGCATTGGGCCAGGGGAGTTGGCAACGGCCCAGGGAAGTTGACAACGGCGTGGGGAACTTTGCAACGGGCCAGGGAACGTTACTTTGCGCTGGAGAACTTTGCAATGGCCCAGGGGAGTTGACATTGCGCTGGAGAAGGTGACAACGCCTTGGAGAAGCTTACATCGCCTCCGTGACACCCAGCGACTCCTGTTACGCCTCGTTCCTCTATTTTCCCTGCTCGTGAAGCAGCCCCCTTCCTTATTATATATGGGCCCCAGACTTCCGCAAGGCGTTTGCGACCCCCTGATTTCTGTAACTACTTACGAATTTGGCAGTGACAGGCTCAATCCGGCCGGATCGCGTTTATCCTTGTCGGTCTGGAAGGCGACGGTTTGGCGAGTACGTCCGTATACCGTTGACGGTGGCCGGTCCGCCGGCTGCCCGCTCTTTGAAAACTTGCTAGGGACGGCGGCCACCGTGTCCAAGGCCGCCGCCGTTCCGACTACGGAGGGCCGCCTGCCGGGGAGGGGGCGGTTCGGTGCCCGAGGTGTGCGAAGGCCGGGGCGCTTCGCACGGGCTCGGCGCCGAGATCCCTCAGGTGGAGTACCTCCCCGCCGCCCCTTCCTATGAGGATCAGTTTCATTCCTGGAGTCTAGCGGCCGCTGAACGGGATGGAGCGTCCATCTCCAGGTCCATTGTGACCTCGGTGTCGTCCGGGAGAATGCGCACGACGGCGGAAGCTTCGCCCTTTTCCCCCTGGGCGATCACCTTCCAGGTCCCCGGCCCGAGGTCTGAGATGACATAGCGCTGCTCCTGATCCACCTGGGCCGGGTGGTTCCACCCGCCCTCCTCGCTCTCGGCCCAGACCGCCCACTGCATGTCGCCGGGCTTGAGGCCATGGATCCGGCCCGACAGCGTCACGGGCCGGCCGAGCCGGAGATCCGGCATTTCGACCGGCGCGTCGCCCACGATGAGCGTTGCGAAGGCCGGCGCGGAGACCCATCGCTGCGCCTGTGCCTGGATGTTCCAGGCGCCGGCCGACAGAGTGGTCGTAAACTCTTGGGATTCCGTCCAGACCCGCTTCTCCAGGGTCCCTTGCCGGAAGGTCAGCATCACCCCGAAGAGCGGCCGCCCTTCCGCGTCGAGCACGCGCCCGTGAACCGCGGGAAGGGGAGGGAACTGGATGTCCTCCGCCCGGACCGTCTCGCCCTCTCCCACATGGACGTGGCCCTCCACGGTCCGTCCCAGGGCGTCGCTCGCCGTCAGCGTCCAATCGCCCGGCGTGACCCAGGGAAACGTGTAGTGACCCTCCGCGTCCGTGCCCGGATTCACCAGGAGATCCAGGGAATGGTCGTTCAGGTGGATGATGCCGCGCTCTCCTGGAGGCAGGCCGGTGATCCGGGCGGTGACCGATCCCGGATGGACCATGCCGATCTCCAGGTCGAGAGGCTCGTCCCCGGCGTCGATTTTCCGCTCCACGGTGACCCATCCGTCGGCCTGGACCCCGAGGTGGCGCTCGCCCCGAGGGACCGCCGCCTGGAAGCGGCCGTCCTCCTCCACTTCGAAGGGGAAGGAATCGAAGGTCAGGCTCGGCTTGGTGACCGGAGCGCCGTTCGATCCGACGATCCGGCCTGTGATCGGGACGAGGGGCGGGAGACGGAGGTCGTGCCGGGTGTCACCCGCCAGCGCGATATCCTCGTACAGCCAGCCCGCGGTCGGATGGCGTACATGGATCAGGAACTTGCCGGGACGCAGGCCGGTGAACCGGTAGGCCCCCGTCGCGTCCGTCTGGACAGTGCCGAGCACGCCCACCGAAGCTCCCTCCACCGGCTGTCCCGCGGCGTCGAGCACCCTCCCTTCCAAAGAGGCACGGGCGTACGACAGAACGAATTCGATCTCGCCGGGGTCCCGGCCGGCTTCTCTCCGTACCCGGGCGACCTCGGGAAGGGCGTCCACCACACGGACTTCGAACCATCCGGACTCCAACTGGTCGAAGTCGAACCGGCCCGCGTCATCCGTGGCCTTGAGCTGATACTTCGGGTGACTTCCGCAATAGGAAATGATCTGATCGTCGCTCCAGCCCGCGAGTACGACGGTGACCAGCACGCCAGGAGCAGGGCGTCCCTGCGGGTCGAGCACGCGGCCGGAAATCCGCGTTGCGCGGCGCAGCCGCAACTCGACAGGTTTTTGAATGTCTCCCTGCAGAAAATGGACCGCTTCGATCCGGCCAGCCGGACATGCGGCGAGATAGGACCCGCTGGACAGACCGCTGCCGGGGATCGAGAACGTTCCATCCGGGCCGGACACCACCGCGGGGGACGGATTTACCGGCCGGCCCTGGACGGTCCTCAACCAGACCTCGACACCGGCCAGCGGCGTGCCCTCGTCGTCGACGACGCGCCCGGTGATGACCGGAGGCTTCGCGGGCGTCATGAACGAGTCTTCTGCGAGCACGGCCGGAACGAGGGAGAAGAGAAGCGCTACAGTCAGCGCGCAATGCCGAAGCTCTCTATGCATTGAAGCCTCCGTCGCTGTCAGAAGGCGTACGAAGCAAAACCGGTTCCAGGAGGAGGCGAGGAGGAAAAGCCCGGCTTTCCAGTGGTTTACGCGCCTGGAGCGGAGAAGCACGTCCAGCGGATTGGATCGCGGCGACCGGAAAAATGGACGCATGCGGCGGGGCGTCCTGTCGAGCCTCGCCTGCTTCCTGGAGGAGGTGAAGGCTGTGCTCCGGTGATTGCCTATACCTTGCGCACGGGCCCTGGATATTTCGCCAGCGGGGCGTCGGTCGTGAGGAGGGTGATGCCCTCGCTGAGAGCCTGGGAAAGCAACAGGCGATCAAAAGGATCCTTGTGCAGGGGAGGCAAGCCATCGATGCCCACCGCGTGCTGACTGGTGACAGGAAGCTCCATGTAACCATTGTCGAGCAGGCCTCGGCGCAGCAGGCGAGGCTCGACCCGGAAGTCCTCTCGTCCCAGGGAGCTCTTGATGGCGACCTCCCACAGGCTGGCGGCGCTGAAGAGAAGCTCGTTCCCTGGGTCGTCCAGGAGCTTGCGCGCCGTCTTGGAGAGACGCTCGGGCTGGCCGGCCGCCCAGAGCAGGAGCTGGGTGTCCAACAGGAGCTTCACACTCCGCTCCCGAACAGGGCCGCGATCTCGGCTTCGCCCATCCGGTTGAAATCTTCGGGCACGCAGATCTCGCCCGCGAGGAAGCCCAGCCGCTGAGGCATCGGAGGGGCGTCCAGCGCCGACACCTTGACCAGGGGTTTGCCCGCCTTGGCAATTACGAACGCTTCGCCCCTGGCCGCTTGATCGACCAGCTTCGAGAGTTGGGTTTTGGCTTCGTGGATGTTGACTGTGACCATGCGCACCTCCGTGGACTAAGCTGGCCAGACTAAGTCTATTTTTCCGGCGTGCCTCCGTCAACCTACTCGGTGGACGGCGATCCCTGCTGCAGGATCGCGTTCCACACCAGCGGATGGCTGCCGATCGTCGAGCCGCGCCAGATCGGGTTGATGGCGAAGAGCAGGAGGCGCCCTTTGCCGGACGGGACCTCGACCACGGCGGCCCGGCGCGCGAGCTCGCCGCCGTTTTCGAGCAGGCCGGAGACCAGCAGGTCGTCGGCATCGCCGAAACGCACCAGGGTACGCGGGCGCCCCGCCTCGGGGATGACGGCGGGGTTGTCGCGCAGCTCTTCGAGACGCAGCGGACGCGCCTCCCAGCGCTCGACCTTCGCCGGCGCGGGCGGCGAGGGCTGGGGAGTCCGGCCCTGCGGCACGTCGACGTCATGCGGGCCGCCGCGCCCCGTCGGACGGTCGGATTCCTCGCCGGTCCAGCCGCCCATGGCCGAGTTGCTGAGCTCGAAGCTCATGCCCGCGGAGCTGTACACCGAAAGGCGATCGCCCAGGCCGTCGACGATCGGCGATTTGGGGTCCGGGAAGCGCGCGTCGAGCACGCTGCCGACCACCCGGAGATCCCTGGCCCGGGTGACGCGCACGCCGGGAGCCATACCGGTGGAGATCATCAACTGCGCCGTGTCCTCGACGCCGACCAGCAGGCCGCCCTGTTCCACGAAGCGGCGCAGATGATCGAGGCCGGCGAAGCCGAGGCCGGGACGCTGGTCGTCGGTCGAGTCGATCTTGCCGAGGTTCGGCGTCTCCGGCGTGGTCTTCCAGGGCATGGGCTCGCCCCACATCGGCAGGCCCTGGACGATGATCATCGGATCTCCGAAGCCCACGGGCGGAAAGAGGATGACGTCGTAGCTCGCCGCGAGGTTTGAGTCGGCCGCCACGTCCTGGGTGCTGATGTAGCTGTAGGGAATCCTGAGCAGATCGAGACGCTGGCGCCACCAGCCTTCGGTCTGGGTGTCGAGCCAGGTGTGCAGCAGCGCGATGCGCGGCTTGCCGACCGGCCGCGTCGCCACCTTCGGTGCAGCGGCAACGGCCACCACGCTCAGGCCGGAGTCGGCGACCGTCCGGCGGAAGGCGTCGAGGCCTTCTTTGGAAAGGTTTCGGATCAGCCAGGTGCCCTTCGGATAGTGGTGTCCGCCGGCCTTGAACGGCTCGGTGGCGGCTTCGACCGTGGCATCTCCTAGCGCATAGCGCAGGCTGATCATCGCGTCGTCGCCGTGCTGCGCCGCGACGAAGACGGGACCGTCTCCCTGGACGCCGCCGGCCGGTCTGCCCGGCTCGTCGACGCGGCTCATCGCGGCGCTCAAAACCTTGTTGTCGGTGATCCGCACGGCCTCGGTGCCGAACAGCGCGGGGAAGCACCAGCCGGTGTCGTCGTAAGGGTTTTTCTGCGGATCTTCGGGGCTCCAGTACTGGCGATCGAGCAGGGCGTCGGCGATGCGGCTGTAGGGCTGATCCATACGCACGACGTAGCTGCCGGCCGGGAACGTCCGCGTCGCCGGAGCCTTATCCTTCTCTTCCTTCCCGTCTTTTTCGTCTTTCGCTTTCTCCAGCGCTTTTTCCAGGGAAACGGTGAACGCCTTGTCGGCGCGCGAGATCTCGACGTGTTGCGCCTTGAGGACCCGGAGCAGCTCGGCCTGGGCGCCAGGCCGGCGGTCGTCGGCGGGGAGGACGTACGCTGCCGGCCCTTCCCGGTCGGGCTTGGCGATCGAGCGCTTGCTCTTCTCCCAGAAGCTCTGGAGCAGTTGCTCGCGGTTTTCCGCCACGAAGGCGAGCGAGACCAGGAGCCCGGTCTGTTCGTAATTGTTGTTGTTGCGCTGCGACCAGGAGACGCTCCGGTAGGGCGGGTCCTGGCGATACCAGGTGCGGGAGGTCCCGCGCGGACCGATCTCGCGCATCTCGGTGTCGGCGCCGGCGTTGCCGAAGGTCTCGTAGAGCCGCGAGACGCCGTTGTGCATCGCCGCCATGAACATCAGGTAGCCCGGGCTCCAGGTGTCGAAGTCGCCGTGGGTGAAGACGCCCGGCATGCCGAGCTTGCCCATCTGCGCCACGTTCGTCCAGCCGAAGAGCTGCCATTCGTTGGTGAGGATGGGATCGACCCAGGCGTTGTAGGGGCCGTCGCCCACGGTGTTGTCGTAGAGGAACGGCACCGACTCGTGGAGGTCGTGCAGCACCTGGGCGTGCCAGCCGAGGTAGGTGTCGAGCACCTGCCGGGAGAGCGACAGCGTCAGGCCCATGGCATCGCGATTGTTATCGTGCGCCACGTAGTGGCCCCAGTACGACAGCTCGGGCTCGTTCGCCTTGGGATGCGCGAGGTGCCAGCGATAGATGTCCACCTTGCGGTCGCGGCCGTCGACTTCGACGACCGGTGTGATGAGAGTGATCACGTTGTCGCGGATCGCCCGGATGTAGGGGCTCTCGTCGACCGCCAGTCGGTAGGCGAGCTCCATCAGCGCCGTGGGCGCGCCGGTCTCGGGGGAGTGGATGGTGCCGGTGATGTAGTAGACCGGCACGCTGGAGGTGATCAGGGGCTCGGCGCGCGCGTCGTCGAGCTTCAGGAGCCGCGGGTCCGCGAGCTGGGCGAGCCGCGCGTCGTTCTCCTTCTGGCGCTCGAGGTTGGCCTCCGAGCTGACCGCCACCGCGATGCGCTCGCGCCCTTCTTCGCTGAGGCCGATCGAGATCACGCGCACCCGCGGGCTGGCCGCTTCGAGCATGCGGAAGTAGCGGTTCACGTCCGCCGTGTAGGGCAGGATCCCGGGCGCCCCGGCGACGTCGCCGAGCACGGCGCTCGGGGACGGCACGGTCGCGGAGGCCGGCAGGTAGTCGGTGAGCGGCGAGTTGAACTCGGGCGCCGTGGTGTACTGCCGGATCTTCGCCGTGGCCTCGGCGTCGATGGGTTGATCGCGGCTGGGCTCGAGGTGCGCCGGGACGCGGGTCTGGGCGTCGAGAGAGGTCGCGAGCAGAAGGGCGGCAAGGACGAATCGGCGCATCCGGAATCTCCCTGGAAAAGGCGCCTGGAACAGGCGAACGGTTGCGCCGGGCATCCTATCTCAGGCGTGCCGCTCCGGTTCGGCCGCGATCTCACACCCCCAGCCGCGCCCGCGCGCAGCAGCTCGCGGAGCGCCTCCAGGGTCGCCCGCGCCTGGGCGGATGTGTACACCGCCTCCACCGGCTTCGCCTCGGCGTCAGAGTGGCCGTCTTCCCTGGAGCAACCGGACGACCAGGATCACGGCGGCGACGATGAGGAGAAGATGGATCAGTCCGCCAGCGACGTGGAACACCAGGAAGCCGAGCACCCACAGCACCAGCAGTATCACGAGTATCGTCCAGAGCATTGTCGTGTCCCTCCCGATCCGTTGGTTGACCTGCGGGAAGAATTCTATTGCAAGTGATGGGCCCAAAGGCGTCTTCGGGAGGAGGGTTGAGGTACATTCCGGCGCGGAGGTTCGCATCCGTGTCCGAGCCGACCTCGTTCTCCTGTTGTGATTTCCGCCCGGCCGTCGCCTGGATGGTCGGAGCGGCCTTCTGTCTGGCGCTCCTTGCCTGTGGGGAGCGATCCATGGATCACTGCCAGGAGCTGTCGAACGCGCGGCGTTTCAAGGACGCGGAAGGCGTGTGCCTCGCGGCCTTCGACGAGACCGGCGATCCCGAGGCCCTGATCCTGGCCGGCAATGCGCGATGGGGTCAGGGCGACCCCGGGCGTGCCCGCACGACCTACGAACGCGCTCTGAAGCTGGCGCAGGCCGGGGACGATCCCCGGGATACGGCGCAGGCCGCGGAGCGGCTTTTCTACATGGCGTGGGAGAAGTCCGAGGCCCGGCGTGCCCTGGGATATGCCCTCACCTGGTTCGAGGCGGCGGAGGAGGCTGGCGACGGCGAATTCCAGGTCCGCGCTTCGGTGGCGCTGTACACGGCGCTCTCCGGGCTGGGCGACCTCGACGGCGCCGGCCGCGCCCTGGAGCGGGCTTTGAAGCTGCGGGAAGGACAGGAAGATGCCGCGCTCGCCCAGGTGCTCCTCAATCTCGGAGCCCTGCGGCTCGACGAAGGCCGGATGGCGCTGTCCCGCGAGGCGTCCGAGCGCGCCCTGGCGCTGGCCGGCGAGGGGCGGGAGCCGCGCTTCTACCGCTCCATACACCTGAATCTCGTCGAGGCGAGCCTCGCTCTCGGCGACCTGCCGGCGGCCGAACGCCACCTGGCCGCGGCCGAGCGCTACGCCAAAGAGGGAGAAGGCGGGAGCGCGCTGCTCTACTACCAGAGCCGCGTCGAGCATGCACGCGGGCGGGAGGGGCGCGCTCTCGAGGCTGTCGAGAAGGCGTTGGCCGGCGATCCGCCTTCCTCCTGGGCGTGGGAGCTCGCGGTGCAGCAAGGCGTGGTGGAGGAGGCGCTCGGCCATCTCCAGGCCGCCGAGGCGTCGTATGCGCGGGCCGCCGATCTCGTGGAGGCCACGCGCGCTGACCTCGGCTATGACGAATTCAAGGCCACCCTCCTCGACGCCCGGCGAAGACCTCTCGAAGCGCTTTTCCGCCTGCAGGCGCAGGCCGGGCGGTCCCGGGACGCGCTCTCCACCGTGGAGAGGGCCACGGCCAGGACCTTCCTCGACGCTTTCATCCAGTCCACGTCCAAGCACCCGATGGTCTCTGGTGATGCGGCCGACCGTGCCGAGGCGCTGAAGGACCTGATTCCGACCCTTTCCCAATCACCGGCCGTGGCTCCGCGGTCCGCCGAGGAAATCCTCGGTGCACTCGGCGATCGGCAGGCGCTGATCTTCTTCGAGGCCGAAGGCCGCTTCTGGCGGATCGGGATCGGAAGGTCGCGCATCCGGATCGAGCCTCTCGCGCCCGCGGAGGAGGTCGGGCGCCGGGTAGATGATTTCCTGGCGCGGCCGGACGACGGGAAGATCGCCGAAGATCTGGGCCGGTTGCTGTTGGAAGATTCGCTGCCGGCTCCGGGCGAGCCGGTCTACCTGGTGCCGGACGGCGTGCTGGGGCAGATCCCGTTCGCCGCTCTACGCCTCACGGAGCACTTCCTGGTGGAGGAGCATCCGATCGTCTATCTCCCCAGCCTGAGCGCGCTGGCCGCCACGTCGGCGCGGCCCGAGGGTGAGACCGGCTCGGCAGTCGTCCTGGGCGACCCGCGAGGCGATCTTCCAGCAGCAGCGCGGGAGGCGCGCGAAGTGGCCGCAGGGTTGAAGACCGTTCCGCGGATTGGAAAAGGCGCGGCGCGGCCGGTCCTCGAACAGGCCGCCGGGGCCTCGGTGCTTCATCTCGCCACGCACACCGGGATCGGCCCGCGGGGGCCGTGGCTGGCGCTGGCCGACGGCGAGGTGGGCTCCGGCTTCCTCCTGGCCCATCGCATCCGGCCGCGGCTGGTGACGCTCGCGACCTGCGCCTCGGCGGCCCGGCGGGGCCGCGGGCTCTGGGGGT
>DATANP010000516.1:0-1565 GCA_036266195.1 Thermoanaerobaculia bacterium | reverse complement strand
CCTTCGCGAGAGTCGTGCACCCTCGTCGGGCCGGATGCCCCCGAGTGCCTCGGCCAGTTCCTCCGGGGAGGAGTAGCGCTCGGCGGGGTCCTTGCGGAGGCAGGTATCGATGAGGTCGTCCAGCTCGGCGGGAAGGTCGTCGCGCAGCGCGGACGCCCGGGGCGCCGGCTGGTGCAGAATCGCGTGGGCGACGCCGATCTCGTGGCCGCCTCCGAACGGCCGACTCCCGGTCAGCATCTCGTAGAGCACGACGCCGAGCGCCCAGAGGTCGGCCCGCCCGTCGACCTTGAGTCCCTGGACCTGCTCCGGGGCCATGTAGGCGATGGTCCCCAGTCGGGCCCACGAGCCGGTGAGAGTGAGATCACTGGCCTTGGCCAGTCCGAAGTCCAGGATCTTCACGGCCCCATCGGGCAGCAGCATGACATTGGCCGGCTTGAGATCGCGGTGCACGATCCCGCCCTGGTGCGCCGCCCCCAGGCCCTGCGCCAGCTGGGCCGCCACCGCCAGCGCCTGGGCCAGGGGCAGCCTGTCCTCCCGTGCCAGCCGCGCCTTGAGCGTCTCGCCCTCATAAAGCGGCATGGTGTAGAAGAGATCGCCATCGGCGGTCTCGCCGGTCTCGTACACGGGGCAGAGGTTGGCATGGTCCAGGCCCCCGGCCAGCCGTGCCTCCTGGCGGAAGCGCTGCTTGGCCGCCGGGTCGAAGAAGCGGGCGGCGAAGGGGACCTTGAGGGCGACCGGCCGCTCGAGCCGGATGTCCTCGGCGCGATAGACGACACCCATGCCGCCCCGCGCGATCGCCTCGACGATCCGGAAGTGGGAGACGGTGCGTCCGACGAGCTGGAGCGGATCGGCGTCACCGGTCTCGTCACCCGGATCCGCTTCCAGGTGCAGGAGGATCGCGCCGGCCCGCGAGTCGGCCGCCAGCAGCCGCTCGACGGCGAGCTGCAGCTCCGGATCGGTGCTGCCGATGACTTGGAGCCGGGCCTGCCGCGCCGGTCCAGCGAGGTCCACCACCTCGTCGAACGCCGCCAGGGCCTCGGCCCACCGCCGGTCACCGGCGGGCAGCATCAGGGCAGCTCCCGCTGCAGCTCGATGGCCAGCCACGCGCGCGCCGAGCGCAGCTCCCGCTTGACCGTCGCGAGGGAGAGGTTGAGCGCCTCCGCCGTTTCCTCCAGGGTGAGCCCGCCGAAGTAGCGCTGCTCCAGGATCCGGGCCCGGCGCTCATCGATCGCCTCCAGACGCTTGAGCGCCTCGTCCAGCTCCGCCACGGTCTCGACCCTGTCTTCGGGGAGCCAGGGCACATCCTCGAGGGGAACCGGGGCCGCGCCGAGGCCGCGCTTGGCGGTCCGCCGCGCACGGGCGTGGTCCACCAGCAGATGCCGCATGACCCGGGAGGCGAGTCCCAGAAAGTGTCCGCGGTCGTGGAGGGTGAGTCGGGGGGAGTCCACCAGCTTCAGATACGCCTCGTGCACCAGCGCCGTGGTGTTGAGGGAGGCGTCGGGCTCGGTCCTGAGGCGCTGATGCGCGAGCTGGCGCATCCGGTCGTACATGAGGGGGAGGAGCCG
>DATANP010000515.1:0-10346 GCA_036266195.1 Thermoanaerobaculia bacterium | reverse complement strand
TCTCGACACGCCGTCGCTGGTGATCGAGGACGGCGCCTTCTTCGAGGGCCGCTGCACCATGGCCCGCGAGGAGCGCGAGAGCGCCAAGACGGCGGCGCCGAAGCTGGTGCCGCAGAAGGCCTGATCTCCTGCTACCGGGCCTTCGCCAGCCCTTCGAAGGAGGGGAGGATCGTCAGCGGGTGCCGCGCCAGAAAGCCCTTGTCGAAGGCTGCGGTGAGCACCTGTCCGTCGAGGTCGCGCGCCGAGGGAAAGCCCAATGCGTAGAGCAGGGTGGGGGCCACGTCGACCACCCTGGCGCCGGTGATCAGTGCGCCCGGCTGAATGCCTTCGCCATACAGGAGGAGAGCGCCGTCCGGCGCGAGCCCGAAGCGCCCTTCGAGCTCCGCCGCGTCGCCGCTCAGACTCAGCCGGTCGCGCCGGCCCTCGGCACCGTAGGATGAAACCACCGCCAGGATGCGCGGCCCTTGCCTCTTCTGCCAGAGCTCCGCGAGGAAATTGTCGATCCAGCCGTAGTAGGCGGTCAGCCGGTCGGCCGCCTCCCTCGCCGCGGAGGACTGCGAGCCCTCGAACTGCACCGCCTGGAATCCACCGAACGTTCCACGGGAAACCTCCCGCAGGCCGGGCAGCACCAGGAACGTGGCATCCGCCTCGGGGTGCTGCTCCAGGAGGGAGACGACCAGCGACTGCCGCCAGAGGTCTCCAGCCAGGGCATCGAGGATCGGCCCGGGCGGGCGTCGTCCGAAGTGGGCCCGGAGCGCGGGATCGATCTCCTCCGGTCTGGGGCGGAAGATCCGTGCGCTCGCCGCCAGGTCCTCCGGCCAACTGCTCTCCGGACCCAGGGTGCCCGCGAAGAAGCTCTCGGGGAGCGCGAATTCCGTCTCCCGCGAGGCTGGCCACGAGGCCGGCCAGCCTACGGTCCCGGCAGCCATGCCGAGGCGGGGGAGGATTTCCCAAAGCCCCAGGGCTTCGCGGGGGAGCGCCGGAGGCGTGCGCGCTTCCGCTCCGAACAGGCCCCAGCGCCGGAAGCGGATGCCGACCGGCAGCAGCCGCAGCTCCCGGCCCGGCCCCCGGCCCAGCCACGGCGCGTCGTACACCCGGCCGCCCGTAACCCCATGTTTATACGGGTGCTTACCCGTGGCGAGAGAGATCCACAGCGCCTCGCGCCAGGTGGGGTAGAGCGACTCCAGGCGTCCATAGGCGCCCTGTTGCAGCATCGTCGCAAGGAACGGCAGTCGGCCCTGGCCGGCGAGCGGCAGGATGGCATCCAGCGTGGCCGACTCGATCCCCACCACCAGGAGCCGGGGCCGGGTTGCGCTCTCCACCACGGCCGGCCGGCGGACCGGGGCGGGAACCGGGCGAAACGCCTCGCGCCGCTCGATCATGGCGAAGACCGAGAGCACTGCGACCAGGGTCAGGCCGTAACGGCTCCGCCAGCCATAGCGCCGCCGGTGGAGCGTGTGGAGCAGTGCCGTATAGAAGAAGATCAGGGCACCCAGGGTGAGCCAGGCCGCCGTGCGGATGAGCCGGTCGTTGATTCCCGACGGCAGGTAGAACGCGTAGAGCGAGGCGTGGCTGGCGTCCATCCAGGCGGCGGCACCGAGCGCGGCGGTGAGCGCCCAGGGGAGCCAGCGACGCGCCCTCCGTCCGGCCCGTCGCTGGCGCCAGGTGAAGGGCAGATGCAGCGCGAGGCTGGCGAGCGCGAGCATTCCGCCGTAGGCGAGACTGCCGCGCAGCACCGAGCCCGGAGTGAAGGGCAGGTGCGGGTTGAGGAAGAAGATCAACCCGGCCAGATGGGTGCCGAGCAGGGCCCCGGGCGCAAGGCCCGCCGCGACAGTGTCGATCCAGCCGGGGCGGGCCATGCTCGGTTGATTCCGGACGGGCTGCGGCCGGAGCCGCGATCACACGATGAAGATCGGGCGATCGAGCTCGTGCCGGAAGTGCCATTGATAGGTGTAGCCCGGGAACTCGACCGGCACCGTGTAGTCGGCGGTCATCCGGATCCGGTCCCCGATCCGCTCGACGGTGACGTGGTCCTTGTCCAGGGGCAGCTTCAGCTCGACCGCCCGCTGCAGGATGTTCTTCTTGACGTCCTCGGCGGTCGTGTTGACGCCGGAGAACTTGGCCTGCTCGTCCATGAAGTCATAGAGCTCCGCGCTGGCGATCTTGACGGGCACCATCTTCCAGGAGATCAGGACGGCGAGTCCGAGCACCAGGAGCCACATGATGCAGCCGAGGTTGCCCTCGCCGCGCTCGGCGATCCGCTTCCGCATGACTATCCTCCTCTGAGTTCGCGCGACAAGTCTACCGCACGACGCGGAAGGTTCGCTCCCATCGGGTGCTGGTGAAGAAGTGGAGGCCCACCCGCGCGAGCTGGCGCATCTTGCCGGCGAAGCCCGGCCAGTCCACCGGCTCCGGCCCCTGGCTCTCGAACGACCAGTACACCATGAAGGCCCGGCCCTTGACGTACTCCCGGGGGACGGCGCCCCAGAAACGCGAGTCGTTCGAGTTGTCGCGGTTGTCCCCCATGCAGAAGTAATGGCCGGCCGGCACTGTATACGGCCCGAAGTTGTCCCGCGAGCGGTTGCTCGACAGGAACGGGCTCTTGGGGATCACGAACGGGTCCACGTGCCAGGTGTAGCTCTCGTCGTCCACCTCCCGGCCGTTGATCGACAGCCTCTTGTCGCTGATCTCGATCGTGTCCCCCGGCAGGCCCACGCACCGCTTGATGAAGTCGCGGTAGGGGTCCTCCGGGAACTTGAAGACCACGATGTCGCCCCGGTGCACGTCGCGGATCGGCAGCAGGTGGCTCTCGAGCGGGCCTGCGGTCGGCCCGAAGATGAACTTGTTCACCAGGATGTGGTCGCCGATGAGCAGGTTCTGCTCCATCGAGCCGGACGGGATCTTGAACGCCTGCACCACGTAGGTGCGGGCGAAGGTCGCGAAGATCACCGCGATGAGCAGCGCCTCCAGGTACTCCCGCTGCCAGGACTTCTCTTCCATGGGAGGCCGGGCCGCGCTCAGTGGATGAGGCGGAAGGAGCGCCCCCACCGCGTGTTGGAGAGGAAGCCCAGGGCGGTCCGGATCAGGCCGGCGAGGCCCGCCCCCTCGGGCTGTTGAGCGCCGTTGGACCAGTAGATGAACAGCGCCCGGCCCTTGACGAGGTGGCCGGGCAGGGTCCCCCAGAACCGCGAGTCGTACGACTCGTCCCGGTTGTCGCCCATGCAGAAGTAGTTGCCGGGCGGCACGGTGACGGGCCCGAAGTTGTCGCGGTCCCGCGCCTTGGACGGCAGCAGCGGATAGTTCGGGTAGACGTTGGGGTCCTTGTGGATGGCGTACGTGGAGTCGTCCACCGGCGTACCGTTCAGGTAGAGCTGCTTGTCGGCCACCTGGACCGTGTCGCCGGGCGCGCCCATGGCCCGCTTCACGATGTCCATGCCAGGCTCGGTCTTCGAGCGGAAGATGATGATGTCCCCGCGCCGGATCGGCCGCAGGGGGAGGAGCTTGCGCTCCATCTCGGTGGGGGCCGGCCCGTAGATGAACCGGTTGACGAACAGGTGGTCGCCGATCAGGAGCGTGTTCTCCATGGACCCGCTCGGGATGTAGAAGGTCTGTACCACGAACACATTCGTGAAGCGCAGGAAGATCGTGGCGATGAGGATCGCCTCGAAGTACTCCCGGAAGACCGACCGGTCCGTTCTCTGCTCCGCTTTCGCCGCCATGGCGGCCTAATCTACTCGAAACCTTCTGGGGGCGCAAAAGATCGTGCGGGACCGCAAGATCTTTTGACACGCTCCAAAGCCCCGCCGCCCGGGCGCTTCCCGGTCCGGACCCGCAAGATCTTTTGACAGAGCGGACCGGATCCTGTTCTCGACGATTCCCGTAAGTCATTCCCCGTCAGAAGTTTCCGTGTTTCGGCCCGGCCTGGTACCGGCCTTGATCTACCTGCCGCCCGTCAACCGGAGAGGAGGTGGCGGAGACGGAAGAAGACACGGCCGCAATCCAGGCAGTGCAAGGGAAACGTTGAAGCGCAGCACCCGAAAACCCGAATTCACGGAGACAACCTCATGAACCTGAATCGTCGTCTGGTCGGCATCCTCGTCCTGGTCGGCATCCTCCTCGCCTCCCTCTCGTTCGCGGCGGAGACCCGGCGGGTGGTCAACGTCAACACCGCGGACACCTCCCAGCTCGCGCTCCTGCCGCGGGTCGGGCCGGCCGTGGCCCAGCGGATCGTGACCTTCCGCAAGGAGAACGGCCCCTTCAAGTCGCCCGAGGACCTGATGCTCGTCCAGGGGATCGGCGAGAAGACCTACCAGCTCATCAAGCCGTACGTGGCCGTCTCCGGCGAGACCACGCTCAAGGAGAAGGTGAAGGCCTCCAAGGCGGCCGCCGCACCTTCGCCCAGGCCGGCGCCGAAGGAGGGGAGCCGGTAGACGGAAGCCGGGGGGCGGCCGCGTGTCGCCCCCGGTCTTTCGACCCGGACGGGAACCTGCCATGAGGAAAGACGAACGAGGCTTTCAGTTGGTGGAGCTGGTGGTGGTGCTGGCGATCTTCACCCTGTTCCTGGCCCTGGCCGCGCCGCCGATCCTGCGGCTCTCGGGCGAGCTGCGCCTGCGGCTCGCGGCCGAGGAGGTCGTGGCCACGATGCGCCTGGCGCGCGCGACGGCGGTGCGGCACTGCGCCAACGTGGCGCTCAAGTTCCGGCCGCGCGCCGACGGCCGCTCCACCTGGGCGCTCTACCGGGATGGGGATGGCGACGGCGTCCTCACCAAGGACATCGACAAGGGGGTGGACCCGCAGATCGAGCCGCCCCGGCAGTTGGAGCAGATCGGCAGCCGCGTGCGCTTCGGGTTCCCGCCGGGGCGTCCGGCGCGCGACCCCGGCAACCCGTCCGCCTGGCTGCGGCGGGGCGACGACCCGATCCGCTTCAACGAATCGGACCTCGCCTCCTTCGGTCCGCTGGGCACCGCGACACCGGGATCGGTCTACCTGACCGACAACTCCGGAGCCCTGGCCGCCGTGCGGGTGACCGGCCGCACGGGCAAGGTCAAGGTCATCGTCTACGACTTCCGAGAAGAGGTCTGGAAGTGAGCATCGCGGGGCGATTGACTCGCCCGAAAGGACTGTGTAACGTGGGAATCGATGCACGCGATCGTGGTCGTCACCACCGTAGGGACCGAGGAACAAGCCAATCAGATCGCCGGCGAGCTCGTCGCCAGGCGTCATGCCGCCTGCGTGAACGTGGTGCCCGGCATCCGTTCGATCTACCGCTGGAAGGGAAAGATCTGCCGGGACGGCGAGCTGCTGCTGATCGTCAAGACGCTGGCAGAGGAGCTGCCGGCCGTGGAGGAGACCATCCGGGAGCTCCACAGCTACGAGCTCCCGGAGATCCTCGCCTTCGACGTCAGCTACGGCGAGAAGGGCTTCCTCGACTGGATCCGGGGCAGCATCGACAAGGAAGCCGATTTCTCGGACGAAGTCGAAGAAGAGATGACGTTTGAGGATTGATCCCGTCCCCCCTCCCCCGGCCCTCTCCCCCGTGCCGGGGGAGAGGGAGCAAGACACCTAGACCGCGGCCAGCGCCTGGTCGAGATCGGCCAGCAGATCCTTGACGTCCTCCAGCCCCACCGACAGCCGCACCAGCCCGTCCGTGACGCCGATCTCGGCCCGCCGTTCCGGGGGGATCGAGGCGTGCGTCATGGACGCCGGGTGCGAGATCAGGCTCTCGACGCCGCCCAGGCTCTCCGCGAAGCTCATCACCCGCATGCGGTCGAGCATGGCCTTGGCCGCCGCGAAGCTCCCGAGCTCGATCGAGATCATGGAGCCGAACCCAGAGGCCTGCCGCTTGTGGACCTCGTGCCCGGGATGGCTCGGCAGCCCCGGCCAGAGCACCGTCTTCACCTTCGAATGGTTGGCCAGGAAGTCCGCGATCGCGCGGGCGTTCTGCTCGTGCCGGTCCATGCGCACCGGCAGGGTCTTGATGCCGCGCATGACCAGGAAGGAGTCGAACGGCGACAGGATCGCGCCCGCCGACTTCTGCAGGAAGTAGAACCACTCGGAGTGCTCGGGCTTCGAGGCGATGAGCGCGCCGCCGATCGAATCGCTGTGGCCGTTCAGGAACTTGGTGGTGGAGTGGACGATCACGTCCGCCCCGTGCTCCAGCGGACGCTGGAAGTAGGGCGAGAGGAAGGTGTTGTCCACCGCCAGGAACGCGCCCCCGGCATGGGCGATCCGCGCGGCGCCGGCGAGGTCGACGATCTCGATCACCGGGTTCGTCGGGGTCTCGACGTAGACCATCTTCGTCCGCGGGGTCATCGCGGCCTCGATGTTCTTCAGGTCGGTCGCGTCCACCCAGGAGAACGAGAGCTGGTAGTTCTCCATGATCTTGGTGAAGTACCGGAAGGTGCCGCCGTACACGTTGCGCGACACCACGGCATGGTCGCCGGCCTTGAGCAGCGTGATCAGGCAGGAGATGGCGGCCATGCCCGAGGCGAAGGCGTGGCCCGAAACGCCGCCTTCGAGCGCGGCGAGGTTCGCCTCCAGCGCGCTGCGGGTGGGGTTCTGGACCCGGGCGTACTCGAACTCGGCCGGCTCGCCGAGCCCCTTCTGGACATAGGTGGACGTCTGGTAGATCGGGACCGCGACGGCCCCGGTGCGCGGGTCGGGCGCCTGCCCGGCGTGGATCGCGCGCGTGGAAAACCCTAGGTTCTTGGGATCGCCTTTCACTGGACCCTCGATTCGGAGAAGAGGTGGATGCGGCGCAAAACGGCCGGCCGCGGATTCTAGCACCGTGTAAGATACCCCTCCCATGAGCGAAGCGACCACCCCGCCCGAGCCCTTCTCTCCCCTCCGCTGGGAGGGCGACATCCTGAAGCTGCTGGACCAGACGCTTCTTCCGAGCGAGGAGGTCTGGCTCGACTGCCGGGAGCCCGAGCAGGTGGCCGATGCCATCCGCCGGCTCGCCGTCCGGGGCGCGCCGGCCATCGGCGTGGCCGCCGCCTATGGCCTGGTCCTCGGGGCCGACCGCTTCGAGGAGGTTTCTTCTCTTCTCCGGAGCACCCGTCCCACGGCCGTGAACCTGGCCTGGGCGCTGGACCGGGGCCGCGAGGTCTGGGAGCGCAACCGGGATCGGGGTCCGGAAGCGGTCCGGGCGGCTCTCCTCGACTGGGCGCGCGAGCTGCAGGCCGAGGACGTGCGGATCAACCGGAAGATCGGCGAGAACGGGGCCGCGCTGTTCGGCGAGGGCGCGCGGGTCCTGACCCACTGCAACACCGGCTCGCTCGCCACGGCCGGCTATGGCACGGCGCTCGGCATCATCCAGTCGGCCTGGACCGGCGGCCGGGTGGGCATGGTCTGGGTGGACGAGACCCGGCCGCTGCTCCAGGGCGCGCGGCTGACCGCCTGGGAGCTGAAGCGCCTGGGCATCCCCTTCCGGCTGGTGACCGACTCCAGCGCCGGCACCCTGATGGCGCAGGGCCTCGTGGACCGGATCGTGGTCGGCGCCGACCGCATCGCGGCCAACGGCGACACCGCGAACAAGATCGGCACCTACACGGTCGCGGTCCTCGCCCATCGGCATGGAGTGCCCTTCTACGTGGCAGCCCCCCTCTCCACCATCGACCGCAACACGCCCGACGGCAAGGCGATCCCCATCGAGGAGCGCCAGGCCAGGGAGGTCACCGAGGTGTTCGGCACCCGGGTGGCCCCCGACGAGACGCAGGCCATGAACTTCGCCTTCGACGTGACCCCGGCCGAGCTGATCACGGCCATCGTCACCGAGGCCGGGGTCCTGGAACCGCCCTACGAGCAGAGCATCGCCCGCGCATTCGCGAAGAGCTGACGGTCCTCCTCCCGATTCTCATCGGAGCCGTGTCCCGCAAAGCGGCTGTCGCGCACCGTACCAAGTGAGAGTTGTTTCTTTTCGAAGTCTCTATTGTTTTTGGCCACGCTGCGGCAGGCGCGGGTCGGCTGTGCCCGACTCACCGGGAGCAACCACTGCAAGAGGAGAGTAAGAAGATGAACAGGAAGTGGATGTACATCGCCGCCGTCGCATTGCTTGTCGCTTCATCGGCCCCCGCTCAGAAGATCCTCGCTGGCGACAGCGGCCTGACCACTCCGGGTGGCGGCCGGACCACGCTCGATCTTTCGACGTTCCCGATTGAGCAGGTCTTCGGCGCCAGGCTGGAGGGCAATCCGGTCGTCAGCCTGAAGGGCGAGTCCCTGGGCTCCGGCGCGCTCGATGGGATCGACACCATCGTCCGGCGCCCCACCACGATCGACGTCAGCTCGGGCAGCGGCAGCGGCCCTCTCACGATCATGGCTCTGCGCCTGGTCGGCGAGTCGCCGGTCGTCATCGGCGGCAAGTCCTACAGCCTGCACGTGTTCCTCTCGGAGTTCCGTGACGACGTCAAGGCCGGTGGGGCGACGTTCCACATGGTCAATGCCGACGGCGGCACGTTCAGCTCCAGCTTCAACGTGCGCCCGAAGCTGGTCTTCTCCAACGAGTCCGGCGATACCGTGATCGACTGCGGCGCCGTGGTCTGCGGCGACGGCAGCGATCTCAAGATGACGGCGCAGAACGCCAGCTTCACGCTGAGCGGCGTCGCGGGCGGCCTGGACCCGAAGGCCAAGGGCATCAAGACCCTGTCGGCCGGCCTGGCGGTGGATGGTGACGGCGACGGCGTGGCCGAGGTGAAGACGCTCGCCTCCACGAACCTCTTCATCGGCGTCATCCCCTCGCGTCCGACCTTCCCGATCGGCCCGATCGACAAGAACGAGCAGTCCGGCAGCCACAGCATCGCCGTGCCGGTCCCGGCGACCACCGCCTCGGCCAACGGCACCTTCACGCCCAGCGGCGGCAGCAACCAGTAGCGCGCAGGTCCGGGAGCCGCCTCGTTCCGGCGGCTCCCTTCCTCAATCCCTCCCCCAGCGCCGCAGCAGCTCCGGCAGGAACACCACGGTCGCCAGGTAGGAGACCGCCATGGCCGCGGCCAGCAGCAGACCGAGGCTGGCGTTCGGCTTGAGCGCGGAGAAGGCGAGCACCAGGAAGCCGAAGGCGAGCACCAGCGCGTTCCACAGCACGCCGCGCCCGGCCGTGGCCAGGGTGGCGAGCAC
This sequence comes from Thermoanaerobaculia bacterium, assembly GCA_036266195.1. GTDB lineage: Bacteria > Acidobacteriota > Thermoanaerobaculia > Multivoradales > UBA5704 > DATMER01. The sequence continues at coordinate 1,235 of DATANP010000515.1, read as the reverse complement.
GGCCCGGTCGTGATCGCGCCCCGCCCGCCGCTCCCGCCGATAGCCGTAGCAGTAGTGAAGGGCGAAGTCGACTCCGGCGCCGAGGGTGAGCGCCGCGAACATGCTGGTGGCGATCCCGAGTGGCAGGTGGGCATAGCCCAGCGCCGCGAACAGGAGCACGGTGGCGGCAGCGATCGGCGCCATGACCACCGCGGTCCAGCGCAGGCTGCGGAACGAGACCAGGAGGGTGACCGCGATCAGCGCCGAGGTCCAGCCGATCGATTCGAGCTGGTTGCCGACGATCGCTTCGACCACCGCCAGGCCGGCCGGCACGTCGCCCGAGATGTGGGCGCGCACGCCGTGGCGCTCGGCGAGGGGGCCGAGCCGCGCGCGCAGGAAGTCGCGGAGCTCGTCGCCGCGGGCGAAGTCGGCGTTGCGCACGAACAGCCGGGTGCGGGCGGCCGAGGCGTCCTGGGACAGGTACTGCCGCAGGTCGAGACGGATGTTGAGCGCCTCGATGGCGGCTCCGGCGCGCTTGACCTGGACCGGCGGCAGCGCGGACAGGGGGAGCGGGTTGCCCTGCATCCTGGCGCCGCCCTCCAGGAACAGCAGCGGTCCGAGCACGCCGCCCACGTGCGGCGCCCGGCGGGCCAGGCGGTCGAAGTCCTCCAGCAGGGCCGCGCCCTCCGGCGTCCAGAAGTGGCGGCGGTCCGCCTCGAAGACCACGTCCAGGCGGTAGCTCCCCCAGAACGCGCGGTTGAAGTCCCGTTCCGCGGTCACCAGCGGCGAGCGGGGATCGAAGTTGTCCACCCAGGAGTCCTGCACGGTCTGCCGGAAGAGCCCGGGTACGGCGGCGATCACCAGGAGGAGCCCGGCCGCGGCGAACGCCCGGCCATGACCCGCCACGAACCGCTCCCAGGCTGGGATCTCTGACCGGCGCTCCCGGAGATGGCGGCGGCGCTCGCTCCACGCCGGGGGGAGCACGGCGATCAGGGCGGGCACGAGGGCGAAGGTGAAGACCATGCCGAGCATCAGCCCGGTGCCGGCGAAGAGGCCGAAGTCGCGCAGCGGCTTCATGGAGGAGCCGGCGAAGGAGTAGAAGCCGAAGGCCGTGGTCAGCGAGGTGAGCACCAGGGGGGCCTGGAGGTCGGCGAAGGCGTCGGCGGTCACCCGCAGCAGGCGCTCCCGGAGGTTGTCGGACCGGGGGGTGGCGGCCAGGCGGTTCTGCATCCTCTCCAGGAGGTGGACCTCGTCGG
>DATANP010000514.1:0-9686 GCA_036266195.1 Thermoanaerobaculia bacterium | reverse complement strand
TGTGGGCAGGTTTCCCTCTTGGGTCTGAAAGTCCTTTCTTTACTTCGCGTCCCTCGCCAGCCGGATGCCCGTGAACTGGAACCGGGTGTCCGCGGGCCAGAAGTTGCGGTAGCTGGCGCGGATGTGGTTCGCAGGCGTGGCGCAGGAGCCGCCGCGGAGCACCCTCTGGTTGTCCATGAACTTGCCGTTGTACTCCATCAGGGCGCCTTCGAACGGCCGGTAGCCAGGGTACGGCTCGTAGTGGCTGGTCGTCCACTCCCAGACGTCGCCGCCCATCTGGACGAGGGCGCCGTTCGTGGACATCGGTGCCCGCGGGTGCAAGGCTCCGCTGTCCAGGAAGTTGCCTTCGCCCGGAAAGCCCGAGACCCGGGCCGCGTGCTCCCACTCGCGCTCGGTGGGCAGGCGGGCATCTTTCCAACGCGCGTAGGCGTCGGCTTCGTAGAAGCTCACGTGACAGACCGGCTCGTCGGGATCCAGGTCGCAGACGCCGGAGAGCGTCCAGACCTTCCAGTCTCCTCCCTCTCCTTCCCAATACAGGGGCGCGGTCCAGCCCTGCTCCTTGACCTTCGCCCAGCCGTTCGAGAGCCAGAGAAGAGGGTTCGAGTAGCCGCCGTCCTCGATGAATTCCAGGTAGTCCCGGTTCGTCACCAGCCGGTTGAGGATCTCGAAGTCGTCCAGCCAGGTCTTGTGGACCGGCATCTCGTTGTCCCAGCACCAGCCCCCTTCGAGATTGCCGACCTCCTGGAGTCCCCCCTGGATCGGTACCCACCGCGCCTCGGGAGCCGCCCGGTGCTCGCCGGTGGCGGGCCGGTAGGGCTCGCGCAGCTCCGGAACGTTGCAGCCCAGGATGTGCTTGACCTCGGTGACCAGAAGCTCCTGGTGTTGCTGCTCGTGCTGGATGCCGGTGATGACCAGGAACCCGATGCGCTCCAGATCCTCCTCGGAGGATTCCCGGATCAGCTTCGCCATGCGCTCGTCCACCGACTCCCGGAAGCGGTAGACCTCGTCGTTCGTCGGCCGGGTGACCAGCCCGCGATGGTCGCGGCGGATGCGCGGACCGAGCGACTCGTAATACGAGTTCATGACGAACTCGAGCCGGGCGTCCTCCTTGGAGTAGAGCCCGAACGGCTCCAGCACGTTCTTGGCGAAGAACCAGGTGGTATGGCCGAGGTTCCACCAGGGCGGACTCACGTCCGGCATCGACTGGATGCGGTAGTCCTCGGGACGTAGCGGGCGGCAGAGCTCGACGCTCAGGTCCCGGGTGGCGCGGTAGCGTTCAAGGAGAAGGTCACGATGCATAGGGGGGCATTGTATGCCCCCCATCAGCCCTGCATCAAAGCTTCGCCCTGTACTCCTCCAGCCACCTCTGCCACATCTCGATGCTGCGCTCCCGCCGTTCCTCGGAGAGGAGGTGGTGGTAGCCCTTGGTCTGGCCGGTCAGGATGCTCAGGGCCTGGATCGAGACCGCGCGCACCTGCGCCATCGGGCTCGATAGCGCCTGGATCAGCCCCTCGTAGACCCGGACCTTCTGCGCCGGGTTGAGGTGGACCTGGTCGTAGGCCAGCGCACAGGCGGCCTTGTCGCGGAACAGCGGGTTGCCATCGTTCTGCAGCGTGTCGAGGAGCGTGTCGACCACCTCGGGATCGTCGCTCACCCGGCCCAGCGCGTACTGGACGGCCATCCGGAGGTCCGGGTTCTCCGTGTGGACGTCCCGCATCAGCGCCTTCTCGGCTTCCTCGGACTTGATCCCCATCTCCTTGAAAAGATTGGCGATGCGCACCCGCTCGGGCTCGTCGCTCAGGCCGTAGAGCCACGTCATGGACGGGATCGCCTCGGCGCCGAGCGCGCGCAGGCCCGCGGCGTCGTTGGCCTCGACGAGCTGCGTCACCCGCTGGCTCAATTCGAGGTTTTCGTCCTGGTTCCGGGCGAGGAGAGAAAGAGAGGAGAGGAAGAGACACGCAGACACGAAGAGCAGCGACAGACTGCGACGGAACATCTCGTTGACCTCCTAACGTCGATTCGTGGCACTAGGATAGCAGATCGCTGCGATGCAGGGTCCTATCTTTTTTCATGAATTTGTTCACGGAGGAAAACGTCATGCCCAGAGCACTATGGAAGGGGACGGTCATCGCCGAGTCGGACCGGTATCAGATCCTCGAAGGGAACATCTACTTTCCCTTCGAAGCGCTGAATCTGGAGCATTTCCAGCCCAGCTCGACGACGTCTGTCTGCGGCTGGAAGGGGACGGCCCGGTATTTCAACGTGGTGGTGGATGGGGACCGGAATCAGGACGCGGCCTGGTACTACCCGGACCCCAAGCCGGCCTGCTCCAACATCAAGGACTACATCGCCTTCTGGCGCGGGGTGAGGGTGGAGCGATAAGCTGCGGCGCATGTCCTTGATCCAGACCGCTGTCACCGAGCAGCTCGGGATCGATGTCCCGATCCTCTGCGGAGCGATGTACCCGTGCAGCAACCCGGAGCTGGTGGCCGCCGCCTCGGAGGCGGGGGCCATTGGCATCCTTCAGCCGCTCTCCCTGGTCTACGTCCACGGCCACGAGATGCGGGCCGGCCTCCAGCTCATCCGGAGTCTCACAGCAAAGCCGGTCGGGATGAACGTCATCGTGGAGCGCTCCTCCAAGGTCTACCAGGAGCGCATGCAGGGCTACATGGACATCGCCCTGGAGGAAGGGGTCCGCTTCTTCGTGACCTCCCTCGGCAACCCGCGCTGGGTGGTGGACAAGGCGCACGCCGTGGGCGGCCGGGTCTACCACGACGTGACCGACCGCCGCTGGGCGCTCAAGGGTCTGGAAGCGGGCGTGGACGGCCTCATCGCCGTCAACAACCGGGCCGGCGGCCACGCCGGGTCGAAGGGGGTCGAGGAGCTGTACGCCGAGCTTCACGACCTTGGAGTCCCCGTGGTCTGCGCCGGCGGGGTCGGGGACGAGGAAGACTTCGTGCAAGCCCTTCGGATGGGCTACGCCGCGGTCCAGATGGGCACCCGCTTCATCGCCACCCAGGAGTGTACGGCCCACCCGGACTACAAGAAGGCCATCCTGGAGGCGCGGGAGAAGGACATCGTGCTGACCGAGCGCCTGACCGGCGTGCCGGTCTCGGTGATCCGCACGCCCTACATCGAAAAGCTCGGCACCAAGGCGGGCCCGATCGGCCGCTGGATGCTCAAGGGCCGCAAGACCAAGCACTGGATGCGGATGATCTACTCCCTCCAGTCCCTCTGGAGACTGAAGCGCTCCTCCCTGCGTTCCTTCTCCTACAAGGACTACCTCCAGGCCGGCCGCAGCGTGGAAGGCATCGAAGAGATCCTGCCGGTCGCCGAGGTCGTTCGGCGGTTCCGGCAGGCTGCCGAGGCTGCGGAGGCGGCATAACGGATAGCTCCGCTCGCGACAGGGAACGTTTCGGAGCTTTGCAGCACCCTAAGAAAGGGGCAATGAGCCCTTTCCTTGCCGCTGAACGGCAGGCGAACTGTCAAAAGGAGATGCTCTGTGAAGAAGAAGGCGATCACGATGAAGCTGAGCCTCAACAAGGAGACCCTCCGAAATCTGTCGACGGGCGACCTGCGGGTAGTGGTGGGTGGGGTGACCGCTCGTTGCAGCAATTTCTGCGAGCCGACCGGCGCCAGCGATTGCTACGACTGTGGAGTCACCACGCTCTCGGGCGGGAGCTGCCCGAGCGGCATGGCCTGCTGCTAACGAGGAGAATGCCGGCTCGGCGGTCGGGGTCTCCTGACCGCCGAGCCTCTATCATGTGGCAATCCATCGCCGACCCTGAGATCCGCAGTCGCGGCTGGGGCCTCGTCCAGGATATCGAGCGCTGCCTGGTCGAATATCTCTCCGAAGGTTCCGGAGAGACGCCCGACTCCCTGTTGGCCGGCGGCGACGCGGGCCTGGCGCTCTTCTTCGCCTATCTCGGCGCGGCCCGTGAGGAAGGCTCCGAGGACGCCGCAGGCCGCGCGCTCGACGCTCTCGGCCGGAGCGCGCAGGGGCTCTCCCAGGCGCGCCTCCTGCCATCGCTCTACTCCGGGTTCTGCGGCGTCGGCTGGGTGGTCGAGCACCTCACCCGCGAGCTTTTCGAAGGGGACGTCGACCTCTCGGCCGAGATTGACGAGGGGCTGCGCAGGCTGCTCACCGATCCAGGAAGCGTGCCCTATGAGCTGATAAGCGGCCTTGCCGGCTTCGGCACGTACCTGGTCGAGCGGTTGCCCCATCCCGACGCCGTCGAGCTCCTGGGCCGCATCCTCGACCTGCTTGAAGCGTCGGCCGAGGAATCGGAAGATGGAGTCACCTGGTACACCACGCCCGAATGGCTCGTCCCCTGGCAGCGCGAGTTGATGCCGAGCGGCTGCTACAACCTCGGCGTGGCGCACGGGGTTCCCGGCGTGCTGGGATTCCTCGCGGCCGCGCAGCGCGAGGGCCTTCAAGACAGCCGTCTGGAGCGGCTCGCCGAGGGCGTTGTCCGCTGGCTGCTCGGCCGGAAGCTGCCAGGTGTGGAGGGTTCCGCCTTGCCCGCGTTCTACGTTCCGGGCCAGGAGCCCGAGCCGGCCCGCACCGCGTGGTGCTATGGCGACCTCGGCGTCTCCGCCGTGCTGCTCTCGGCGGCGCGGAGCTTCGGCCGGCCGGAATGGGAACGGGAGGCGTTCGACCTGGCACGCCTCGCAGCGCGCCGTCCGTTCGAGGCGGCCAAGGCGATCGACACCACCCTCTGCCACGGCACGGCCGGCATCGCGCACCTGTTCAACCGGTTCCACCAGGCCACGGGCGATCCGGAGATGAAGGAGGCCGCGCTCGCCTGGTATCGGCGCACCCTGGACCTGCGGCATCCGGACGAAGAGAGATTCGCCGGACTGCTGACCTGGGCCAGTCCGGGGCCCGGAGAGGGGATCTGGCAGGGCGAGCCCGGCTTCCTTACCGGCATTGCGGGCACAGGACTCGCCCTGCTGGCTGCCTTGACCGAGGTCGAGCCCGCCTGGGACCGCGTGATGCTCGTCGCCACTCCGTCCGATCCGGCTCCAGGTCAGCCGTGATCCAAGCCACGCCGCTATAGAATCGACGAATGCCGCGGCTGGCCACGTCCCTCCTGGCCCTGGCGTTGCTCCTCGCTGCCGGGCTGAGTTGCTCGCGGCGCGGGTCCGAGGAGCTGTCGCCGGAGCTGCGCCGGGCCTTCGAGCCGGGTGAGGACTTCGAGCCCTTGCCGACGCCCGCTCCGGGCGACTGGCTGTCGGAGCACCAGGAGAAGGGCCAGACCTTCGAGCAGTTCGCCCTCTCCGAGCCGCTCCGACCGGACGCGCAGCGCAGCCGGATCTACCTTCAGCCCCTGGGAACGTTCGGACCGGACGCGCCGTCCCTCGATGAGCTCGTGCGTTTCACCGAGGCCTTCTTTGGTCTGGAGACCCGGGTGCTCCCGGCGAAGGGCCTGGACGGGATCCGCGGCCGGGTCCATCCGGAGATGGGGCGGCGGCAGTATCTCACCGGAGACATCATCGACCGGCTGCGCCGGCAGGTCCCCGCGGACGCCTACGCCATGCTCGGGGTCACCATGGAAGACATCTACCCAGGCCCGGGCTGGAACTTCGTGTTCGGTCAGGCCACCCTCCGGGACCGGGCCGGCATCTACAGCTTCGCCCGCTACGATCCAGCCTTGTACGATGAGCCGCGGCCGGAGGGCTGGCGCCAACTCGTGTTGCTGCGCGCCTGCAAGGTCCTGGCTCATGAGACGGGCCACATGTTCGGCATCCGCCACTGCACGGCCTACCACTGCGTGATGAACGGCTCGAACAGCCTGCCGGAGACCGACGCTCATCCCCTGCACCTGTGCCCCGTGGATCTGCACAAGCTCCAGCACAGCGTCGGCTTCGACCCGCTGGAGCAGTACCAGAGGCTTCTGGCCTTCAGCGAAGCGGCCGGATTCACGGACGAGGCCGCCTGGCTTCGGAAGCGGATTGCCCATTTGACCGGCGAGTGAGCTTCTACGGCTGGCAGAAGCATTCTTGCGGGCGTTCTCCTCAGCGCTTCTTCTTTTTGGTCGAAGCCTTCATCCGCTGCGTAGCCGCGATGGACTTGCGGGCCCACTCCAGAAGCTCGTCCGGATCGTCCATGACCTCGTCCGGCACGGCGAAGAACGGCATGGATTGGTCCTTGCCCTCATAAGGCCGGAACGGCCCGATCCCGAGCGCCTCGTAGTCCGGCCGGTTCTCATCATCCGCCCGGAGTAGCAGCCGGTCGTCCGCCACGATGCCGATCATCAGCCCGTCCACGTAGACCCCGTAGCCGCCGAACATGAACCGATAGGAGGCCGGACCGAGCGGGGTGAGAAGGTCGACGATGTAGTCGCAGAACTCGTTGGTCTTCGGCATGCTTGTCCTTTGGCCCGCTCCAGGAATACGAGTCCAACCCCGCTGTAGGGTGGCACGTCGGGATTATAAACAAAGCCATATCCGCAGGGTCTCCTAAAGCGATGCTGCTGCCTTGGAGGCGGCCCAGAGACACCTGTATGGCTATACGTGGCCTGACAATCTACCTGCTCAAGGACTCCATTACCGATCCCGCATCGGCCGTGAACTTTGAGGCAGCAACGGATATCGAAAATATCTCCGGGCCAGGTATAGGACCCTGGACCTTGGTTATCCGGCGAGGAGAGGACCGGTATCCGGATTGGGCCTTCTTCTTCGAAGGACTGATAGATCTCGCTGCTATTGGGAAGACTCACTCGGTTGGAGCGCTGCTGTTCGTCCCCGCAGCCGGCCGCTGGTTTGCTCTGGCCTTCGGGACTGGTCGATATCTGCTCCTGCCAAGCACATATGAGGAGCGATTTGGGCTCCGTGTGGCTCTGAATTCTGTTGATGAGGACAAGCTGAGGAGTATAGATAAGAAGACATTCGAGGCAGTCTCATTACACGCTAGAGAGCAGGCGAGTGAGGATTCGGGAGCCTCTGCATTCGGTTTGGATATTGAGAGAGACCTGCTCCGGGCAGTAACAGGCACCCCGGCCAATGCTGAATTGGGGAAGCGCCTGGCCGGAATGGATTCATTGAAGGCTCACATCGAGGTCGATCTCCCGGCACTGGCAAAAACGTTAGAGCGCTATTACATTCAGTACCTTGATGAGAGCTATAGAAAGAAGTTTCCTTGGGTCGATCACATCTCAGAGGTTACGGATAAATCTGTCATTGAAGAACTGGAGGCCCTTGTGGTAGCGCGTCTTCGCGCGCAGGATTTCAAGGGATGTTGGTTGGCCTGTCCGGAGATCGTCGATTGGGCAGAAGTGAGTGGATTCCGGTTCGGGCAATCCAGGAATCATGACGAGTATTATGACATTCACCTTCGTCATTTCATGGCTTCGGTTTCCAGCCCTACCGATGTGGATCGAGATATGCTCAAACGGCGCCGGGTCTTCTGCATCCGTGATGATGGCCGCCCGATGAAAGACTGGTCAGTTCATGAATGTCTCAACTGTGAAGTAGACTACAAAGGAAGCGCCTTCCTGTTGAGTAATGGTAACTGGTACCGTATAGCGGAAAGCTTTGTGGAAGGCGTTAACAAGTTTGTTGAAGCCATACCTCGCTTTACGATGTCGCTTCCTGCCTTTGATGACAAGAATGAAGCTGCCTACAACACCAGAGTAGCAGAGTCGGACTCTGACACTTTTGCTCTCATGGATAGGAAGGAGATCAGGTATGGTGGTGGGCCCAGTAAGCTCGAATTCTGTGACCTGTTCACCCGTGACCGTGACCTGATTCATGTAAAGCAGTACGGTGGTTCTAGCCTTTTGAGTCACCTCTTCGCGCAGGGGTTGAATTCGGCCGATCTATTTCTGGGGGAGGCCGATTTCCGCAAGATCGTGCATGACAAGCTGCCGGATAGCCACCGTTGCTTTAATCCGCTAGAGAGGCCGCATCCTGAGGAATACCAAGTCGTTTTCGGAATCATCAGTCAGTCACAAGGTGATCTGTGGATTCCCTTCTTTTCCAGATTGTCCTTGCGGCATGCATGTAAGCGTTTACAAACTCTGGGTTATCGCGTTGCTTTGGCTAAGATAGACGTTGCCAGAAGAGTAGTTGTGAACAGTCGAAGGCGCGGTCCAGCCCGGAAGACCTTCTGATCGCAAGGCTGTGTCGGGCAGAGCCGGGCCTGCGTTTTTTCAATCAGAGAGGCTGAATCCAGACTTCGGGATGAGGAGCCGCGAGCCTCCCGAGGTCATCCGGGTCACCCGTCAGAATATGGGCTCCCCGCGTCTCCACTGCATGAGCTACGACGAGTGCGTCGATGGTGTGAGCCGAGCTCGCGGCTGCTAATAGTCGGCCGGCGGTGCGTCCATGGACCTCGCGGGCTTCGGGCACTGAACTGATAGCTTTCAGGACGCGGTTGACCGTTGCATCGCGTGCTTCGCCTCGGGTTGTTTCCGCGACGACGACCACCGGCACCTCGACCGGAGCCCTCAGTTCCAAAGCGCGGGCGAGGAACGCCCGGGCCCTCTGGTCACCTCGAGCCAGCGCTATGACTGCTCCGGAATCGAGGATCAATCGTTGAGGTGCCGCTTGGGATGCTCTTCGGGCGCCGGCCATGCTCTGCGAACCTCCTCCATAATTCCCTTCTCGATAGGACCGTTCTCCCGTTCAAGCTCAACCAGCAGGTCGGCAAGGCGGTCATGCTGCAATTGGAGGCGGAGAGCATTGTTGACGTAGCTCGACAGTTTCCGAGATCCGACCACCTCGCGAGCTTCGGCGAGGAGGGCTTCATCCAGAGTCAGGGAGACTTTCTCGGTTCTCATGTCTAAATCCTACTCCGAGTAGGATCATCATGCAAGGTGTTACCTTGAATGCCGCCCGCGCCCTGCCGCGGGGCTGAGCCCTTGGCCCGTCTGGAGCCCTTTCAGGGCTCGGGGACTCTATTTGATTCTGTACCCGGGGTCTCCGCGCCTGTGGCGCTCCAACCCCGGGCTGGGCTCCCGCGCCCCGTTGGGGCGCTGCCCTTTGCCGCGGCGAATGAACTGTGAACATGGAACCACTGGGAGACCAACCTTCGGCGCGATGGCACTCATCCGGTACATCCTCACCTGCACTACCTTCTACGGATCAGCCCGGCGACCCGTCGCCCCTGCCAAAGGCCGGGAAGGCCGCAATATCGCAATGTAACGTTATAGGGCGCGAGGGAACCTTACTTTGCGCCGGAGAACCTTACTTTGCCGCGGGGAAGTTTGCATTGGCCCCGGAGAACTTTGCAACGGCCCGGGGAAGCTTGCAACGGACCCAAGGAAGTTTGTATTGGGCTGAGAAACTTTGCCATGGCCCACAGAAGGTTACGCCGGCCCGGGGAAAGTTGCGCCAGCTCCCGGGAAGGTTACGTCGGCTCCGGGAAAGTTGCGTCGGCACCGGGGAAGGTTACTCCGGCTCCGGGAAGGTTACGCCGGCTCAGAGAAAGGTTCCGTCGGCTCCGGGAAAGTTACGCCGGCTTAGAGAAAGTTACGCCGGCTCCGGGAAGGTTACTCCGGCCCCGGGGAAGGTTCCGCCGGCTCCAGGAAGGTTCCGCCGGCTCAGAGAAAGTTACGCCGGCTCAGAGAAAGGTTCCGTCGGCTCCGGGAAGGTTCCGTCGGCTCCGGGAAGGTTCCGTCGGCTTCGGGAAGGTTCCGTCGGCTTCGGGAAGGTTGAATTGGGCTGGGGAACGTTACGTCGTC
>DATANP010000513.1:0-14460 GCA_036266195.1 Thermoanaerobaculia bacterium | reverse complement strand
AGGTGAAGTCGGCCACGGCCTGGCCGCTGTCGTCGATCCGGGCCTTGCCGTTCGCAACCCGCACCAGCTCGCCGGCCTCGTTGCGGATCTCCAGGCGCCAGAGGGCGCTACCGTAGTCGCCAAAGGCGGCGGCCCGCTGGTGCGACAGCACCGTATAAAGCCGGACCTTGCCGAGGTCCCCCGGATGGACGGGTGAAAACTGGTAGGCATCGGCCCCGAGGAACGCGATGAAGCCGGCGTCGCACTCGTCGTACTCGGCGGCCCGGACGGGCGCCGCGAGGAGACAGGCCAGGAGCAGGAGCTTCGCGCATCGATTCATGGGAAACTTCCTCCTTGTCAGGGTTGCTCCGGCTCCGCAGCAGAGCCGGCTTACCCTCCAAGGTGCCTGGGGCTCCCGCAGCCGAGCAGCCCGACCGCAACGGAAGAGTTACGAAAGAGAGGAGAGGTGATGAAAAAGAGTCTCCTGGTGGCATTGGCGATCCTGTTCTCCGTCCCCGCCTTTGCCGCCGAGCACCGGATCGGCTTCGGAGTCCACCACTGGCAGACGGTCGACGACCTGGCGGATGAAGGCTTCGAAGGTCTCGACGACAGCGGAACCTCGGGGATCGTCTCCTATCAGTACATGCCGGAGGGGATCTTCTCCTTCGAGCTGGACCTCGAATATTTCGCCGACGGCTTCGGCGGCTCGACCGAGTCCGCGTACTCGCCGCAGGCCTACCTGCTGATCGGCCACGGGTTCTATGCCGGGGTAGGCGTCGGCAACGTGATCTCGGACGGCGAGAAGACCGACCCCTTCTATGCCGCCAAGGTCGGCATGGACTTCGCGATCATTCCCCGGGTGAGCGTGGACGTGAACGCCAACTACCGGTTCGATGACTGGGGCCTGATCGACGAGGCCGACACCGACACGGTGACGTTCGGGGCGCTGTTACGCCTGCGCATCTAGGATGGAGCTACGCCAGGCCTCAATTCGCGGGGCAGCGACTGCCCGACGAATTTTCCCGCGCAAATTCACGGGGCAGCCGCTGCCCAATGAAATTTCCCGTCCGGATTCGTGGGGCAGCCGCTGCCCAACGAATTCTCCTGTCCGAATTCGCGGGGCAGTCGCTGCCCCGTGAATTCCTCTCCGCCGGAGAGGCGCGGCGGCTCCAATTTCGCGGGGCAGCGACTGCCCCGCGAAATTCCGCTTGCCGGAGCGGCGCGGCGCTACGTTTTATGCCGGGCCCAGAGCCGGCGCATCTCCTGCGCCGTCTCGGCGTTCAGGTAGTCGATCGGGTTGTAGTCGTCGCTCAGCACGATCCCACCGGCGGTGGCTTCGCCCGCAAGCTCCGCGGCCGTCATCCGTTCGAGGATCGGGCGCGCGTCGGCCCGCCAGGTCTCGGAAGGGCGCGGCGCCAGCGGATGCCGGCCCGCGAAGAGCAGGACGTTCTGGATCTCCCGGCCGCTCTCTCCGGCGGCGGGGAGCCGGAAGGCGCGCACGTGCGGGAATTCGGCACGCAGCGTGGCCGCGATCGACCGCACGTCCCCGGAGAGCCCAACCGAAGATCCGAAGCGGCCGACGGCGTTTACGGCGAGCACTCCGGACGGCCGCAGGAGGCGGCGGGCTTCGGCCAGGAACTCGCGCGTCATCAGGTGATAGGGCATGCTGTCGCCGTTGAAGGCGTCGATCACGATGACGTCATAGGTCCCGGCCGGGGTGCGGTGCACGAACGTACGGCCGTCCTCGACGTACATGCGTCCTTTCGTTCTGAACTCGAAGTACCGGCTCGCGGCATCGGCGACCGCGGCGTTCACATCCACGGAGTCCGCAACCATCCCGTAGTACCGCTCCAGGTTGACCGGCAGCACGCCCGCGCCGAGACCGATCACCAGGGCGCGGTCGCCCCCGGCCATCAGCGGCGCCATTTCCAGGGCCAGGGGATACGGAGCCGCGTTTTCCTGGACCGCCGAGTTCCAGAGCGACTGCGGGATGCCATCCAACGTCAGATACCGGAGCGGATAGGCATCGATCACGGCCAGCTCGCCATAGAAGGTCCCGGTCGTGAACAGGACCTTGGAGTCCGGCGCGTCGCGGAAGGAGAAGGCCGAGGCTCCGAGCACCACCGCGACGACGCCGGCCAGGAACGCCGGACGGAGCCGGCGCTCGTCCAGGGCCACCAGCATCATCCCGGCCAGCACCGCGGTGCCCGCGCCATAGAAGATGAAGCGGACAGGGACGCTCGGGATCAGGAAATAGCCGGTGACGAGCGCTCCGGCCACGCTGCCGAGCGTGGAGTAGAACGAGATGCGCCCCACGCCGCGGCCGAGACGTTCGAGAGACTGCGTGGCCGCGCGCGCCACCACCAGGCCGGCCGCGCTGAGCAGCACGAGCGGCACGGCCAGGAGAACCGCCGCCGAAACCAGAGCGCCGAGGCGCAGCCCCAGCCCCGCGGTGGCGTCGAGCACCGGTCCGCGCAGGCCCGGAACCAGCAGGATGAAAATCCCCGCGGGAGCGAGGAGCCGCCGCAGGGCGCGGTGCGCCGGTTGACGGTCCGCCAGCCGGCCTCCCACCTCATAACCGACCGCGAGCGAGAGCAGGGTCACGGTGATCAGGGCCGACCAGACGTACAGGCTCGATCCGAAGACCGGGCTCAGGAGTCTCGCCCCGACGATCTCCAGGACCAGGATGGTGCCGCCGGTCAGGAAGACGAGCACACCAAGCCACGGCGTCGCGGCCGGGCGCGCGCCCGGCGACGGCTTCACCGATTTGGGCATGGAGTGATTTTAACAGATGCTGCTAGAGGACCAGCCGCACCACGAACCAGCACCACACCGCGGCGACGACCGCGGCGAGCAGGTCGAGCACGACGCCGGTCCGCGCCATCCGCGGGATGCTCACATAGCCGCTGCCGAAGACGATCGCGTTCGGCGGCGTGCCCACGGGCAGCGCGAAGTCGCACGAGCAGGCGATGGTGGCGGCGAACAGCGTGGTAGTCATCACGTCGGGCGCCACGGCGTCCTTGAGCACCACCAGCATCACCGCGATGGTCGCCGTGTTCGAGGCGACGGCCGAGAGCGCGACCACGGCAATGCTCGCCAGCAGCACCTGGCCGAACGGCGGCAGGCCGCGGATCGCCAGGAGCTGCGAGCCGAGCCAGGCCGAAAGGCCGCTCTTCTGGATCGCCGCCGCCATCGCGAAGCCGCCGCCCAGGAGCAGCAAGGTCTCCCAGGGGATGCCGGCCAGGGCCCGGAAGGTGAGCACCTGCCGGCCTTGGGTCCGCCAGAGCAGGAGGACCAGAGCCGCGAGGACCGCGATGCCCCCTTCCACGTGCGCCGAGGTCAGCTCGAAGGGCACCCGCGCCTTGAGGAAGTCGGTCAGGACCTTGCCCGCGATCCACAATCCGGCCGTGACCAGGAAGACGCCGAGCACGATCCGTTCCGGCCTCCGGATGGGACCAAGCCGCGCCAGCTCGCCGGTGATGGCGTCGGCGCCGATCTCCCCGGTCAGCCCCTCGCGGCGGCCGATCCGCCAGAGCATCCACCAGACGACGGGCAGGAACATCAAGACGAAGGGCAATCCCACCACCAGGAACTGGAGGAAGGTGATCTGGATGCCCATTCTCTCCATGAAGCCGGAGAACTGGGCGTTCGGCGCGGTGCCGATCTTGGTGCCGATCCCCCCCACGTTCGAGCCGTAGGCGATGGCGAGCATGATCGCCATGCCGTAGTGCTGGAGCCGGCCGGCGCCGCGCTGGTCCTCCACCTGGAGCACGATGGCGAGGCCGATCGGCATCATCATGGCGGCCGTGGCGGTGTTGGAGATCCAGAGCGAGATGAAGGCCGTGGCCGCAAGCGTCCCGGCCAGGAGCCGGCGCGGGTCGCTGCCGATGCGGTCCATGATGCCCAGGGCGATGCGCCGGTGGAGGTTCCACTGCTGCATGGCCGCGGCGATACCCATACCGCCCGCGAACAGGAAGATGTAGGGATCGACGTACGGGGCCACGCTCTGGCGGACATTTGCTCCGAGCCCGTCGCCGAAGACGCCGGTCAGGGGGAAGAGCACGAGCGGCACGCAGGCGGTGACGTAGATCGGCAGCGCCTCGGTGAGCCACCAGATCGCCATGAGCGAGGCCCCGGCCGCCGCGAACGCCGGCCGTGCCCCCATCTCCGGATCGTGCCGCAGCGGCGTATCGAGGAAGGCGAGCAGGGCGAAGGCCACGATTCCGCCGAGCAGGCCCGCGAGCTTCCAGGGAGTGAGACGAAATCGCTCAGTCATGAAGGCCGCGATGGTAGCAGAGCCAAGGGCCCAAAGGACTGCAAGGACAGCAGGGACCAGAGACTTTGGTCCTTGAGGTCCCTGCAGTCCTTTCAGTCCTTCCTACCCCTGGACTTCTTCCTCCGCCAGCTCGGCCCGGCGGCGCCGCACCCTGGACTCGGCCACGGTCACCCGGTCCCGCCCGGTGTGCTTCGAATGATAGAGGGCCTTGTCCGCCGCTTCCGACAGCTCCCTCGGCGAGAGACCGTGGTCCGGATAGAGAGCCACACCCATCGAGATGGTGATGGATGGGATCGGGCGCCCGTTGTGGACCACGTGGAGAGCGTGGACCTCGTCCGCCAGGTCCTCCGCCCTTTGGCAGGCGGTCTCCAGATTGGCGCCCGGCAGGAGGACCGCGAACTCCTCCCCTCCCAGCCGGCAGGGGACGTCCCCGTTGCGGCAGTTCTGGACGAGGACCTCGCCCAGCCCGCGGAGCACGGCGTCGCCCCCCTCGTGCTCGTAGGTGTCGTTGATCTTCTTGAAGTGGTCTACGTCGATGAAGATCACCGCCAGCGGCAGGCCCGAGCGTTCCGATCGCCGCAACCCGTCGAGCAGCGCCCTGTCGAAATGACGGCGGTTGTAGAGGCCGGTGAGGGGGTCGCGGATCGACTGCTCGTGCAGGCGCTCCAGGAGCCCGAGGTTGGCCAGTGCCATGGCGAGTTGGCGGGCCATGATCGAAGCCAGCCGGCGCCACCGGGAACCGAACGCGGCGGCGTCCCCTCCGGACTCGAGGCGGAGGTGGAGAACGCCGGCCTCGCCGTGGGCACGCATCGGCACGCACAGGTAGCTCGTCCGCGGCAGCCCGGGG
The DNA here is from genome assembly GCA_036266195.1 of Thermoanaerobaculia bacterium. Lineage (GTDB taxonomy): Bacteria > Acidobacteriota > Thermoanaerobaculia > Multivoradales > UBA5704 > DATMER01. The sequence continues at coordinate 9,358 of DATANP010000513.1, read as the reverse complement.
AGGTGGCCGCAGAGCAGCCCGCCGTCCGGGTCGGCCACGAAGTGCTCCTCGTCGCGGCGGCAGGCCCAGCAGCCTTCCACCGGCAGCGGGTCCTCCTGGACGCCGGCCTGTCCCCAGGCGACCAGCGAGTGGAGCTCCTGATGGTCGGGGTCGAGGCGGTAGACCACGCCGCTCACCCCGGGGAAGAGCTGGATCGACTGCCGCGAGATCACCTGGCAGGCTTCGCGGATCGTCTTGCAGCTCTGGAGAAGGCCGCCCATCTCCTGCACCAGCGCCATCTCGCGGTCTCGCTGGTCGCGTTCCAGCTCCCGTCCCATCCAGAGGAGAATCAGCTCCAGCAGCTCGAAGTCGGAGGGCCGGAACGGCTCCGGCCGGCGGCTCTGGCTGGCGAAGCTCAGCAGCCCCCAGGGACGGCCCTCCACCAGGACCAGCCCGCCGAGATAGGACTCCACCGGCAGGACGCGGCAGCCCGACGCAGGAGGCGAGTCCTCGGAGCGGATGAACGAGATCGGACGGCCCGCCGCCAGCGCCGCCAGGTAGAACGTCTCATGAGCCGGGCTGCGGTCGCCGCGGTTGACGACGGAGCCCGGAGTCTTCGCCTCGATGACCACGCAGGAGTCGCCGTCCGCCTGGTGCAGGGCGGCAAGCTCCAGATTGAAGACATCGCAGCCCAGTGCGAGCAGGGAGCGGACCTTCTCCCGGAAGGAGAGGTCCTGCGCGGCCGCGATCTCGTGGAGGCTGCGGATCGACGCCTCGCTGCGGCGCAGCGCCTCTTCCGCCCTCTTGCGCTCGGTGATGTCGAGCATGGTCCCTTCGATGACCGACAGCGAGCCGTCGTCGTCCTCCGCGAGGCGCACGTTCGTCAGCCCCCAGAAGAGCTCGCCGTTCACCTTGCGGAAGCGCACCTCGACGTTGCGCAGGAAACCGTCCCGCACGAGACGCTCGATGTGCTGGGCGCGCTCCGCGGGGTCCCAGAACAGCGGCTGGGACCCCATGGAGATGAAGCTCTCGCGGCTGGGGCAGCCGAAGAGTCCGGCCATGGCCTCGTTGCAGTCCAGGATCCGGCCGTCGAGGGAGGAACGGTAGACCGCGGCCGGGTTGTGGTCGAAGAGCCCGCGGTAGAGCTCCTCGCCATGGCGCAGATCCCGGCTGCTGCGGCCGGGTCTGTTCGAATTCTTCGCCATCGTTCCACCCCTCTATAGCCCCCTATAGAGAGAGTGGCACTACGACGCAAACTGTTTCAGTCTGGAAGCATCAACCGGCGGTCGAGCACGGCGCCGGGCGCGACGGAGACGCGGTCTCCGCCTTCGCTCGCGGACTGTTCGAGGGCGTCGCGCAGGGCGCGCAGCAGTCTTTCGAAGGTGAGGCCGCTCTCCGGGTAGGCGGCCACGCCGAAGGAGAGGGTGAAGCTGGCCGGCGGATCGTCGCCGGAGCGGGCCCGCATCTCCTTGACCGCGGCGCGGAGCTGCTCGGCGCGGGTGCGCACTCCTTCGAGCGGCGCCTCGGGCAGAATCAGGCCGAACTCGCCGCGGCCGTTGTGGCTCGCGACGTCGCCGCCGCGCACGCGGCGCTTGAGCAGCTCGGCGAGCGTCTGGAGCATGGCGTCGGCGCTCTCCTGGCCCCGGATCTCCACGATCGTGTCGTAGGAGTCCACCTGCAGGAGGAGGACGCCCAGGATCAGGTTGCGGCGCTCCATGCGATGGATCTCGCGTCCGAGCGAGGCCTCGAAGTACCGGCGATGGAAGAGGCCGGTCAGGGGATCGCGGAGCGACTCGTGGAGCGGCGGCTCGGCCGGAAGCGCCTTGACGGGAACGGCCGGCAGCTTGGGCACGACCTTGGCGTGCTCGCCGGTGTCGAAGAGCTGGCGGTAGCTGTCCACCTCGCGGCGCAGGGAATCGGCATGGCGGGCGCGCTCGGCCAGCTCCGCAAGCTCGGCCTCCAGGCGCTGTTTCTCTTCGAGCCCCTCGTCGGCCCGCTCGCGGGCGGAGGCGGCCATGCCGAACGACAGGGCGAGCCCCCAGGCGAGGAGGAGGCCGCCGCCCAGCACGACCCAGGGGACGATCGCGTCCCGGCCCAGGGCGTCGGAGGACAGCCACCAGACGAGCACGGCCAGGGCGCTGCCGCCAATACCGATCGCGAGCCCGAGGAGGCGAGGAGGCAGGAGAGGCCGGGGCGTACGCCGGCTGTTGGAGGCATCGGAGGCCATATCGCTGGTTGCGCTGGTTGCCGCTGTCGTTACCTGATAGCCGATGAATCATAAGCCGGGTTCGCCATTTCGCCAAGCGTCATCCGGCTGCCTGGGCCGGTTGCCTGGCCGGAAGTTTTCTGCGACCCTCCTTGTTCATGAAACGCTCTCTCTGGCTTGCCGCCCTTCTCCTCCTCTCCCCCGCCGCGGTCCAGGCGGGCGATCCCCTGGCGCACACCTTCTCGATCGTGGCCCGCGACCCCGCGACCGGCGAATTCGGCGTGGCCGTGCAGAGCCACTGGTTCCAGGTCGGGCCGAGCGTGCCCTGGGCCGAGGCCGGGGTGGGCGCGGTCGCCACGCAGTCGTTCGTCAAGGTGGACTACGGCCCGAAGGGGCTGGAGCTGATGCGCCAGGGCAAGTCGGCGAAGGAGGCGCTCGACCAGCTCCTCGCCCAGGACCCGCAGAAGGACGTGCGCCAGGTGGCGATGGTGGATGCCAAGGGCGGGGTCGCGGCCTGGACCGGGGCCAAGTGCATCGCCGCCGCCGGCCACCAGACCGGGGCCGGCTACTCCGTGCAGGCCAACCTCATGGACAAGCCGACCGTCTGGCCCGCCATGGCGATGGCGTTCGAGTCGGCCCAGGGAGACCTCGCGGACCGCCTGCTGGCCGCGCTGGACGCCGCCGAGGCCCAGGGCGGCGACATCCGCGGCCGGCAGAGCGCGGCGCTGATCGTGGTCAAGGCGAAGTCCACGGGCGAGCCCTGGAACGACCGCCTGATCGACCTGCGAGTGGACGACAACCCGGCGCCCCTCGTCGAGCTGCGGCGCCTGCTCGGGCTCCACCGCGCCTACCAGGAGATGAACCTGGGCGACGAGGCCGTGGCGAAGAACGACGTCCCGGCCGCGGTCGAGCACTACACCAAGGCGACGAAGATGGCGCCCGAGATCGCCGAGCTTCCGTTCTGGCAGGCCGTGAGCCTGTTCGTGGCCGGCAAGGAGGACCAGGCCCTGCCCCTCTTCAAGGACGTGTTCGCGCGCGAGCCGCGCTGGGCCCGCCTCGTGCCTCGCCTCCCGGCCGCCGGTCTGCTGCCCGACGATCCGAAGAAGATCGAAAAGATCCTCGCCGTCTCGAAGTAACCCTCCCCCCTCCGATCCGAAGCGCGCTTCGCCCGAAAGCCCCGCACGGGGCGCCGGGCGAAGCCTTCTTCGTAAAAACCCGCGGTTTTCCGGGCACGGGCCTTGCGCTATGGCGGCGGCGTCAAGCGAAAGGAGGAGCCAGTGAACGGTTACCAGGATGAGACCTACGATCAGGAATTCGAAGGCGATTTCGAGATGTACGCCGACCAGGAGGGCGACTTCGAGGCCGACCAGGAAGGGGATTTCGAGGCCGACTTCGAAGCCGATTTCGGAAGCCAGGGCGAAGGCGCCTTCAACGAGGAGCAGGAGCTGGAGCTGGCCGCCGAGCTGCTGGCCGTCTCCGAGGAGGCCGAGCTCGACCAGTTCCTCGGCAAGCTGTTCAAGCGCGTGACCGGCGCGGCCGGACAGATCCTCAAGTCCGCCCCGGGCCAGGCGCTCAAGGGCCTGCTCAAACAGACCGCCAAGAAGGCCCTGCCCATGGTCGGACGCGCCGTGGGGAGCTACTTCGGCGGCTCCACCGGCGGCCGGCTCGGCGAGCAGCTCGGCAACTGGGGCGGCCGGGCCTTCGGCCTCGAGCTGGAAGGCATGAGCCCGGAGGACCAGGAGCTGGAGGTCGCGAAGCGCTTCGTCCGGCTGGCGGGCGACGCCGCGGCCCAGGTGTCGCAGTCGGGCGGCGGCTCGCCGCAGCAGGTCGCGAAGCAGGCGCTCGCCGCCGCGGCCCGCACGCACGCGCCGGGCCTGCTGCGCGGAGGCAACGGCGGAGCCGTGGACCCCCTGCCCGGTGGGCGCAGGCCGAGTGGCCGCTGGTTCCGCCAGGGCCGCAACATCGTTCTCGTCGGTCTTTGAAAAGGAGCCTGCCATGCACGATCTGGATCGCACGCTGAGAGCCTACGAGCGGGAGCTCGGAGACGAGATGGAGCTGGAGTCCTACGATCAGGAAGGCCCCTTCTCCGAAAGCGAGGAGATGGAGCTGGCCGCGGAGCTTCTGAGCCTGCAGGGCGAGGAGGAGCTGGAGCAGTTCCTCGGCAGCCTGTTCAAGAAGATCGGCGGCGGCCTCAAAAAGGTTTTCAAGCCGCTGGGCAAGATCCTGAAGCCGATCGCCAAGGCGGCGCTGCCGATCGCCGGCAAGGTGGCCGGAAGCTTCTTCGGCGGACCGGTCGGCGGCATGATCGGCGGCAAGCTCGGCTCCATGGCCAGCAACCTTTTCGAAATGGAAATGGAAGGCATGGACCCCGGGCAGATGGAGATGGAAGTGGCCCGCCGGGTCGTCCGTCTCGCCGGCGCCGCCGCTCAGAAGGCCGCCGCCGCTCCTCCCTCCGCTCCTCCGATGGCTGTGGCCAGGAAGGCCGTGGCCGCGGCGGCTCAGCAGCACGCGCCCGGCCTGCTGCGCGGCCGGTTCGGCCAACGCCTGACCGGCGGCGGAGCCCCAGGCAGCCTCACCTCCGACCTGCGGCCACGTCCGGGCTGCCGCTGCAAACGGCGCGGCGGCGCGTGGATTCGCCGCGGCAACCGGATCGTCCTCCTGGGAGCCTGAGCCATGGCCCTGCCCCCCTTCGCCGCGTCGACGCTCACCCTGGAGGCCCGCGCCCTGCTGTCGCGCCTGGACCAGGTCAAGCCCTTCGCCATGATCATGCCGAGGGTCAGCGCGGCGGCCGTCTCCCCGGAGGCCGCCATGGCGATCGATCAGCACCTCATCGAGGGACGCCGCGATCTCCGGCGGCGGGTGCACGGCTACCTGCGCTGGCTCAAGGGGCCGGGCCGCGAGGTGACGCCCGCCGAGGCGCAGCGGCGCTTCTCCATGCTCCGCCTGCGGTTCAACGCCGGCCTCACCCAGCTCGACATCTTCGCCGACGCCCTGACCCTGCGCGCCGAGCACGAGAACGGCACCTGGCTCGGCGGGCTCGACGTGGCCGCGGACGACGCCCTCGAGCTGCTGGCGCCGTTTTTCGACCCGCCGCCCGTGGTCACCTATCTCGACCGCGGCCAGGGAGCCGCGATCCGGCGCGCCCGCACGCGGCTGCCCGGCGGCGGCGAAAACCCCGTGGCGCTCGTGCGCATCCCGCGCGAGCGCATGGTGGGCAGCGGCATCGCCTCGTCCCTGGTCCACGAGGTCGGACACCAGGGCGCGGCGCTGCTCGATCTGGTCAATTCCCTGCGCACCGCGCTCCGCGAAAGGCAGCGGCTCGCCCAGGGCGACGCGCGGCAGGCCTGGCAGCTCTGGGACCGGTGGATCTCCGAGATCGTGGCCGACTTCTGGGCCATGGCCAAGGTGGGCATCGCAGCGACCCAGGGATTGATGGCGGTCGTGAGCCTGCCGCGGGCCTTCGTCTTCCGCATCCAACTCGACGATCCTCATCCGTTCCCATGGGTCCGAGTCAAGCTCTCGGCGGCCACGGGCGCGGCCCTCTATCCGCATCCGCAGTGGGCGGCTTTCGACCATCTCTGGGAATCGTTCTATCCGCGCGAGGGCCTGGACCCCGGGCGCCTGCGCATCATCGAGGCCCTGGAGGCCACGATGCCGGCGTTCGTGCGCCTTTTGATCGATCACCGGCCGAAAGCCCTGCGCGGCAAGAAACTGGTCGATGTCTTCCCGATCCCGGAGCGCCAGCCGGCGCGGCTCCAGGCGCTGTTCGAAGCCTGGAAGCACGCCCCGCAGGAGATGCGCAACGCGGCCCCCACGCTGGTCTTCGCCGTGCTCGGCCAGGCCAAGCAGGACCGCAAGCTGAGCCCGCACGCGGAGAGCGAGACCGTGGGCGACCTCCTCAACCGCTGGGCCCTGCGCCGGGCGCTGCGCAAGCCCGGCGTCCAGCTTCCGACGACCAAGGCGAAAGCCGCCTGATGGAAACCTTTTGAAAGGAGACGACGATGGCTGATCAGAAGAAGAAGAGCGGCGGCGACCCGCAGCCTCCCGACGAGCTCGCCGAGCCGAAAGTGGTGGCGACGGGCTCGCCGAGCGGCGATCCATATGCCGACGCCGGCTGCGAAAAGGTCTGCGTCCAGGGTCCACCGCCCCCGCTGCCCGGCGGAGATCCCGCGCCGCCGATCCGGATCGAGCCCGTGGGCCCGATCCCGGTCGAGCCGGTCGGGCCTGTGAAGGTCTCCCTCCAGCGCTCGACGTCCAACCCCACGGTCGACCAGTCGCTGTGGGTGGCCATCCGCACCCGCACCCGGGCCATCGGCTTCGACCGCTACCAGACCTTCATCGAGCGGGTGCTCTGCCAGGAGCAGGGCAGCGTCGAAGAAAACCGCCTGATCGATCCCCGGCGGGTCCCCGTGGAACGGCTGGGCTTCGGCGTGGACGCCTACCAGATCCTCAAAGCCGCGACCGAGGCCTTCCTCATCCTCCGCTGCGGCGTGTTCATGGGCCGCCGGGACCCGGCGGGTGCCTTCATTCGCAGCGAGATCGACCGCGCCGTCTACAACCGGCCCGAAGAGGAGGCGCGCCTCAGCCAGACCGGCGTGACCTTCCGAAGCGTGGCCGACAAGCTCCTGGGCTACCTGAGCAACGGCAACCTCCCGTACCTCAACCGCGTCCTGCAGGGACTCACCGAAGCCGACCTCGACCCGGACAAGGACGATTCCTACGAGGCGGCCTTCTGCGGCACCCTGATCCAGGGCCGGCGCTACGACCCCTGCCTGTTCGAGCTCCTGTGGTCGTACTGGCACGAGGAAGCGATGCTCGTGCAATCGATCAACGCCGTGAGCCTGCGCTTCCAGAACAAGCGGCTCCCCGGCGAAGGCAATCCTCTCGCCAACCTGGAGCTCCACCCCCTGCGGCCACTGTCCAACCTGCTCTGGGGGTACATCCAGGATGAGCCGTTCCGCCTGACCGTGGCGCGCCGCGCCTACGAGTACAGCCACCAGTACGGCCTGACCCTGGTCGGCCGGGCGGTGCCGGGCATGCGGCCGGCGGACCACCGCTCCAAGTTCCTGGAAGCCTTCCACAGCCTGCTCCATCAGACGGCGGTCTTCTACAAGGAAGACGCGGACACCACGGTGATCGCCAACGGCTTCCCGCTGCTCAACAGCCTCAAGGAAGTCCACATGCTGCTCGCCGAGGGCGCGCACAACCAGTTCGGCGACCTGCCATGGACGGCCCGCGTCGAGATGCTGATCCAGCAGTGGCTGCTCTCCCGGCGGGAGCTCCAGGACTTCCTGCGCGGCCGGCCGATGGTGCCCTACAAGGAGCCGTGGATGGGCCAGGTCGACACCCTGCGGAAGATGCTCGGCTGGGGCGATACCCCGGTCACCCACTTCCGGGACCTCGCGACCTTCGGCGAGCAGATCCTCCTCTCGATCCGCTATGGCGACTGGATCAACGTGGACGACGAGGACTCGGCCAAGAACTGGGCGCGCTACTGGAAGCCGGAGATCCAGGGCTACGTCCACGCCTACCGGGCCGCCACCGGGCAGGACCTCACGGCAGCCGATCCGGGCCGGCAGATCCAGACGGTGCCCCCGTCGGTGCTGTTGCAGCGGCGGATGGTGCGGCAGGGGGCGCGGTGAGAGGCATCGCCGGTGGCCGGCTTCACCTCGGCGCTGTATCTCGGCCTTGCGCACGGGTCCGGCGATCTGAGGCCGTGGCCCCGGCTCACGGCGGGCGCGCCGGCGGCGCTCGTGCCACCGGCGGGGTCCCGGTCGGTGGCCCGACGCCTGGCTCAACTGGTCGGAACGGAGGCCGCCACGCTCGGGGTCTCAACGCTGCACCTCTTCTGGGACCTGTTCGGACAGCTCCGGCGCCGGCCGGTGCGCATCCTGGCCGACCGGCACCTCTACCCCGTGGGCCGTTGGGGGATCGAGAGGGCAGCCGATGTGCCGGTCTCCTTCTTCGCACATCACAAAGCGGCGGATCTCTCCTGCCGCCTGGAGCACGGTCCGAAGCTCCCCCCCGTAATCGTGACGGATGGCCTCTGTCCGGACTGCGGACGGGTACCACCGCTCGATCTCTATCTGGCCCTCGCCGAGCAACACGGCGGCTGGGTCCTGGTGGACGATTCGCAATCGCTGGGCCTGCTCGGCCGGAACCCGGGACCGGGTCGGCCGTACGGCCTCGGCGGAGGCGGCTCGCCGGCCTTCCACGGCATCGAGTCACCACGCCTCCTCTGTCTCTCCTCGCTGGCGAAGAGCTTCGGAGCGCCGCTCGCCATGCTCGCGGGCTCGAAGGAGGCCGTGCGCTCCTTCCTGGAAGACAGCGAAACGCTCGTCTATGCGAGCCCGCCGTCCGTGGCGGCGATCCGGGCGGCCGAGGCTGCCCTGGCGATCAATCGCGAGCGGGGAGACGACCTGCGGACACAACTGGCCGAGCGGGTGATCCGTTTCCGCCGGCGGCTCCGGGAGATCGGCCTCTCGTCCGGAGGTGGGCTCTCGCCGGTGCAGAACCTGGAGATCCCCGCCGGGCTCGATCCGATAACGCTCTGGCGGCGGCTCCAGGCGTCGGGAGTCCAGGCCGTCCTGCGCCAGGGGAGGTGCCGGCCGGCGTCCTTTCTCACGTTTCTCCTGCGCGCCGATCAGGTGCCGGAGGAGATCGATAGGGCCGTAGAGGCTCTGGTCCGGTCGCGACGTTGAAAACGTGATCGATTCAAGACCTTGGGAGACATGCCATGAACAGCGCCTTCAGCTCGCCATCGCCCACCGTCCCAGGCCAGAGCGGACGCTGGTTTCGCCGCGGCAACACCGTTGTCCTGATGCTCGGCGTCTCCGCTTCCGCGAAGGAGCTGGAGGCAGAGCTCGACTTCGAATCCGTGGGAGGCAGTGTCTCTACCCACGACTACCTCCGCTGGGTCCAGGTCTCCCTGAACCTCTATTTTGCCAGGAAAGGGCGGCGCGAAAGATCTCCCGAGGACGGCAAGGATTCCGCCGGGTACAGGGCAGCCGTGAAGCTCTTCAAGACCCTGGCCGGGGTCAAGCCGACGGACGACAAGGTGGACGAAAAGACGCAGAACGCGCTGATCCTGGCCAATGAAAGCAATCCAACCTACCTGGCCTGGCTGAGGGACCAGTTCAACAAGGTCGGCTACGCGCACCTGACGATCGCCTA
>DATANP010000512.1:0-1576 GCA_036266195.1 Thermoanaerobaculia bacterium | reverse complement strand
CTGCCGCGACAGGGCCAGGGCCAGCACCTCGTTCATGGTGCGAACCGGCTCGATCTTGATCTTCTGCCGGACGTGGTCGGGCACCTCGGCCAGCTCGGAGACGTTCGCCGCCGGCACGATGGCCAGGCGGATGCCGGCCCGCGCCGCCGCCAGCAGCTTCTCCTTGAGGCCGCCGATGGGCAGCACCCGGCCGCGCAAGGTCAGCTCGCCGGTCATGGCCACGTCCCGCCGCAGCGGGATGCCCGACATCAGGGAGACCAGCACGCAGGCCATGGTGATGCCCGCCGAGGGCCCGTCCTTGGGCACGCCGCCCGCGGGGACGTGGATGTGGATCTCGCGCTCGGCGAAGAAGTCGCTGCGCAGGCCCAGTGACAGGGCCTGGGCGCGGGCGAAGGACAGCGCCGCCTGGGCCGACTCCTTCATCACGTCGCCGAGCTGCCCGGTGAGGATGAGGTTCCCCTTCCCCGCCATGATCTGGGCCTCGATGTGCAGCACCTCGCCGCCCACCGGCGTCCAGGCCAGGCCGTTGGCGATGCCGATCTCGTCGGCCTCCCGCTTCTCGTCGGGGATGTAGCGGGGCGGCCCCAAGAGCTTGGGGATCTCCTCGAGGGAGACGGCGGCGCCGTTGCCCTTGGTCTTGCGCGGGTGCTTGGGGCCCGCCTCGACGATGCGCCGGGCCACCTTGCGGGCCAGCCGCGCCACCAGCCGCTCCAGCTCGCGCAGCCCCGCCTCGCGGGTGTACTCGGCCACGATCTTGCGGATGATCGCCTTGCCCACCACCAGGTCCTTGTCGGTGAGCCCCGCCTCGGTGATCTGCTTGGGGACCAGGAAGCGCTCGGCGATGGCCAGCTTCTCCTCCTCGCTGTAGCCCGACAGGCGCAGCGTCTCCATGCGGTCGGCCAGCGGCGCGGGGATGCCGTCGGTGAGGTTGGCGGTGGCGATGAACATGACCTTGGACAGGTCGTAGGGGACGCCCAGGTAGTGGTCGCGGAAGGTGTGGTTCTGCTCGGGGTCCAGCACCTCCAGCAGGGCCGCCGCCGGATCGCCCCGGAAGTCCGAGCCCATCTTGTCCACCTCGTCCAGCAGGAACACCGGGTTGCGCGTGCCCGCCTGCTTCATCCCCTGCAGGATGCGCCCGGGCATGGCCCCCACGTAGGTGCGGCGGTGCCCGCGGATCTCCGCCTCGTCCCGCACGCCGCCCAGGGAGATGCGCACGAACTTCCGCCCCAGGGCCTTGGCGATCGAGCGTCCCAGCGAGGTCTTCCCCACCCCGGGCGGCCCCAAAAAACAGAGGATGGGACCGTGGGCGCCGCGGCGCAGGCGGTGCACGGCCAGGAAGTCCAGGATGCGCTCCTTGACGTGCTCGAGGTCGTAGTGGTCCTCGTCCAGCACGGTGCGGGCCGAGCGCAGGTCGACCGGCTCCTCGTTGGGCTCCTTCCAGGGGAGCTCGACCAGGGTGTCCAGGTAGCTGCGCACCACGGCGGCCTCGGCGCTCTCCCCGCTCATCAGCTCGAGGCGGCGCAGCTGCTTGTCGGCCTCGGTGCGGGCCTCGGACGGCAGCCCCACCTTCTCGACC
>DATANP010000511.1:0-27492 GCA_036266195.1 Thermoanaerobaculia bacterium | reverse complement strand
GACCAGAACGGCACCGGCCTCGGGCATGTGGCGACGGTGCTCACGATTCAGAAGCAGAGCCTGGAGTCGGGCTGCGTGTCCTGGGGCGGCAGCTCCGACATCACCGGTCCCGGCGCTCCGGCGTGCCCGGCCGGGGTCGCCGGCGGCGACGAGAAGAGCGGCGCGTCCCAGACTCTGACCCGGACCCTGGCCGAGATCGGCAACCCCACCGCTGAAACCCTGCGAATCGTCTTCAATCCGAACGAGCCCGGCTCGAAGCTCCATGTGCGACTCGATGCCCTGGTGCTGCGCATCCTGTCGCCCTCCGGAGCCGTGCTTCTCGAAGAGGCGCTCGGATCGCCGATGGATCTCAAGGCCACGGACTCCGGGACGGGGAACGCCGGTTGGGCTTTCGGCCTGATTACCCCCGACTCGGCGGCCGGCGCCTTCGCCGACGGTGCCAACCGCATCGGCCTCGCGGCCACGGTGAGCGACGCCGATGGCGGCTTCGAGACCTTCTACCTGGCCACGGCCGAGGAAGAGAGTGGAGGAGGGGGCGGCGGTGGCGGTGGCGGCGGCGGTGAGACTGGCGGCGGCTCGACGAGCGCCGCCGACCTCGAGGTCGGCATCACCGCCGGAGCCGAGTGCCCGCGGGCGCAGTTCAACGCGCAGGTTCACAACGCGGGTCCGGACAGCGCCGAAGCCGTCGTCGTCCATTTTCTGCCGCCCGCCGGAGCCATCATCCTTTCCGCCACGTCGAGCCACGGCACCTGCGCCACCGGCGCGGCGGTGACCTGCGAGCTCGGCGACCTCGCCAATGGGGCGAGCGCCTCCGTCGTCGTGACCGTCCGCGCGACGGACCCCTTCTCCACGAGCATGACCGGCGAATTTCAGGTGACGAGCAAGACCACCGACCCCGAGGCGGCGGATGCGAGCGCCGAGGCGACCATCCCGGTCGATCTGGACTGCGATGGCGTGGCCGGCGGCGACAATTGCCCGGCCGTCTTCAACCCGGATCAGGCGGACTCCGACCACGACGGCGTGGGCGACGCCTGTGAGGAGGACGAGGACTCCGACGGGACGACCGACGTGGCCGACAACTGCCCGCAATCGGCAAACCCGGATCAGACGGACTCCGACCGCGACGGCCTGGGCGACGTCTGTGACAACTGCCCGACCCTCCAGAACCCGGCCCAACTCGACCACGACGGCAACGGCATCGGCGACGCCTGCCAGTCGGTTTCGGGCGGAAGCGGCTCGACGACGTGCCCCGACGGCGGCGACTGCCGCGTGTCCGTGCGGCCGGCGGCGACGCTCCTGGTGCCGTGGTTCGGCGTCGATCTGGCCTCGCGGGACGGTCTCACGACCCTCCTGTCGATCACCAACTCCGACTCCCGTTCACACCTGGTGAGCGTCACCCTGTGGACCGACTGGGCGATCCCCACACTGACCTTCAACCTCTATCTCACCGGCTTCGACACGCAGTCCCTCAATCTGCGCGAAATCCTGCAGGATGGCAAGCTGCCGGTCACGGGAGTCGGCAACAGCCCGGTCGGCGAGCTCTCGGAGAGCGCCGTGCCCTTCTCCGGCTGTATCGCCTCGGTGGCGCCGGCGAGTATCTCGGCGTTGCCGCTGCAGCAGGCTCACCTTGGCCGCAAGGTCAACGGCCGGTGCTTGGCCAGCCCGCGCAAGGACACCCTGCTGACGGGATACGTCACGGTGGACGTCGTCAATTCCTGCTCGGCGCTCAATCCGTCGTCGCCCGGCTACTTCGTGCGCGGCGGTCAGGGCGTGGCCGCGAACGACAACGTGCTTCTCGGCGAGTACTCCTACGTCAACTCGAAGCTCAAGACCGCCGAGGGCGAGCAGGCCGTGCACATCGTGGCCGATGCCGAGGCGTACGGTTCCGGCTACACCTTCTATGGCCGCTACGTCAACGGCGACGGACGGGACAACCGCCAGCCGCTCGGCACCCGCTTCGCGGCGACCTATGCCCAGGGCGGCCCGCAGGGCCTGAAGACGGTGCTGACCGTCTGGCGCGATACCAAGAGCCCGTCGGCCGCCGGGATTGCCTGCGGCTCGGCGCCGGCCTGGGCTCCGCTCAACTCGGCGGAGCAGGTCGTCTGGGGCGAAGAGGAGGAGGTGACGGCGCTCCCGGCATCGCGGTCTCGCTTCCCGCTGGCGACCCAGGCAGTCCAGGTCGGCAGCAGCGCGCTGCTCATCGCCGAGCCGTTCGGTTGGACCGAGATCGACCTCGGCCACCAGGACGCGAGCCTCTTCGGCATCGTGTCCCAGGGCTGGGTGACGGTGATCAAGTCGACGAAGCAGGGACTGTCGACCGGACATCACGCCGCAGTCCTCTCCAGCGTCTGCGGGGTCCAGTAACGGGTGCCGGGGAGTCTCCTCGCCGCGCCGGGAAGTATTCCCGGCGCGGCCGGGAGGGTTCCCGAACTGCTGGGAACCCTCCCGGAGACGCCGGATAGTCTTCCCGACGGACCGGATAGTCATCCCGGCGCGGCGGATCGTCTCCTCGAACCACCGGGAACCCTCCCGGCGGTGCAGGGAAGGGTTTCCCGGCAATCCGGGGAGGATCCCTGGCGCGGCCGGAACCCTTCCCGGCGCCGCTGGGAGAGTATCCGGCGGGACGGTAAGGGTCCGGGAGATTCCCAGAAAGGCCGGTGGACGCCAGGAAGCGTCTCAGTTGGCCGGCCTACGCCATGGTGTCGCGAGCTGTCCATGGCTGCCCGGTGGCTCTGCTCGTCGTTGCGCCGGATCCGGCCGTGGCCGGGTGGTGCGCCGAGCCGATCGAGACCGGCATCCCCGGCTTTGTCCTGCGTCCGCCTGTGCTGCGCCGCACTACGGTTCCGGTGGTGACGAACCCTGAGGAGGCGGTCCAACGGCCCGAGCTCGGGGTCCTCTCCGTCCTGGCGCACGGCGAGACGGAGCAGGGGGCAACGATCGCGTCCGCCGTGCTGTCTGCGATCCGAGGACTCGATGACGACAGGGCCCGGTTCTACTATGACCTCGTGTACAATTCCCTCAATGAGGCGACTCGCCGCGCTTTGGAGACAACGATGAAAGGCTACGAATACCAGAGCGACTTTGCGAGGAAGTATGTTGCACAAGGCCGTGCCGAGGGCCGTGCGGAGGAGGGGGCTGACGCCGTGCTGACGGTGCTCCGGACCCGCGGCTTTGCGGTGTCCGACTCCGTTCGCGAGCGCATCCTGGCAGAGAAAGATCCAGAACGGCTGCGGCGCTGGCTGGAAAAGGCTGTGGTTGCCAACTCGATCGCCGCGGTCCTTGACGAACCGAATTGAGGCTCACCCCGTGCCTGCCAGGCACGAGTCGATGACCTCGGCGAGCTGCTCCCGGCGCATCGGCTTGCTGAGATAGCCGTCCAACCGCGACCGTAGCCGGCCGCTACGGCGCGATCCAGCCCAGCTCTTCGTCGGTCGGCTGGAACAGGCAGGCGCCGACCACGCCGGGGCCGACGTTGGCTCCGACGACCGGGCCGATCTCGGTCTGGATCAGCTCGGAGACCTGGAACTGGTCCCGCACCAGGGCGCGCAGGCGGTCGGCCCAGACCGGCGCGTTCGCGTGGCTGATGCCGGCGACTACGGGGCGCGCGCGGTCCACCCGCTTGCCGAGGATCTCCAGGATCTTCGGATGCGCGGCCCGGCCTCCACGGACCTGGTCCACCGCCGCCACCTCTCCCTTGTCCACGCCCAGGATCGGCTTGATGCCGAGCAGGCTGCCCATGAGCGCCCGCGCCTTGCCGATGCGGCCGCCCTTGGCGAGGAACTCCAGGGTGTCCACCACGAACAGGGTGTGGATGCGCGGCGCCATGTCCAGCATGCGCTGGCGGATCGTGTCGGCCGTCTCGCCGCGGGACGCCATGCGCGCCGCGAAGAGCGCCAGCATGCCCATGGCCACGCTCACCTGGCCGGTGTCCACCACGGCCAGGGTACGGCCGTCCATGCTGACCTCGTCCGCTGCCGCCTTTGCATGCTCGAAGGTCTTCGACAGCTTGGCCGAGAGGTGCAGCGACACTACGTCGTGACCCTGCGCCAGATACTCGCGATAGCGGCCGGCGAGCTCCTCCCTCGTGGGCGGGCTCGACACCGGATGGGCCTTGTCCTCGGTCAGGCGCTTGTAGAACTGCCCGGGCTGGATGTCCACCCGGTCGCGGAACACCTTCTTGCCGAACGCCACGGTCAGCGGCACCACCGCGATGCCGTAGGCGCGGACCAGGTCGGACGGCAGGTCCGAGGTCGAGTCCGTGACGATCTGCACCCGCGGATCGCGGCGCACGAGCAGGCCGCGCTCCTCCAGGACCAGCAGCTCCTGAACGATCTCGCCGTCGCGGGCGGGCAGACCGTCCAGGACCTCCTGGAGGGTGGCGCTCTTCTGCGCGAGCCCGAGGATCTGCTTCTGGAGCGGGTTGAACGCGGCGGCGAAGAAGTCGGGCCCGATCTGGACTTCGAGACGCGCGCGGGCATCGGGGAACTCGCCCAGGGAGTCCTCGATCGCGGTGATGATCAGCGTGCTGAGCGACTCCTGGATCGTCCGCTCCGGCACCAAGTCGCCGGGGAAGAGCTGGAACAGGCCCTCGTGCATGCGGCCCAGGCGGCAGAAGGCCTTGACCCCCTTCATGCTGCCCGCGCCATGGGCGGTCGCCGCGACCACCTCGCCGCGCTCCAGCCAGATCTGGCCGCCGCGCAGCTCGATCCGGCCGCTGACCCCCGCGCGGTTCAGGCCCCGGAGCAGCTCCAGGAGCGGCGTCTGGGCGAGGTCTCCGACCAGCGACTCCAGCTTGACGTCGGGCTCGGCGCCGACCTCGCGGCCGAGGAGGACCAGGAGGAGACGGCGCTCGATCTCCAGCAGGGCGAGGCCGCCGATGGCGAGGAAGGAGACGGTCTCCGGCAGGCTAGCCTCCTCGGCCTCTTCGCCCAGGAGGACCAGGGTCCGCTGGCCGCCCGCGTGCAGCTCGGCCAGCACGGCTTCCGGCTCGGGGCTGCCCGCCAGCAGCTTCGTGGTGGTGACGATCAGCGCCTCGCCGAGCCCCTGCGCGAAGCGGCGGCCCATGGCGAGGTCGGACACGGGCACGACCTCGTAGCCCTCGGCGGCAAGGCCGTGGCTGAGCTCCTCCAGGCGCTCGGGCTCAGGGTCGATGAGAAGGACAGCGGGACGGGCCACGGGCTCCCTCGCTCAAAGGCTCAACGGGTCTCGGGTTGGAGCAGGCGGAACAGGCCGAGCAGGCTCTTGGGGGCGTGCGGGCTGGTCCGCCAGCGCCGGCTGCCGCCGGACAGGCGCTCCGCCTCCTTCTGCACTGCGGCGGTTCCGGCCACCAGCATACCCGAGGCGCGGCCTCCCGTAGCATCCAGGCGCTGCACGACCGTCTGCGCCAGCTCGGCCCCTTCGGCCCCGTCGATCCAGACGAGCACGCCGGCGCAGCCGGGGAGGATGGCGGCGATCTGCGGCTGGGCCGCCTTGTTGAGCGCCTGCACGTGGAGCGAGAGCTTGCCGCGGTCCACGGTCAGGGTGGCGCTGCCGGCCTTGCGCAGCTCCATCTGCTCGACCAGCCTGTTCAGGGCTTCGTTGGTGCGGAACCCGGGCGCCTCCTGGATCAGCTTGCGCAGCGCGGGCCACGCCGGGGGCTCGACCAGGACGAGGCAGGGCAGGGCGGCGGTGTCGAACCCCGCCTTCCGGGCCGCCTCCAGGAGGCCGATGATCGCCACGTCGAAGACCATGGCGCTCGACAGCTCCATCGTGTTCTGGGGCGCCGCCTCGGGAGCGCGATCGCGGGTGGCGACCAGGCCGTGCTCGACCAGCCAGGCGACCGTGAGCCGCGTGGTGAGCGGCGCCTCGGTCTCCTCCGCGATCAGGTCGAACAGGCGGAGCCCGGGCTGCTCGTGGATGCGGGTGAGGACGCGCTGGAGCGGCAGGTCTCCGAAGTCCTCTCCGACCCGGGGCGGGAAGTCGGTCAGGGTCTGGAGCGGCTCGCCGGTGGCCGGCAGGAACGGGCGCCGGTTCTCGAGCTCGTCCTTGAGCCAGGCCGAGTGCATGAGGAGCTCGTTGACGGCCAGCGGCTCGGGCGCGCCCGTGGGCGGCGCGGCGCCGTCGAACCGGAAGGTCCCCTCCTCGGCGCAGAGGAGGGCGAGGAAGGCTTCGCGTCCGTGCATGGTCTGCCAGCGGGCGTTGATGGGCTCGCCGTCGCGCAGCGCCACCGTGCCCGAGGTGTTGCCGCTGCGCACCCGCAGACTGCCGGTCTTGCGCACCTGCTGGAGATACTGGAGCACGGCCCAGAGTGGGTGGGTCGCGAGATCGCCCTGGAGCATCTGCTCGGCGCCGCGGCCGCCCAGGAGCCGCTCGGTGCGGATCAGCAGCTCCTCCAGGTCCACCGGCCGCGCGAGGTAGTCGTCCGCCCCGGCCTTCAGGGCCGCGACGCGGTCGGAACCCTCGTTGCGGTCGGACAGCGCCAGCACCGGCAGCGAGCGGGTGGCTTCCTGGTTGCGCAGCGCCTGCACCGCGTCGGCCGCGGGCTCGGCCCCGGTGTCGAGCACGACGAGATCGGCCTGCACCTCGAGGGCGACGGCTGGGGCTTTCGCCGCGTCCGCGACCACGCGCACCGCATGCCCGGCCACCCGCAGGCGGTCTTCCATGACCGCGGCGAACACGGAATCCTTCTCGATCACCAGGACCTTGGCCACCGAACCTCCCGGGCGGAGCCCGCATCCTTCAAGAGGCGACCATTCTATGCGCGGTGAGCCCCGGACGTGACTGCCCTTGTGACGCCCGTGTTACAATCGGTCCATCCAGTAGCGATGGGTTGATAGGAAAGTCCCGGGCTCCGAGGTCGGGAGCGGGGGTCGTCGGCGGAGCGATGGCTTTCCGGAGGTGGACTTCTTGCAGATCCAGCAATCCCGTTGGACTCCATCCAAGGGTTGGGAGCCGTCTACTCCCCGGCCTCTGGACGGCGCTCAGCTCGTCCTTGTTTTCGGCAGTCCTGACGCGCTGAAGAGGGACGATCTTCGGCGGCAGGTTGCCGAGGCGTATCCCGGAGCCTGGAGCTTCGGCTGTTCCACAGCGGGCGACATCTTCGGCACCCAGGTCTCGGACGATTCGCTGGTCGTCACCGCCGTCCGCTTCGACCACACCCGCCTCCGGGGCTGCTCCACGCCGATCGCCGGCCCCGGGGACAGCCTGGCGGCGGGCGAGCGGCTCGCCAGGTCCTTGGAGGGCGACGGCCTGGTCCACGTGCTCGTGCTGTC
This sequence comes from Thermoanaerobaculia bacterium, assembly GCA_036266195.1. GTDB lineage: Bacteria > Acidobacteriota > Thermoanaerobaculia > Multivoradales > UBA5704 > DATMER01. The sequence goes on along the minus strand of DATANP010000511.1, from coordinate 20,242 downwards.
GGACGGCCTCCACGTCAACGGCAGCAAGCTGGTCGACGGCCTGGCCCGGCATCTCCCGGAGCAGGTGACGGTCACCGGCGGCCTGTCGGGGGACGGGCCCCGGTTCAAGGAGACGCTCGTGATCGGCGGCGGCGAGGCGGCGCCGGACACCATCGCGGCCCTGGGCCTCTACGGCGACGGGCTGCGGATCGGCTACGCCTCGCTCGGCGGCTGGGACCCGTTCGGGCCCGAGCGCCTCATCACACGCTCGTCCGGCAACATCCTCTACGAGCTGGACGGCCGCTCGGCGCTCGACCTCTACAAGACCTATCTCGGACCCCACGCCAGCGATCTGCCGGCGAGCGGCCTGCTCTTCCCCCTGAGCCTGCGGGCCGGCGAGGGCGACACCCCGGTGGTGCGCACGATCCTGTCGGTGGACGAGGAGCACAGCAGCATGACGTTCGCCGGCGACGTGCCCGAGGGGTGCTACGCCCGCTTCATGAAGGCCAACTTCGACCGCCTGATCGACGGCGCGGTCGGGGCCGCCCGCACGAGCTACCAGACCGTGGGCTCCGCCTCTCCGGACCTTGCCCTGCTGGTGAGCTGCGTCGGCCGCAAGCTGGTCCTGGCCCAGCGGGTGGAGGAGGAGGTGGAGGGGGTCCGGGACGTCCTCGGAGACGGCACCATCCTCGCCGGCTTCTACTCCTACGGCGAGATCTCACCCTTCACGCCCGACGCAAGGTGCGAGCTGCACAACCAGACCATGACCATCACTACCTTCTCGGAAACCTCCCATGGGTGAACGCCACAGCCTTCTGGCCCGCCAGATCCGCCGTTTCTTCGGGACCGAGGAGGGGATGTCCGAGCACTGCGTGGCGTTCCTGGACGCGGTGGACGCCGCCTACCGTCAGTTCGACGACGACCGGGCCATGCTGGAGCGCTCCATGGACCTGAGCTCACAGGAGCTGATGGAGGCCAACGCCGCGCTCCGCCGGTCGCTGGAGGAGAAGGCGCGCCTGCAGACCCTGGGCGCCCTGGGACACCTCGTCGGCGGCCTAGCCCACGAGGTACGCAACCCGCTCTTCGCCATCACGGCCACACTCGACGCCCTGCTCGACACCCTCGACGACTCGCCGGCCAATCAAACCGTGCGCCGTGCCCTGGAAGGTCTGCAGGAGCCCACGTCGCGGCTGAGCGAGCTCATGTCCGAGCTGCTCGAATACGGCAAGCCCCTGGCCCGGAACCTGGCCCCGGGGGCGCTCGGCGCCGTCGTCGAGGAGGCCCTGGAGGACTGCCGCGCGCTCGCCCAGGCCAAGGGCGTCCGCCTCCGCGCCGAGCTCGGCGGCCGGCACCTGTGCGTGGGCATGGTCCGCCGGCGACTGCTCATGGCCTTGAGCAACCTCATCCAGAACGCCGTGCAGCACACTCCGTCCGGCGGCGAGGTGGTGGTCGAGACGACCCGCTTCGAGGAGGGCGGCCGCGCCTGGGCCCGGTGCGCCATCCAGGACAGCGGCTGCGGCTTCCACGACGAGGACCTGCCGCACGTGTTCGAGCCGTTCTTCACCCGGCGCCGCGGCGGCACCGGTCTCGGTCTCTCCATCGTCCAGCGCGTGGTGGACGAGCAGCAGGGGAGCATCCAGGCCGCGAACCGGCCCGGCGGCGGCGCGGCCGTGGTCCTCGACTTCCCGATCTGGGATGGTCCGGCTCAGGGCCGGCGGCAGGCCGAGGCCTCGCCCTTCCGCATTTCGGCGGGCCCCCAGAGCACCCTGTAGGGCCGGCTCTCTCCCAGGCCCACGAAGGTGAGCGCGAGCTTCGCCTCGTCCGCCTCCAGCACCGTGAAGCCGTAGGTCAGGTCCATCCCCCAGCGGCTGCAGAGGTTCATCCGGAACCGCCGGAGGTTCCGGCCGCCGGCGCCCGAGACCGCGAAGTGGACCCCCGACTCCGGCTCCAGCACCTGCAGGTCGTGCTCGTGGCCGGCGAGGTAGAGGTCCACCCCGTGCCGCACGAGGACCGGCAGAAGATACCGTCGCATCCGTGGGAAGGAACCGTCCGGACCGGTGTGGTAGCCGTTGGAGTAGATGGGGTGATGGCCGAACACAATCTTCCACTTCGCCCGGCTCGCGGCGAGGGCGCCGTCGAGCCACTTCAGTTGGGCGGTCATGGCGCCGTCCTTGTCCTTGTCCGGCTCCTGCACGGGCGTGGTGTCCACGGCGAAGAGCTGCACCGGGCCGGCCGTGAAGGTGTACCAGGTGCGCGGCAGGCACCAGCTCGGGCTCCGCCGGGAGCGAGCGATCTCGGCCCCGGGGCTCCTCGGGTCGTAGTAGTCGTGATTGCCCAGGACCGCGTAGAACCGGATGCCCAGCGGCGTGTAGAAGCTCTCCCACTGCCGCTCCCACCGCGGGTCGTCGGCGCTGGCCAGCCCGTTCGGATAGAAGTTGTCGCCCAGGGTGAGCCCGAGGTCGTAGGGGTGCTCGGCGCCGTACGCGGCCATGGCCCGGGCCAGCCGCTCCTGGGACCAGTCGTCGCCCTCGGTCCCGAAGTCGCCGAACGCCAGGATGCGGACTCCGGGATGAGGGATGGGGGCCGCTGGCGGAGGAGTATTGAGAGAAGGGGCCTGGAGCGCGGCGCAGACGTCGCCCGAGACCGGACGGCTGGACGCCGGCGCACCGTCGCGGCAGGCAACCAGGAGGAGGACAAGGAGGAGCGGAAGGCGGCGCATGACCCGGGAGTTTATTCAAGAACCCCGCCGCCGCACCGCCAGGTTCCTCTGCGCCTCCTCACGCTTGCGCTTCGCCGATGCCGCCCAGGAGCAGATCGGGCAGGCGTCGAGGTCGTGGTAGAGCGCGGGGCAGTGCTCGCGGCCGAAGTAGATGATCTGCAGGTGCGCCTTGCCCCAGGACTCGCGCGGAAACACCTGCTTGAGGTCGTGCTCGGTCTTCTCGACGCTTTTTCCACTCGACAGCCCCCACCGCGCCGCGAGCCGGTGGATGTGCGTGTCCACCGGGAACGTCGGGATGCCGAACGCCTGGTTGAGCACCACCGACGCCGTCTTGTGGCCGACCCCCGGCAGCGCCTCCAGCTCCTCGAACGTGCGCGGCACCTGGCCGCCGTGTTGCTCGACCAGGATCTGCGACAGCGCCTTGAGGTTCTTCGCCTTCGAGGCGGTGAGGCCGATGCGCCGGATCAGGCGCTGGATCTCCTCGACCGGCAGCGTGGCCATGCGCCCGGGCGTCGAGGCGCGCGCGAACAGGGCCGGCGTCTCCTGGTTCACCAGCTTGTCCGTGGTCTGGGCCGAGAGCACGACCGCCACGAGCAGCGTGAACGGGTCGCCATGGTCGAGCGGGATCTCGACGGTGGGGTAGAGACGTTCGAGGATTTCGAGGATGCGCGCTGCTTTCTCTCTTCGTGTCATGAGGGCACCTCGGGGCAGCTCTTTTTATCATGAGGAGCGTTCCGGATTGACCCCCGGGGCGGTGCAGCGTAGTCTCCGCGCAGGAGACGGACGAGAGCATGGGAGAAGGTCGTCTGAGGCGGCTGTTCGGGGCCCGCCGTGAGCGCGAGTTGGAGCGGCTGGTGGAGGAGCGCACCCGCGCGCTGGCCGAGGAGAAGGCCCATGCCGAGCGGGCGCGGCGGGAGGCCGAGGAGGCGAGCCGCGCCAAGAGCGAGTTCCTGGCCAACGTCAGCCACGAGATCCGCACCCCCATGAACGCCGTCATCGGTATGACGAGCGTCCTCCTGGGCACGCCCCTCAGCCACGAGCAGCGCGAATGGGTGACGATCATCCGGCGCAGCGGCGAGGAGCTGCTCGTCATCCTCAACGACATCCTCGACCTGTCGAAGATCGAGGCGGGCCGGCTGGATATCGAGACCCTCTGCTTCTCCGTGCTCGCCTGCGTGGAGGAGGCCGTGCAGCTCCTCGCCGAGAGCGCCGGCCGCAAGCGGCTGGAGATCGGCAGCCTGGTCGATGCCGGCGTGCCGCCGGCCGTGCTCGGCGACGCCACCCGGGTGCGGCAGGTGCTGGTCAACTTCCTCGGCAACGCCGTCAAGTTCACCTCCCAGGGAGAGGTCTTCGTCCATGTGGATGCCGTCTCGATCGAGCAGGACACGGTTGAGCTGCGCTTCGCCGTCCGCGACACCGGTCCCGGCATTCCGGCCGACCGCATGGACCGGCTGTTCAAACCGTTCAGCCAGGCCGACTCCTCGATCACCCGGCTGTTCGGCGGCACCGGCCTCGGCCTGGTCATCAGCCAGCGCCTGGTGGAGCGCCTGGGCGGAGTGATCTCGGTCGAGAGCGTGTCCGGCCGGGGATCGACCTTCTCCTTCACCATCCTCTGCCAGACCGCGCCCGCGGATCCGAATGCCGTGCGGCTGGAGACCGAAAGGCTCGCCGGCAAACGCCTGCTGCTCGCCGGCATCCGCGAGCCGGCCCTGCGCGTGGTGGAAGGCTACGCGCGGCAGTGGGGGATCCTCTGCGAGCGCGCCGCCGGCTCACCCGGAGCGCCCCAGGAGCCGCGGCCCGACCTGGCCCTGGTCGACGAGGAGGACCCGTCGGCCGCCGCCTGGCTGAAGGCCCTGGAAGACGCCTGGCTTCCGGTCGTGCGCCTGCGGCCCGTCGGGGCCGAGGAGATCGGGGAGGAGGAGTGGTCTCCGACCGTCCTCTACCGTCCGCTCCGCCGCGGCACCCTGCTGATCGCCCTGCGCGCCGCGCTGGGACTGCCCGTGGGGGCGCTGACGGCCACCCTGGGCCGTGACGACACCGCCGAGATCCGCGCCGGCCTGCCCGGGTCGCTGCGCATCCTCCTGGCCGAGGACAACTCCGTCAACCAGAAGGTGGCCCTGCTCCTCCTGGAGCGCCTGGGCTACCGGGCCGACGTGACCGCCAACGGCCTGGAGGCGCTGGAAGCGCTGCGCCGCCAGCCCTATGACGTAGTCCTCATGGATGTCCAGATGCCCGAGATGGACGGGCTGGAGGCGGCGCGGCGCATCCGGGCCGAGTGGCCGGCGTACGGACAGCCGCGCATCGTCGCCATGACCGCCAACGCCCTGCGCGGCGACCGGGAGTCCTGCCTGGAAGCCGGCATGGACGACTACCTGAGCAAGCCGATCCTCATCGACGACCTGCGCCAGGCGCTGCTCAAGGCCTCCCTGGTGAGAACCGAGCCCCGCCGGCCGACCTCTACGACCGAGCCGCCCATCCTGAACGCAGCCGCCCTCGACAGCCTCTTCCGTCTCGAACAGGCCGCCGGCCGGTCGGTCGTGCGCGGCGTGATCGACAGCTTCCTGGCCGAGGTGCCGGCGCGGGTGGAGCGGATGCGCAAGGCGATCGCGGACGCCGACGCCGAGAGCCTCAACTTCGCGGCGCACGTGCTCAAGGGGGGCGCCGCCCAGCTTGGCGCCCAGCGGCTCGCCGCGGTCTGCCGCGAGCTGGAGGAGCGGAGCCGGGACGGCAACCTCGACGGCGCCGGCGATCTGCTCGGAACCCTGGAGGAGGAGGCCTCGCTTGCCACGGACGTGCTCCTGGCCCGCCTCCGCGTCCTGATCCCCTCCCCCCTCTAGCGGCCGTTCAGCTTCTCCACGGCCCGCTTGATGCCCGAGAGCGTGAGGTCCTCCATGGGGAACACCTCGCCGATGCGCTTGACCGTGGTGCTGCCGTAGGTCGTCCGCCAGTCCTCCCTGGCGATCGGGTTGAGCCAGACCGAGTGCCGGAAGCGGTCGCGCAGCCGCCGCAGCCAGACGATGCTCGCCTCTTCGTCTTCATCCCCCCAGGAGATCGAGCCGCGCGGCCAGAGCAGCTCGTCCGGAGCCATGGATGCGTCGCCCAGGAAGATCAGCCGGGTCTCCGGATTGCGCTGGATCAGCACGTCCGTGGGCAGCGGTTCGCGGCGGCGGAAATCCTTGTAGACCACGCCGTAGACCGTGTTGTGGAAGAAATACGTATCGCAGCGCTTGAACCGGTCCCGCATCTTGGCGAAGAGCAGTTGGGTCAAGCCCACGTAGGGCAGCATCGAGCTGCCGCCGTTGTCGATGAGCAGCACGACCTCGATCCGGTCGAGAAGGTCGCGGCGGAACACGAGCTCGATCTCGCCGCCGTTCCTGGCGCTCTGGTAGATCGTCTCGTCCAGGTCGAGCTGGTCGCGCGGGCCCGCCGGCGCGAGCTTCCTGAGTGAGGCCAGGGCCTGCGAGAGATTGGCGCCGCTGAGCGTCGAGCTGTCCGAGTACTCCACGTAGCGCCGCTCGCCGATCACCTTGACCGCCGACCTCCCTCCGCCGGGACCTCCAACCCGCACGCCTCCCTTGGCGTTGCCCGAGTGGCCGAACGGCGAATTGCCGCCCGTGCCGATCCACTTGCTGCCGCCGCGGTGGGCCTCCATCTGCTTGCGCAAGGTTTCCCAGAACCGCCGCATCAGCTCGTCCGCCGACATCGACCAGACGGCCTGCGGCGGCAGCTCGCCCTGGCGGATCGCCGCCTGGAGCCACGCTTTGAATTGAGGCGTGTTGAGCAGCTCCGGGTCGCCCTCAGCGACTCGCGGCACGTCGATGCCATAGAAATGGAAGAGGAACGCGCGCTCGAAGGCGTCCATGTGCTCGACCCGGCGCACGAACGAGAGCCGGGCGAACAGGAAGAGCGATTCGAGGTCCGGGGCCAGGCCTTTCTCCAGCCCCTTGTAGAAGTCGAGCGCGTCGGTCGTGCTCACCGGCACCCCGTACTCCCGCAACTGGTAGAGGAACCCGGTCAGGAACATCCGCCGTTCCTCAGTTCACCCGCGGACGCTTGCCGCCCTGGCGCCAGGCCAGGAGGTCCTCGGTGCGCTTGAGCAGCGTGCCCACGAACGGGATGTTGAGCCTCTCCGGCGTAATGCGCGAGTGCTGGAGAGCGCCCAGCCAGTTGAGCAGCTCGCTCGTGGCCGGCGGCTTCTCGAAGCCCCGCTGCCGCAGCTCGTAGAAGATGCCGAGCGCGGCGTCGAGCAGCCCCTTGTCGAGGTCCGGGAAGTGGAGCCCGACGATCTCGCGCATCTGGTCCGGGGTGGGGAAGGCGATGTGGTGGCAGTAGCAGCGCCGCAGGAAGGGATCGGACAGCTCGCGCTTGGCGTTCGACGTGATCAGGATGAACGGCCGTCTCCTCGCCTGGATCGTCTGGTTCACCTCGCGGATCGTGAACTGGCAGTCCTCCAGCACGTCGAGGAGGTTGTCCTGCACGTCCGACTCCGTCTTGTCGATCTCGTCGAACAGGAGGACGACGCGCTCCTCGCTGCGGAACGCGCGGCCGATCGGTCCCCAGATCACGTAGTCGAAGAAGTCCTCGACGTTGCGCCCGGTGCTGCCGCTGCCGAAGCGGGCGTCGTTGAGCCGCAGGACCGTGTCCTGGACGTAGCAGGCCTCCTCACCCTTGATGGTCGACTTGCAGCGCAGCACCTCGACCGGCATGCCCAGCGAGCGGGCCACCTCGAAGCCGAGCTGCGTCTTGCCGGTGCCGGCCTCGCCGGTGAGGAGGAGAGGCTTCTCCATGACCAGCGCCATGTTGACGATCGCCCCGAGCTCGGGGTCGAGGTAGTAGCGGTCGGTACCCTGGAACTCCATAGGTCTTGTCGTCTCCCTGGAAGGCCCCGCGCGGGGCGGCCCGAGTCTAGCAAAGCCGGGACGTCCTTGCACGTATGCAATTGAAAGCATATTGCCAGGCAGCTTGTAGATCGAAAGATTTAGAGGAGGTATAGATCGTTTACTGAGCAACTGGTAATGTGAAATGTAATGTTCCTGAGCAACACTCAAGTCAATAGAAGCAGGCCCAGCGGCGCTTCCAATGAGAATGAATATGGATATGTTGACATGGACGATGTGCGCGGCCGGATTCCAAGCGACCTGAAAAAAACCATGAATTTTGGAGGTGGCATCATGAGCAGCAGGAAACTGACCTTCGCCGTTCTTGTCGTTCTCTCGCTGACAGCCTCGGCCGGATGGGCGGGGAAGGCCAGCACCATGGATACCCCGAAGCTGAGCTGCGGCGCGGTCACTTCGGTGTCCTTCGACGTCGGCGTCTGCGCCGGGCTGAACACCGGTGCTCCGGCCGGGTTCTCGCTGCAGTGGATCAGCGCCGCGCAGCTCGCCAACGGGCCCGACGGCATCCCCGGCACCCTGGACGACAACACCTGGCCGGACTCGGCGAGCCTGGACCTGTGCAAGGCGTCCTTCTCGGGCAACGCCAACGGGTCGTCCTACAACCTGGGCAAGGGACAGTGCACCTCGATCCAGATCGGCGACAACCTGTTCGACAACCCCGGCGCGTCGAGCAACTGCGCGAGCATTCCGCTCGAGTGCGGCACGACCTACGCCGTCCGCGGCTTCGCGCACGCGAATTCGACCCTGTTCCGCAGCGCCTTCACGCCCAACCTGTTCTGCGCCACGGCGGCCTGCGAGACGTCCGTCGGCTGCACCTACACCCAGGGCTACTGGAAGACCCACGGGCCGATCCCGACCGGCAACAACGTGAACGAGTGGCCGGTGACCTCGCTCACCCTGGGCACCGTGAGCTACACGGACCTGGAGCTGCAGTCGATCTTCGACAAGTCCGCTTCCGGCAACGGCCTCATCTCGCTGGCGCACCAGCTCATCGCGGCCAAGCTGAACGTGGCGAGCGGCGCGGACGACACGAGCATCGCCGGTGCGATCGTCGCCGCCGACGCCCTGATCGGCGGCTTGGTGGTTCCGCCCGTGGGCGCCGGCAGTCTGTCGCCGAGCGCCACCAGCAGCCTGACCGCCACGCTCGACAGCTTCAACCAGGGCCTGATCGGTCCCGGCCACTGCGAGTAGGCAATCCTGGAATTTGAATCCAGCCGGTTGAATCGGGAGGAAGGGACCAAAGGGACTCCAAGGACACCAAGGACCAGAAGCTCTGTAGAGCCAGTCTTTTGTCCTTGCAGTCCCTGCAGTCCTTTGGGTCCCTTGCCTCCTGGCCCGCCCCTTGCTCACCGCCTCCCCCCCGGGAGGTCTCCTGAATGAACAGAACCTTGCGGGCGATTCTGCTGGGCGGTCTCGCGGCCGGAATCCTGGACATCACCTACGCCATCGTGGTGTCGCGCCTGCTGCGCGGCACGAGCGCGGTCACGGTCCTGCAATCGGTCGCCAGCGGGCTGCTCGGCCAAGACGCCTACGAGGGCGGCGGCGCGACCGCGGCCCTCGGCCTCTTCCTGCACTTCGTGATCGCGTTCAGCGCCGCGGCCGCCTACGTCCTGGCAAGCCACAGGCTCCCCACCCTGGTGCGCCGGCCCTGGCTGTGGGGTGCGCTCTACGGCATGGCGTTCTACCTGTTCATGAACTTCGTCGTGCTGCCGCTCTCGGCCTTCCCGCACAAGCTGTCCTACCCGCCCGCGGTGCTGGCCCGCGGGCTGGCCGGACACATCGTCTGCGTCGGACTGCCGATCGCGCTCGCCGCCGCCTCTACGTTACGTCGCAGGGAACCTTGATCGGCGGCAACGGCTTCTGCGGGAAGTTGTCGAGGACCAGGCCGCCCCAGGTATCCAGGATCAGCCGCTTGGCCGCCGACATCTCGCGCGTCACCGGCATGAACCCCGTGGTGTCCACGATCGTCTCCGAGATCCGCTGCAGGATCACCTTGATGTTCTGCTGCACCGCCTGCTGGTTGCCGAGCGGGATGATCTGGTCCATCGCCGGGTAGAGCATGTCGTAGATGTAAAAGATGTTGTTGTAGATGAACTGCCAGATCGCATTCTCGTTGTATTGCGGCTGTCCGGCGTAGGAGCCCGTGGCGTTCCAGCAGTCCACGAACTGGGCGACCAGGGCGTTGTCGAACGGCAGCGCCCGGACCGCCGTGAAGAAGGCCGTGCCGATCGTGTACGTCTGATAATTGACGAAGCTGAACGTCACCTGCGGCTGGAGCGCCGGCGCGGGCGTTCCGGCAAGGTAGGGATAGAAGGCCACGATCGGGAACCCGGCCGCCTGCGACGTGATCAGCACGGTGGCGGTTCCGCCGGCGCCGACGGTCACGGTGTTGCCGCCCGGGAACGCCAGGTAGGGCTGCGCCGGCGTGACGTTGCAGAACGGCCCGTCGCCCCCGGACGGCGGCGTGGTGCCGAACAGCACCCACTCGCCCGTGGCCACGATCAGGGGCCAGGGATAGTACTGCGCGATCGCCACCTGCGTGCCCGCCGGAGCCGGCGCTCCCTTGTAAAGCACCTGGAGTGTCATCTTCCCCACCCTGCACTCGTCCAAGTAGATGCCGCGGTCGTCGGTCTGCACGGTCAGCGGCAGCTCCAGCGAGACGATGTTCCCCTGATTTCTCAGCGCGAGCAGGCCCTCGGCGGCCCACTGCTTCACGTCCGAGGCCGTGACACCGCTCGCGAACGGGACGTCCACGAGGCCGCCGTTCGCTTCGTAGGCGGATTGATCGTATTGATCGGAATCGAAGCTGCCGATGAGGTTGAACGAATTGTCCGGCATCTGCACGCCGACATCGAAGCTGCCGTAGTCGAACTTCGTTCCGCTCGACGTGTACTCGGGAATGGCGTTCAGAAAATCGAGCGAAACGATGCCCGCCGATGCGTTCACCTCGGCCATGATCGTTCCCAGGGCCAGGGCGGCGGGAGGCTGGGGGCCCACCGATGCCGCCGATATCGCCGGAGCCGCGTCGAGGCGCACGCGGGCGTGACCTTCGACCTTTACCTTCGGCGCCGCGGTGCTGACGGCGACGGTGGAGGAGGGCGGCGCAACCGTGGCGTTCGGCACCAGCATGCGGCCGCCGGGCGCGGTGGACAGCTCGCCAGTGTTCCAGACGCCGATCACGCCCACGATCCGGCTGTAGGCCGGGTTCGTGAACACCTCGCCGTTCTGATACATCTGCGTCAACTCGTCGCAGGTGCGCGGCTGCTGGGTCGTGCCGTTGAAGATCCCGTTCTGATAGTAGAGCGTGTTGTAGGCCGACATGCGGATCATCAGCCCGGCCGCGCCCTGCGCCTGGATGGCCTTGAGCAGCGCGGTGAGAAGCGGCGAATTGCCGCCATTGGCGGAGGTCACCGAGGTCGTCGGGATCGTGGTCTGGAAGATCGTTCCCACGGCCCCGGCGATGATCAGGTCGGAGGCGATGTTGCGCGGCGCGAGGAAGGAGCGCGAGTACATCCGCTGGTACTGCGGTCCGCCGATGTACGTCGTCGAGCTGCCGGCCGTGATCGAATTGAAATAGATCTGGCTGCAGAACGGAGAGACCGGGTTGATGTCCACCAGCCGGCCGCTGATCTTGACCTGCTGGTTGAGGATCGGATCGCCGGACGCGGCCGGCTGATCGTAAGCGAGCGCTCCGCCCGTGGTCACCGTCACGTAGTTCTGGTACTGGACGAACGAGCAGCCCTGGTTGCCGTAGTAGTTCCAGCGGCTCGCCATGTGGCAGGTCGGATTGTCGTTGCAGTTGTCCTGGTTGGGCTGTCCGGGATCGCTCGGCGGGCAGGAGTCGCTCGTGGGTTGGACCACCCAGGGCCGGAACGCCTCCTGGAAGTTCGACGGCGTGATCGGCGGCTCCATGGTGGCGAGGTAGGCCCAGTCGAGCGCCGCGTCCGCGGCGTCGTAGACCGGCACGTAGTCGTTGTTGTTCGTGGTGTCCACGTTCCACTGCATGTAGCCATTGAAATAAAGGCGGGGAAAGGCCAGGACGCTCATGCGTGTCTCTCCTCCCAGGAAAGGTAGGGGGGCATGTTACACCAAAAAAAGAGCCGCCCCGGAGGGGCGGCCGTGGTGCGGAGGATCGAGGGGGCCGCGAGCGGCCCCCTCGCCCCAGGATGCTCAGAAGTTGAGGCTCAAGTCGAGCAGGAACGCGCTGCCCGTGTAGTCGCCGCTGTTCGCGTTGAGGAGCAGGGCGCCGGGCAGGTAGTTGCGCAGGCCGCGGAAGAGGAAGCTGTCGATCGTGTAGTCCTCCCAGCGGTAGCCGACGCCGGCCTTCGCCCGCGGGTTGAGCTGGTAGTCGATACGGGCCAGCACGGCCAGCAGCTCGACGTCCTCGTAGTCGCCGAAATCCACCGCCACGTCGGGCGTGCCGCCCGGCGGGCTGAAGAAGTCGGCGTTGCCGTCGGTCTTCGAATAGTTGGCCTGCAGGTCGGTGGTCCAGGCCTTGACCTTCGTCGTGAAGCCCAGGCCGAACGTGTCGGTCGTCTCGTCGAGCGTGAGGTCCCAGTTGTCGAGCGGGCTGGTCGAGGGCGTGGCCCCCGACTGCCGGTTGTGCTGGAGGCTCTCGCGGTCGAAGCGGTGGCCGAAGAGATAGAAGTTGATCGCGTCGCTCGGCGCGTAGGCGACCTCGGCGTTGTACTGCAGCACGTCGTCCGAGACCAGGCCGAACTCGCTCTTCTTGTAGTCCTCGTTGCGGCCGGTGACCCCGACGAAGAAGTTCAGCGCGTCGGTCGCGAAGAGCTGGCCGTTGACGTTGAACTGGTCGTACTCGCGCGCCGCCTCGTCGTACTTGCGCAGGCCGGGCAGGTTGGTGACACCCTCCGGCTCGACGAAGCTGTTCTCCGCCGCTTCGGGATGGTAGTCGCCGATCGAGCGGTCGCCGAATTCATAGCTCGCCCGCAGATTGAACCGCTGGCTCGGGTGCGTATCGAACGCCAGCTTCACGATGTCCTCGTCGGAGGAATCGATCTCGCGGAATTCGCGGTCCCAGCTCTGCAGGTTGTAGGACAGGGCCAGGCGGCTCACCTTCCCGATATCCCAGCCCAGCTCGGCGCCCAGGTCGGTCTTCGTGTAGGAGAAGGGCACCGTGATACGCGCGATCTCCTCCCACACCGCGTGGTACCGGACGTAGCCCGGAAATTCGATGCGCTTCGAGGAGTTGTCGTAGTCGTACATGCGGTAGCGGAACGTCAGGTCGAAATTCTGACCCAGATCGCCGCCGGCCTGCGCCGACAGGTTGGTGACGTTGACCTCGTTGTCGGCGTTGCGCACCGGCAGCTTGGTCACGTCCGTGGCGTCGAAGACCGAATGATCGAAGCCGATCCCCTTGATCGACGCGTTGAGCGTGTAGGGGAGCAGGGGATCGTCCTGGGTCATGGTGTTGTAGGACAGGCTGCCCTGGGCATACCAGCTCGAACCGAGCCGCGTGCGGCCGTCAGCGAAGATCACGTTCGACTCGTTGTCCGCCCACAGGTCCGCGAAGCCCACGCCCGAGCCGCCGATGGTGCCGGAGCCCGGAGCGCTGTACGCCGAAGGATCGGTGGCGCCGGTCAGACGCCAGGGGTTGTCCCAGTACATCGTGCTGACGTTGTTCTTGAACGTGGACATCCGGTAGCCGAAGCGGACCCCGGCCCGGTCGGTGTTCCACGCGCCCGCCAGCTCGGCGTCGTCGATCGAGTAGTCGATGACCTCGGGGATCTCCGTCGCGTTGCTGAAGCCGAAGCTCGCGCCGTACGGACGGTTGCCGTCGCGGTCCTCGTGCTTGTAGTCGAGGCCCCACGAGAAGCCGCGCAGCGAGCCGAAGCCGAGGTTGGCGTTCAGCCGGTCGCGCTCCAGGCCCAGGTCCACGAAGCTCGCCGTCTGCAGATAAGGAGAGATCAGACCGTTGAGGAACGGGAACGTGATCAGTGCGCGGTTGGCCGCGAACTGCTTCTCCAGGGCCGTCTGCAGCGCGAGCTGGACCGGGTCGGCGATCTGGTAGACGCCGGGCGAGGTCTGGGTGAACAGCATGCGGCCGTTGTTGCCGAAGCGGTGCGGGATCTTGTTGTAGTCGACCATCAGGCCCCAGCGGTCGAGCACGCCGTAGCCGAACGTATAGCGGGCGTCGTCCCGGCGGACTTTGGTGGCGTGGAAGTCGAGATAGCGGTCGTCATTCGGGTCCCGGCCCTCGATGTTGAGGAGCGGGATGACGAAGCCGCTGCTCATATCGCGATACTCCTCCCACTTCGCGGAGTCCGTGTCGACCGTGCTCTCGAAAATTCCGAACACGATCGGATCGATGGTGAAGGTGAAGCCCTGCGGCGCGGAAGCCGAAGTGTCTTCAGCCGGCTCCTGGGCGGCGACAGGCAGGGCCGCCAGCAGCAGGGTACTGACGGCGAGGGCGGTGAGGGCGAGCCATTTGCCGGTTTTTTTCCCGGTCGTGCGGTTGATGCTCATGGCGTTCTCCTCGTGCCTAGTGGCCCAGGTACGGGCTGGACGGGTGGTTGCTTCCATGGACCGCGGCATGGCAGTCGGTGCAGGACCGGTTGAAGATCCGGTTGCTGGCGCGCGCTTGGTCGGCGAGCGTGGCGCCGTCGTACAGCGTGCCGGGGTGCCGCGTGTTGCTGTGGCACTGCTGGCAGAGGTAGGGCACCGACGTCTTCTGCAGCTTGATGTGGTTCGAGCCGTGCGAGACGTGGCAGTTCAGGCAGTTTTCCCGGACCGGCGCATGCTCCCAGAGGAAGGGGCCCCGCTTGTCGGCGTGGCAGGAGTAGCACAGGTCGTTGACCGAGGGCGCCTTGATCATCTTCGCGGTCGTGCTGCCGTGCGGGTTGTGGCAGTCGGCGCACACGATCTTCCCCTCGCGGATCGGATGGTGGGAGTTTTTCCACATCTCCGCCCGCACGTCCTTGTGGCAGCTCAGGCAGACCTCGACCTCGTTGGCGGTCTTGAGCTGCGCGTTCTCGGACTTGAAGGCGTGGATGCTGTGGCAGGACTGGCAGGACAGGCCGCGGTTCGCGTGCACGCTCCCGTGCCAGAACATCTGCTGCCGTCCGCTGTGGCAGCTCTGGCAGAGCTTGGCCTGGTCCTTGGCGCTGAGCTTCCTGATGCTGGGCCGGAGAGCCGGATCGTCCGGGTTCTCCGTGTGCGCTGCCGCGGGTCCGTGGCAGCTCTCGCAGCCATGGGCCGCGAGCCGCTCGAAAGCCTTCGAGCCGTGGGGGGTGTTGGCCAGGTGGTCGGCCACCTCGCCATGGCAGGCCATGCAGACGTCGCTGCCGGCATAGCCCTGAGGTGGTGTGCTCTCCGGTGCCTGCGGCGCGGCCCAGGCCTGGCCGGCGAAGGCCAGGAAAAGGACGGCTCCGAGCGCTGGGAGCAGACGGCATTGGAGTCTCATGGTGATCTCCTTCCGGGTCAGATGCTGGCTGCATTTGACCGTGACTGGCATCCCCCTCACCACCGCCCGAAGGAGAGGATGGACGAGATCGTTGGACGGGTACTTTCCCTACCCGGCCGGGTAGGGAGGCGGGATGGACCGGGCCTGGGAAAAACCACCCGCAGGGATGTAGTCGGCTCACACCGGGCATGGTCTGATTCGCCTCGGGAAGAACAAAACCCGAAAGGAGCCGCAACCATGAAGACCCTCGGTCTCACCCTCTCGATCGTCCTGACGGTCGTCCTGCTCGCCATCCTGTACTCCGGACCCGGTGCGACCCCGGCCGCGGCCCAGTCCGCCAAGGTGCTCGACGGCAAGGCCCTCTTCCTGGCGCAGAAGTGCAACATGTGCCACTCGATCCCGCCCGCCGGCATCGAGCACACCCTGAAGACGTCCAAGGCCCCCGACCTCGTCGGCCTCGCCAAGACCGACGCCAAGCTGCTCAACGGCTACCTGCGCAAGACCGCCGACATCAACGGCAAGAAGCACGTCAAGCAGTTCACCGGCAGCGACGAGGAGCTCGGCGCCCTGATCGCCTGGCTGCAGAAGCAGGAAAAGAAGTAGCGACCCCACAGCGACCCGACGGAGGGCTGAGGCGTGAAAAGCTTTTTCATCTCACTGACCCGCAACCCGATCAGCCTGATCGGCTCGGCCATCGTCACGGCCTCGGCCATCCTGATCGTCACGCTCTTCACCCTCGGCCTCCTGGGCTTCGAGGGCGGCCCGTACATCGGCATCCTGGCCTACCTGATCCTGCCGGGCATCTTCATCCTCGGACTGTTGCTGATCCCGATCGGCATCGCCCGGCAGCGCCGCCGCGACCGCGCCGCCGAAGCGCGCGGCGAGGCGCCCGCGGCCTTTCCCATCCTCAACTTCAACGACCCGGTCGTCCGCCGCCGCGCCCTGGCCTTCACCGCCCTGACCGCGATCAACGTCGTCATCCTTTCGGTCGCCACCTACGAAGGCGTCCACACCATGGAGACCACGCAGTTCTGCGGCCAGGCCTGCCACAGCGTGATGCAGCCCGAGTACACCGCCTTCCAGCGCTCGCCGCACGCCAACGTGCGCTGCGTGGACTGCCACATCGGCCCCGGCGCCGACTGGTTCGTCAAGTCCAAGCTCTCCGGGAGCTGGCAGGTGATCTCGGTCAATCTGAACCTGTATCCGCGGCCGATCCCCGCGCCGGTTCACAACCTGAGGCCGGCGCGCGAGACCTGCCAGCAGTGCCACTGGCCCGCCAAGTTCGTGGGCGACCGCCTCAAGGTCATCGACAGCTACTCCGAGGACGAGGCCAACACCCATCTCCAGACCGTCCTCCTGATGAAGGTCGGCGGCCGGCACGGCAACGGCTCGCAGGGCATCCACTGGCACGTGGATCCCGGAGTGCGGATCCGCTACCTCGCGGATGAGAAGCGCGAGACGATCTACGAAGTCGAGATGAAGGCCGCGGACGGCAAGGTCACGCGCTTCGCCATGGCCGACAAGAAGGCGCCGGCCGGGGCCGCCTGGCGGATCATGGACTGCATGGACTGCCACAACCGGCCGAGCCACACCTTCCGTGCGCCCGACCAGGAGGTGGACGCGGCGCTGCTGGCCGGACGCATCCCGGCCGGCCTGCCGTTCGTCCGCCGCGAAGCGGTCGCACTGCTCAAGGGCAAGTACGCGTCGCACGAAGCCGCCGAAAAGGCTTTCAACGACGGCCTGCTCGCCTTCTATCGAAAGGATTACCCGCAGATCGCCGCCAGCCGGGCGAAGGTGATCGAAACCACGGCCGCGGTGATGGGGGACATCTACAGCGCCAACGTCTTCCCGTCGATGAACATCGACTGGGGGACCTACCCGAACCACATCGGTCACGAGCGATCCCCGGGCTGCTTCCGCTGCCACGACGATCAACACGTGGCGGCCGACGGCCGGGCCATCTCACAGGACTGCTCGACCTGCCATGGGCTTCTGGCCATGCAGGAAGAAAACCCGGAGATCCTGAAGAGCCTCGAACAGTGAACCGACGCGGGAAACCGCGAGGACAAAGCCATGAGATCCATCGTCCGAGGAGCCCTCCGGTCCAGCCCGGTCCTCGCGTTGATCTCCTTCCTGATCTGGGCCGCGCAACCCGCCGCGGCCCAGGAGGGAGACGACGCCGCGACCGCCGGCGCGATCGTCTGCTCCGACTGCCACGACGTTCAACCCGCCGAATTCGAGAAGTCGGTCCACGCCGGCCTCTCCTGCACCGACTGCCATACCGGCGCCACCGATCTTGCGCACGCCGAGGAAAAGCCCGAGCTCGCCAGGGTCGATTGCGCCGCCTGCCACTCCGACGCCGCGGCCGTGAAGCGCACGGGCCTGCGCATCATCCAGCCGCTCGCGGCCTACAACGCGAGCGTCCACGCCCGGGCCCGCCGCGAAGGCAAGCCGGCCGCCGACTGCGCGAGCTGCCACGGCAGCCACGACATCCGGCGTCCCGCCGACCCCGCGTCAAAAGTCAATCATCAACAGGTGCCCGCCACCTGCGGCGAGTGCCACGGCGAAATTGCCAGGGTTTTCGCGGCGAGCGTCCACGGCCAGGCCGCCGCCCGCGGCCTGCGCGAGGCGCCGGTCTGCACCGACTGCCACGGCGAGCACCGCATCCTGGCGCCCGACGATCCCGGCTCGCCGGTGTTCGCCACCAACATCCCCAGGATGACCTGCGGGCGCTGCCACGGCGACGTGCGGGTCTCGCAGAAATACGGCATGCCGGCCGACGTCGTCGCCTCCTTCGAGGACAGCTATCACGGCCTCGCCGGCAAGGCCGGCAACCAGACCGTGGCGAGCTGCGCCTCGTGCCACGGCGTGCACAACATCCTGCCGTCCTCCGACCCGCGCTCCATGGTGAACAAGGCAAACCTTTCGAAAACCTGCGGCCACTGCCATCCGGGCGCGGGCACGAAGTTCGCGATCGGGCCGGTTCACGTGGTGCCCACGGACGAAGCCAGGGCGCCGGCCGTCTACTGGATCCGGCTGATCTATCTCTGGCTCATTTGGCTGGTGATCGGCGGCATGGTGCTGCACAACGCGCTCGACCTGCGGCGCAAGGTGATGGCGCCGGTCCGTCCGCCGGTCGTGCCCGTGGCCGCGCGCCGGCCGCGCATGCGCTTCGGCTTCCGGCTCGCGCACGGGCTCACCATGGCGAGCTTCCTCGTCCTGGCCTACACCGGCTTCGCCCTCAAATATCCCGACACCTGGTGGTCGCGGCCCCTGCTCGCCTGGGAAGAGAGCATCGCGCTGCGCGGCTCGATCCATCGCGCGGCCGCGCTGCTGATGGTGGCCGCGTTCCTGGGCCACTTCCTGCACCTCGCCCTGTCGAAAGACGCGCGCGCCTGCGTCTGGAAGATGTGGCCCAACCGTCACGACCTCCACGAATTCCGGGAGCGGCTGGCCTGGTATTTCGGCCGGCGCGCCGAGATGCCGAAGTCGCCCACCCTGGGCTACGTGGAAAAGGCCGAATACCTCGCGCTGATGTGGGGCACGGCGGTGATGGCCCTCACCGGCTTCCTGCTCTGGTTCGAAAACTTCACCCTGCGCTGGATGCCGAAGTGGGTGATCGACATCTCGACCGTGGTCCACTTCTACGAGGCCGTGCTCGCCACCCTGGCCATCCTCGTCTGGCACTTCTACTTCGTCGTCTTCGACCCGCTGGTCTACCCCATGGATACCGCGTGGCTCACCGGCCGCGAAGTGCCCGGGCGGTCTCTGGAAAGAGAGCCAGGTTGAAACCTCCCATGGGTGGAGGGCTCATCCTCCACCCATTTCCTTTCTTCATATGACTGGCCACTCCGAGTTGCCAATGGATTGGGACTTTGCGGCGGATGTAGAGGGAAAAGGAGACCGGGATCATCTCCAGGGCGAGCCGCTTGAACTCTGGG
Source organism: Thermoanaerobaculia bacterium (assembly GCA_036266195.1). Classification (GTDB taxonomy): domain Bacteria; phylum Acidobacteriota; class Thermoanaerobaculia; order Multivoradales; family UBA5704; genus DATMER01. The sequence goes on along the minus strand of DATANP010000511.1, from coordinate 1,285 downwards.
CCCTGCCTCCTTCGACGTAGAGAGCAGCGATCTCTTGAGAAGTCCGGGTGCTGCTCAACGGTACCGCTCAGCAAGAATGCCGTCGCTTATAGCGAGCAGCAGCAACTCGGTGAAGGTTTTTCCTAACCCGTTTAGAATGTGGGCTCGAACACGCTTGACGCCGGTTCTGCGCCCATGGTTCCAAAATTCCTTATAGAAAGGCCAAGCCTCTAGGCTGCCGGCTCCTTGAGTTGGCCAGTCAAGGGGGAGAGGCTCTAATCGTTCTGGCGTGAGATATAATTGCACCAATGTTGCCACAGAAACTGGATCTGCCAATCCCGGCCTCGGAGCAGGTGTTCGAGGATCTCTGTCGAGACCTCTGGCGCCGCCTATGGGATGACCCAAAAGCTCTGAAACATGGCCGGCGAGGTCAAGCGCAGAGTGGAGTCGATATCTTTGGATGGTCAGCCAAAGATTCAAGATGGGAGGGAGTGCAATGCAAGTTGCGAGGACCAGGACGGAACCTGAAACCCTCGGAGATAAAGAGTGAAGCTATAAAGGCAGAGGGATTCGAGGATCTTGGCTGCCTAATAATAGCAACGACATCGCGCCGCGATACGGTCATTCAAAGATATGTCAGACGTCTTAGCAAGGAATGGGAGGGAAGGGGCCTATTTTCTGTGCATATTTTTGCATGGGATGATATTGTTGATGAGCTTCACAACTATGAAGATCTCGTTCTAAAATATTATCTAAAGCCGTTTGATAGATTCGATGATGGCTCGCCCGCCGAATCCTTGGTTTCAATAGGAGCACCCCGAAGCGAGACTGGTTTGGGCGACCTTGAATCGGGCGAGGGAAGTGAGTCCTGGGTATTAGAGGTTCGTGCCGCAGTAGATCGGCAGGACTATGCAGCGCTACGGCAAATGGTGGTGAAATTTCAGGGAAGTGAGGTACTTGATACAAGTCAGCAATCCGAATTTAGCCTCTATTCAACCTTACTTGCTTATCATGACGGAAACTTGTCAGATGCACAAGAGATATTGGCTCGCTCGGGCCCCAATGCTTCTTCTGAGGCACGGATCCGGACTGCTCTATGGCTCCTGCAAGTTGGTCGAGTCGCTGAAGCACGCTTTCTTGTAGATTTGGAGATAAATCCCAGCTCTCCAGTGGTTAATATTCTTGCTGAGGCGGTTCGCATCTGGGCGAGCCTCAGTACCTCCATATCCATAGGGACAAGAGTGAGGATTGAAGAAGTAGATGAACTCGCTCAATCTGCGTCCATGGTGGACGCTCCTGCGACGCT